>CABQLI010000012.1 GCA_902464965.1 uncultured Collinsella sp.
GACCGGGTGCCCTACCGGGAGTAGCCCCGACGGTTGACAAAACTATAGGAACACCCAACGACTAGGCATGAAAAAGGCAAGGCATAAACCTTCTGGTCATGCCTTGCCTTTTGAATGACAAATTATCGCTCTGGACGGCGCGCAGCATCGACCGAGCGGCGGAACCTCTAGAGCAAGGTAACGCTAAAGCTGCGCTTGTCCGTCTCGCCGGGAGCCAAGGTGATGGTGTTGACCTTGTGCTCAAAGACGTCGTCCTCGGTGTCCGTGGTGGTATGACCGGTCCAGGGCTCGAGCGCCACAAACGGGGCGTCGTTGGCGGCAGACCACACGCCGATGTACTTAAAGCCCTCAAAGTCGATCTTGACGCCGTGGCCCGACTTGCGGCCGCGCAGTGTGAGCGTGGAGCCCGGGGTATCGGTGAACATGATGGCGTCGTTATCGAAGCTGCGGTGCGTGATGGGCAGCACGTCCGAGTTATCGGGAGCCTTATAACTACCCTCGAACGTCATAAGACCGTCGGGCGTGATGATGGGAGCCTCATTAGTCCAAGCCTCGGTAAACGCCAGCTCGTAATCCTCGAATGCCTCGTCCTCGGCACCGGGAGCAGGTACGTTAAATGCGGGGTGGCCGCCCACCGAGAACGGCAGGTCCACGTCGCCGGTATTGGTGACGGCAAAGGTCTGGGTAAGTGTGGCGTCACCAGTCAGGGCATAGGTCATGTTGAGCTTAAAGTGGAACGGAAAGGCCTTGAGCGACTCGGGCGTGTCGGTGATCTCGTACGTTACCGAGGAGCCGTCCTCCGAAACCTCGACCAGCTTGTGCTCGACGATGCGCGCGAGGCCGTGGCGCGGCATCTCGCAGGTGCCAGCCGCAGACGTCGCCGTGTTGTTGCGCAGCGAGCCCACAATGGGGAACAGGATGGGCGCATGCTTGCCCCAAAAGGCGGGGTCGCCCTGCCACAGATACTCGTTGCCGTTGAGGGCAAGGCTCGTGAGCTGGGCGCCCATGGAATCGATGGCCGCGGTGAGACCGCCGCGCTTGATGGTAGTGACGGTAGACATGCTACTTCCTCCAAAAGTAAACAATAGTGTCGAGGGCTATTGTCCCACTCTTGGCGGCGGGACGGGGCAGCAGGCGATTATTGAGTAGCCATAGCGGAATGAGCGGCGAGCTCCTACTGGGTATCCACGTAAAGGTCGAACCCGCCCTGCGGTGTGGTGTCGACCGTGTCGGGCGCCTGTGAGTTAAAGCTCACGGGGACCATGCGCTTTGAGGCGCGGAAGCGCGTGCCGTCGGTGGCGACGGGCGGTTCATCGACGGTGAGCTCGTAGTCGCCGGGCTTAAGTTCGATGCCGTCACCAGCGGAATTGACGTATTGATACTCGTCAATCGTCTGCCCTTTGAGCGTGCGCCCCACGATGTGAATGAGCATTTGGCTGTCGCCGCGCGCGGTGTCCCACGTCGCGCCGTCCTTGACCTCGACCGACACATGTACCGAGCGCGTGCGGCCGAGCGATTGCTCGACAGACATCTCGACCTTGGCGGCGTCTTTTCGCTGTTGTTCAACATGGCTCCAGACGTTTCCAATTACCGAGCATGCGATAACGCCGGCCATGAAGGCGATAAGGATGGGGCCGAGCGGAGAGCGACGTCCTGCATCTTCCTCGCGAGACAGATTGGGACGACGTGTGGGCGCGGGCGCCTGAGCACCCTGCGAGGGCACGTCGAGAATACTGAAGGATGCCGTGCTGTCGGGGTCGATGTTATGGCGCGGCTGCGGGGTCTTGGCCGGCGAGATGGACATGTCCGCCGGCTCACCGAGTGTGGCCGTGGCATCGGCCTTAGCCTCATCGGCCTCGGCTTGGGCCCAAGCCTGCTCAAAGGTCAGGGGCTCGGCGGCATCGGAGGCGGCATCAGGCTCGACAGCGGCATCGTTGCCGGTCTCGTCCTCGTCGCTCGACACGTCACGCGACGCGGGCTCGTCCCACTCCTCGTCCGGAGCCTCGCCCTCGCTATACCACCATTCAAAGTTATCGATATCCATACGGGGCGCCCCTTAGGCCTCGCAAATAAACACTCGCTAGTCTTATACCCCCAGACGGCACCGAAGCTCACCCGCGCCGGACACGAAAACCGTCACAACATTCGACGTTTTTCCTCGTTTTCGAGATTTTCATCGAATGTTGTGACGGTTTAGGCGGCAGCCACGCCGCGAATGTGACAAAGAGACTGTCCCTTTGTCACATTCTGTTAGAGTTGCAGGGATTGAATCCCGCTTATTCACGCGACATTGGAGTGACAACCTTGACCGCCGCAACCACGCCAAAAAGTAAGTCAACCGCCGCCGCGCTCTCCCCCGCGCGCACCAATCTTTGCCTGGCGCTGCTCGTGCTGTTGGGATTCTCGCTCGGCTGCTCCGAGTTCGTGGTCATCGGCATCGAAAGCGACCTAGCGACGGAACTCGGCGTATCGCTTGCCACCGCAGGCCAACTTATTAGCGTGTTCGCACTGATCTACGCTATCTCGACGCCGGTGCTCGCGCTCAGCACGGGGCGTTTTCGCCGCTACCAGCTGCTCGTGTGCTACAGCATCGTCTTTGTGCTCGGCAACCTGGTCATGGCGTTGGCGCCCAACTTCCAGGTGCTGTTCATCTCGCGCATCATCCTGGGCTCCGTCTCGGGCGCACTGCTCGCCGTGGGCGTGACGTACATCCCCGAGCTTCTGTCTCCGCAGCAAACTTCGCTTGCCATCTCGGTGGTATATGGTGCGTTTTCCGTGGCAATGGTCTTTGTCACTTCGATCGGCAAGTTTGTGGCCGACACGCTCGACTGGCACGTGGCCATGTACGGCACGCTGACCTTTGCCGTTCTGATCTGCGGAGCGCTCGTGATGTTTATGCCGCGCGCTGGGCAAACCGACGAGCCCGCCACCTTTCGCGAGCAGGCGGGGCTGCTACGCGAGCCGAGCATCATCACCGGTATGCTCATCTTCTTGTTTGGCGTGGGGTCGGTCTATGTGTTCTACGGCTACGTGACGCCCTATCTGGAGCAGGTGTTGGGTATGGGCACGGTCGAAGCCAGCACCACGCTCATGGCCTACGGCGTGTTCTGCCTGGTTTCGAACATCCTGGGCGGATGGATTGACGCGCGCTTTGGCATGAAGGCACTGCTGGTTACGTTTGTGCTGCAGGCAGCGGCATTGTTTGGGTTGTTTGCCGTGGGCGCTGCCATGCCGCTCGCACTTGTCTTTGTCTTTAGCCTGGCGATGCTCATGTACCTGTTCTCGGTGTCGTGCATCACGCACTTTATGGACGTGGCTCGCAGCCACCATCCCAAATCGATGGTGCTCGCGAGCTCGGTAGAACCCATGGCGTTTAATGTCGGCATTTCGTTTGGCACCGCGGTGGGCGGTGCCGTGGTAAGCGGAGCTGGCATTGCATATGTAGGCGCAGTGGGTGCCGCGTTCTCGCTTGTGGCCTGGGTGCTTACGCTGGTGACGATTAAGTTGGCTCGCTGGGAACGCAAGAGGGCGCTGGCGCAGGCGTAGATGCGATACTCGAGCTCGATGATGGCGATCGAAAGGAAACCGCATATGCAACGTGTACTGTTTATCTGCCACGGCAACATCTGCCGCTCGACGATGGCTGAGTCGGTGTTTACCGAGCTGGTGCGGCGCGCCGGGCGCGCGGGCGAGTTTGTCATTGACTCCGCTGCGACCTCGACCGAGGAGATCGGCAACCCGCCACACCACGGTACCGTTGCCAAGCTACGCGAGGTCGGGATTCCCGTCGTCGCACATCGCGCACGTCAGGTGCGTCGCGCGGAGTATGGCGACTGGGATCACATTGTCTATATGGACGACGAGAACGCCCGCGGCCTGTACCGAATTTTTGGGAAGGACCCCGATGGCAAGATCTCGCGCCTGCTCGATTGGACCGATCGCCCCGGCGACGTGGCCGACCCCTGGTACACCGGCAATTTCGACGCCACCTACCGCGATGTACTCGCCGGTTGCACCGCTATGCTCGAGCAACTGTAGGCGCTCGGGCGGCGCGGGCACACGGGCCACGCCATCGGCAAAAACGAGCGTGGATTTCCCCCACTTTGAGCGTTCGAGTGCGCTCTAAACGGGAGAAAATCCACACTCATGAATGTGATAAAGGGACTGGCCCTAGACCGGCTTGACCTCCAGCTTTATCCCCTCGGCGCAGGAGTCGCCCAAAACATCCGAAAGGGCCCAGGTCGCATATAGCGGCAAATAGAGAACCGCTCCGTTGCGCTCAACGTTGCCTTTCGAGAAAACAATCCCGAGCCTTACGCCATATTCGGCAGTATCAAGCACATGACCGAGCGCGGCGTGCGCGTGGTAATAGGAGCCCGATTTAACCTCGATCGGAACGGCCGTCCCATCCGGTCCGTCGACCACAAAGTCCACTTCGCCGCGCTTTTTTGTCTGATAGTAGTAAAGCTGGCGATTTTGGGCAGCCAGCTGCTGGGCCACCACGTTTTCGTAAATACCGCCCAGATTGGGCTCCTTGCTATCAAGATACGCCGCTTGGGCGACTCCAACGGGGTAGCGCGCCATCAACATGCCCGTATCCGATTGGTATAGCTTGAACCGCGATGGCCGTGCCGTCTTGAGCAGGGGCGACTTTGGCTCGGTTACGATATCGGCTTTGAGAGCAACGCCGGCATCGACAAGCCAGACAAAATCTCGCTGGTACTTCTCATAATGCGCCTTGGGGTCAATGGAATTGAGCACGAAACGCTTGTGTTCGCCCTCAAGCATAATGGGGAGCTGATCGTAGATGCTCTGCACCTGAAGGGCACGCCCGCTTGCATACTTGGAAATATCCCGTCGGTACTGTTCGTTGAGCTCGGACTGTAGCTGACGAACAGAGGCAAGGTCGCCCTGCGTGTCAAGGAAACGCTGCACGACCTCCGGCATTCCGCCGACAACGGTATAGGTCCTGAAGTTTGCCATCATCGCGTCATGAATGTAACCAGGAATGGGCCTCTCGCTGATGCACGCGTCGCGTATCGTTTGGCGAGCCCCTTCGCTCACCCCGATTGCCCAGCAAAACTCCTCAAAATCGAGCGGGAACATCCTAAGCTCGTGGACATACCCCACGGGATAGGACCTGACGCCCTTGAACTGGGTCCCGAGCATTGACCCCGAAAACGCCCAGCGGCACCTCCCGTCCTCAACAAGGAACTTTGCCATCGTCATGATGTCGGGGGCCTCTTGGACCTCATCGATAAACACGAGCGTTTTGCCTGGTGCAATCGACTTTCCCGAAAGAAGCGTCACCCTGCTGATGAAATCATCGGCATCCCGCGCTTCGAGAAGAGCATCTTTTGCCTGGCGATTTTCCATGAGGTTAAGCTCGATGTAGGTTGCATGGTTGGCTTTGCCAAATGCGCGAATCGAATAGCTTTTGCCAATCTGGCGAGAACCCGTAATGAATAAGGCCTTTTGCTCGGCAGACTTCAGCCAGCGCTCCAGCTCTGCAGCTATTTTCCTGCGCAGCATAGGCTCTCCCCTCAGTGTCATCAAATGAAATGCAAAGTTTTATGCGCTTGATTATCGATGAAATGTAGGATTTTTAGAACCTAAAATCGGATGAAATACAGAGATTTGAGATTACAAGCATAATAGAAGGGGCACCACCGGCGAATGTGACAAAAGAACTGTCCCTTTGTCACATTGCGCTCGACTACTCGTCGACGATCTCGGCAAGCCAGACGTTCAGCGTATCGACCTCGGGACAGCAGAACTTTGCCGTACCAGGCTCGTTGCCGGGCACGGTTCCGCCATAGCGCAAGATATCGATATAGGGAAAGCCCACGTGACAGGCCATGGCGCACATCTTGCCGCGGTCTCGGTCGAAGTCGAAAACGTCACCCGGCTTGTGCCCGTGATGGCAGCGGCATGTGCCCAACTGGTCCACGCAACTAATGCGAATACGTGGGCGCCTGCCGCGCGGGGCACCGAGCGGCTTGTTCTCGCCCGCCGCCTCGGTGCTGCTCTCGTCGGCGTTACTCATGGTCAATCACATCCAGGCAGGCCTCGATGGGAAGGCCGGCGGACTTATCCTCCTGGTCGGCATTGCGCTCGATGAGCTCCGCTACCACACGCATGGCATCGCTCGTCGCGCGCTGCAGGCTCCAACCGGCCATAACGCGGCCGACGAGCACCGCCGAGAACGTGTCGCCCGTGCCCGGGAAGTAAACCGGGATCAGGTCGAAGGGAATCGTGAAGTACTCCCCCGCCACATGGTCGTAACCGATAACCGCGTTCGTGCCATTGACTACGGCGCTCGTAATGACCACCGACTTGGCACCCAGTTCGCGCACAGCGTCCACAAGGTCGCGGGCCTCATCGGGCGTAATTTGCTCGGCGATAGGCCTGTCGGCAAGCAGACACGCCTCGGTATAGTTGGGCACCGCGTAGTCTGCGCACTCCAGCAGATGCCGCATAAGGCCAATCGTGGACTCGGGCACGCCCGCATAGAGCTTGCCGTTGTCGCCCATGATGGGGTCGACGAACACCTTGGTACCCTTTTGCGCGCGACGGTGGCAGAAGTCCGAAATGATGCGCGTCTCTTCCTCGGTCACGATAAAGCCGGTCGAAATGGCGTCGAACTCAAAGCCGAGCTCCTCCCAGATGGCGAGGCTCTGGCGCACGTACTCTGTGGTGTCGTGGATGTAGAACTTGGGATAGTTGAGCGTATCGGACACCAGCGCCGTCGGCAGGTTGTGGATGCGGTAGCCCATATGCGACAGCACCGGCAGCATGGCGGAGAGCGCGACCTTGCCGTAGCCGCACATATCGTTGATCAGCAGCAGCTGAGTATTCTTCATGAGGGTCTCCCTTGGTTCGGGCACGGCGCAGCAGCGCCACAGTGCGACTAAGTGTAGCGCAGGGGACGTTACGAGCGAAGTCGGGCAGCGCGAAGGGCAAATTGTTGCGGAAAGGTTACGGAAAGAAGGAAGCTAGTCGTTTAAGAACGTCCCCAATGACTACTCATAACAACGCCGATGTTTTGGCAGCGACAGCGAGCGGGTCGCATTTGTGACAAGGTGACGTGAAACGAAAGGGCGCTGACCTTCTGGTCGCGCCCTTGAAGTTGAACGTCAGATTGTCCAAATGCGGCCCGCGCAGCGTCGAGCCGTTACGCGGTTTGGTAAAACCGCGCAACAACTACTTTGGTACCTTGACATTCATTTCTCATGCTCCTAGATTGGTTAGGCACAAAACAATTCCACTACCTAACTAAAGAAAGGAGCAACACTAATTCATGTGCGATGAACCTCTTAACCTTTGTTCGCACGAGCCCGGCGGCGACCCGTCACAGCCGGCGGATGCACCCGAAGCGGTTAGCTCAGAAGACAAGCTTGCCAAGCGCATCCTCAATGGCCTGGGCTTTTGCGGCCATTACATGCATTTTCATGGCGGAGGCGTGTCCGGCAAGGCGCCCATCATCTGCCTGCTGGCCAAGCAACCCGGCGGCGAGATGTCGCAGCAGGAACTCGGCATGCACTTTGACCTCAAGCCGGGGTCGCTTTCCGAGATCCTGTCCAAGCTCGAGCTCAACGGCCTCATCGAGCGCAGCCGTAACCCCAAGGATCGACGGCAGCTCACCATTCGCCTGACCGAAACCGGCCGGGAAAACGCCCGCATCGACCAGGCAGCCCGCATTCGCTTTAGAGAGCAGGCCTTTAGTGCCCTCACCCACGACGAGCGCGAGCAGCTCGCCGAAATGCTCGAGAAAATCCGTGTAACCTGGGAGGAACTGGATGATTAAAACCCTCATGGGCAGCATCCGCGACTATATGAAAGTCACTGTTGCCACGCCATTGCTCGTGCTTGGCGAGGTGCTCTGCGAGATGCTGATTCCATTTATCACCGCCAACCTGATCGACGCCATCAAAGACGGCGCCACCGTAGCCGAGATGCTTCCCACCGCGGGCTTTTTGGTGCTCATCGCGCTGACGTCGCTTGCTTTTGGCGCCGCTGCCGGCGTCACCTGCAGCCATGCGAGTTGCGGCTTCGCTAAGAACCTGCGTCACGACCTGTTCTACAAGATCCAGACATTCAGCTTTGCCAACATCGATGAGTTCTCGAGCTCCTCGCTCGTCACGCGCCTGACCACCGATATCAACAACGTGCAGCAGGCCTTTATGATGATCATCCGTATCGCCGTGCGCGCGCCGCTGGTATTGATCTTCGCCTTTACCATGGCATTTATCATGGGCGGCAGCGTCGCCATGGTCTACCTGGTCATCATTCCGCTGCTGGGCTTTGGACTGTTCTTTATCATCTTTAAGGTGCGCCCCATCTTCTCGCGCGTGTTCCACAAGTACGATGCGCTCAACGAGTCCGTCGAGGAAAACGTCACCGGCATGCGCGTGGTTAAGAGCTACGTACGCGAAGACTTTGAGAAGGAAAAATTCGCGACCGCCGCGCGCGACGTCCAGATGGACTTCACCCGCGCCGAGAAGCTGCTCGCCTTTAACAACCCCATGATGAACATCTGCGTCAACGGCGCGTTTGTCGTCATCATCTACCTGGGCTCCAAGCTCATCATCACAAGCCAGGGCACGCTGTTCGACGTAGGCCAGCTCTCCTCGATCTTTACCTATGGCTTCCAGATCCTCATGAGCCTGATGCAGCTGTCGATGATCTTTGTCATGGTGACCATGGCCGACGAATCGGCACACCGCATTACCGAGGTGCTTGCCGCCGAGCCCACGATCGCCGATCCCGCCGAGCCCGTGCTCGAGGTTGCCGACGGCTCCATCGACTTTGACCACGTGAGCTTTAAGTATTCCGCGCATGCGAAACGCCAGGCGCTCGACGATATCGACCTGCACATTAAGAGCGGCGAGACCATCGGCATCATCGGCGGCACCGGCTCGGCCAAGTCCACGCTCGTAAACCTCATCGCCCGCCTGTACGACGCCACCGAAGGCACCGTGCGCGTGGGCGGCGTGGATGTGCGCGACTACGACTTGGACGCGCTGCGCCATCAAGTGGCCATGGTATTGCAGAAAAACGTACTGTTTAGCGGCACCATCGCCGAGAATCTGCGTTGGGGCGACCCGAACGCCACCGACGAGGAAGTCCGCGAGGCGGCACATCTGGCCTGCGCCGATGAGTTTGTCGACGGCTTCCCCAAGGGCTACGACACCTGGATCGAGCAGGGCGGCTCCAATGTTTCCGGCGGTCAGAAGCAGCGCCTGTGCATTGCGCGTGCCCTGCTGCGTCGCCCCAAGATCTTGATCTTGGACGACTCCACCAGCGCCGTCGACACCAAGACCGACGCCAAGATCCGCGCAGGGTTGGCAAGCTATCTGCCCAACACGACCAAGCTCATCATCGCCCAGCGCATCAGCTCCGTGCAGGACGCAGACCGCATCATCGTCATGGAGGGCGGCCGTATCGCGCAGATCGGTAACCACGACGAGCTGCTCAAGACGAGCGAGATCTACCGCGAGACCTTTACCTCACAAAACAAGATGTCTGCCGAGGGCGAAGGGGCCGTCGAGGCCGATACCGAGGCATCCGCAACGCAAGCCCAGATCCAGGAAGGAGGCGAGGCACATGAGTAAGGCAACTACTGCCGAGCGCGCGCTCAACCGCAAGGGCGGCACCATGTCGCGCCTCATCAAGACGCTCTTTGGCTTCTACCCCGTGCTTTTGCCCCTCGTCGTCGTCGGCGTGGTGCTCTGCGCCATCATCAACTCCATCGGCGCGACCTTCCTTCAGAGCGCCCTGCAGATTATTAGCGAATCGTGGCAGTCGGGCGATTGGGAAGCCGCAGAGCCCAAGATTGCACAGCTCGTGACCACCCTCGCCTGCATCTACGGCGTCGGCATCCTGTCCTCGCTGTTCTGGAACCGCGCCATGGCCATCGTCACGCAGGGCTCGCTCGAGAAGCTGCGCGAGAAGATGTTCAACCGCATGCAGGACCTGCCGATCCGCTACTTCGACACGCACCAGCGCGGCGACATCATGAGCCACTACACCAACGACATCGACACGCTGCGCCAGATGATCAGCCAGTCGCTGCCCAACCTGCTCATGACGACCATCGTCATCGTCACGGTGTTCTTTATCATGCTGTACTACAGCGTGTGGATGTGCCTGGTCATTGTGGCAGGCGTCGCCTTTATGACCTTTATGACCAAGCTGCTCGGCTCCAACTCCGCGCGTTTCTTTATTGCACAGCAGACCGAGCTCGGCGTGGTCGAGGGCCATATCGAGGAAGTCATGAACGGCCAGAAGGTCGTCAAGGCATTCTGCCACGAGTCTGCCGCCGAGGCCGATTTTGACGAGCGCAACGAAAAGCTCTTCGAGGTCTCGCAGAAGGCCAACATGTACGCCAACATCCTCATGCCCATCCTGATGAACCTAGGCAACCTGCTCTACGTACTGGTCGCACTGGCAGGCGGCATTTTCCTGGCGCTGGGCGTGCCCAACCTGAGCATCTCGGGCATGGCACTGTCCATCGCCGTCGTGGTGCCGTTCCTCAACATGACCAAGCAGTTCTGCGGACAGATCGGTCAGATCTCGCAGCAGATCAACGCCGTGGTCATGGGCCTCGCCGGCGCCGACCGCATCTTTGAGCTCATCGACGAGGAGCCCGAGGCCGACGAAGGCTATGTGACGCTCGTCAACGCGCAGGTGAACCCCGATACCTGGCAGTTCGAGGAGGCCGACCACCACACCGGCATGTGGGCATGGAAACATCCGCACCGTGCAACCGGCGAGATTGAGTACGTACCGCTGCGCGGCGACCTGGTCATGGACAACGTCGACTTTGGCTACACGCCCGACCACGAGGTGCTGCACGGCGTGTCTGTATACGCCAAGCCGGGCCAGAAGGTCGCGTTTGTCGGCGCCACCGGTGCCGGCAAGACGACCATCACCAACCTCATCAACCGCTTCTATGACATTGCCGACGGCAAGATCCGCTACGACGGCATCAACGTCAATAAGATTCGCAAAGCAGATCTGCGCCGCTCGCTGGGCGTCGTGCTGCAGGACGTGAACCTGTTCACCGGCACCGTGATGGATAACATCCGCTACGGTAACCTGGACGCCACCGACGAGGAGTGCATCGCGGCGGCCAAGCTCGCGGGCGCGGACGACTTTATCACCCGCCTGCCCGACGGCTACGACACGATGCTCACCGGCAACGGCGCACAGCTGTCGCAGGGCCAGCGCCAGCTGATTTCGATCGCACGCGCTGCCGTCGCCGATCCGCCGGCAATGATCCTGGACGAGGCCACGAGCTCCATCGACACCCGCACCGAGGCCATCGTGCAGGCGGGCATGGATAAGCTCATGGAAGGCCGCACGACGTTTGTCATCGCGCACCGCCTGTCCACCGTGCGCAACTCCGACGCAATCATCTGTCTGGACCACGGCCGCATCATCGAGCGCGGCAACCACGACGAGCTGATCGCCAAGCGCGGATACTACTATCAGCTCTATACCGGAGCGTTTGAGCTCGAGTAGGTAGGTTTGTTCCACGGAGGTCTCCCAGGCGGGCCGGGGTGTAACCTCCGTGCTCAAACATTCTCGCTTCGCTGCGAAACTGCGCGCGGAAGTTACACCCCGGCCCGCCTGGGAGACCTCCTGCGCGCAATCAACCCGTCATTAAAACAGAATAAAAGTTGGTGAGGCCCTGGCCATTTGGCCAGGGCCTCATTTTGTAAGGATGATTTTTCTGGGACGGGGATTTAATAATCATTCGGTACCCCGTCCCAGAAAAATCATCTTCGAAGTAGCTAAAAGAGCCCCGTCCCAGGTGAGCTAGGTGAGAAGCTGGGCCATGGCGTTGACGAATTTTTGTACTTGGAGGGTGGGCTCGAGCGGATAGTGCAAAAAGACCGGCACCTCTCGCCCGCACAGGAACGGCACGCCCACAAAGGCCGGGTGCACCCCCGACCATGCGCCGCAGGTGAGCACCGCGTCGCCCTTTTCCTCTGCCTCGTTAAAGAGCGCAAAGTCAAAGCTGTCCACGTCGATCACGTCTACGCCGCCGTCGGCCAACAGATCGATACGCAGGCTGTCCATAGCGTCGTTGCCGTGGCGGAGCACGCGCAGACGCATACCCTCCAAGTCGGCGACCGTAATGCGATTCTTGCGCGCCAGCGGGCTCGTGCGCGGCAGGTCGATATAAAACGGCACGTTGACAATGCGGAGCTTTTGGCAGGCGTCACCCCAGCGCGGGGTCGAAAAACTCGACTGCACCACATCGACCTCGCGGCCCAAGCTGCGCATGACGGTCTCGCGCTCGTCGTAGAGGTCGCTTACCGGCACAATCTCAAATCGCAGCGACGGCTCCAGATCGTGGATGCCCGTCCACATCGAAAGCGTTTGGCGCCCCGGGCACATCATCGACACACCCAGGCGCACGGCACCGCCATCGCCCGCCGCGCGTCGGGCGCGGCGCAGCGCGTCCTCGGACTGCCGCATGATCGAGCGCGCGTCATCCACCAGCAGAGCGCCCGCCGGCGTCACCTTAACACCCGAATGCGAGCGCTCGAACAACGTGATACCAAATTCGGCCTCAAATCCCGACACCTGTTTGACGAGCGCCGGGGTCGACACGCGCAATTTTGCCGCCGCACGCGAGAAGCTTCCCAGCTCCGCGGCGGCCGATATGGCCTCAAGTCGTCGATCGTACACGTCAATCTCCCGTTTTCGCGCCCGTGGCCACATGGTGCCATAGGGGGTTGTTTTCGCAGGTCACGCGCTCAATTGAGAATAAACTGCATCGCACAGTGTAAACCTACGATTAACGCCATTCTAACAAATATGCAATTCACCTGCGCAAATGCAAAGCATACGATAACCAGCAAAAACCACGTGGGTCGGTTAACGGGAGCGACCCACCGGGAGGCACAAGAAGGGAAGTTCCTATGAGCAATTGGCTTAAGCTCGAGGGCGATGTCTGCGCCGTGACTGGCGCGCTCGGCGGTATGGGCGTCGAGATTTGCCGCGAGTTCGCCCGCAACGGCGCCAACGTCGTCCTGCTCGACCTAGACGAGGAGAAGGTCAAGGCCGCAGCCGCCGACCTCGCCGCCGAGTTTGGCATCCACGCCGAGGGCTACAAGATGAACGCCACCAACGAGGCCGAGGTTCAGGCCGCCGTCGATGCCACCATCGCCGACTTCGGCCACGTCGACGTCCTCGTCAACACTGCCGGCATCCTGCGCTTCGCCGCCATGGAGGACCTGCCGCTGAGCGACTGGGAGCAGGTGCTCAACGTCAACCTCACCGGCTACTTCATCACCTCGCAGCGCTTTGGTCGCGAGATGATCAAGGCCGGCCAGGGCCGCTTGGTGCACATCTCGACCGTCGCCAGTCACTCCCCCGAGACGTTCTCGGGCGTGTACAGCTCCACCAAGGCGGGCGTCAACATGATGTCCAAGATGCTCGCCGCCGAGTGGGGCCCCTACGGCGTCCGCTCCAACTGCGTCGAACCCTGCTTCGTTAAGACCCCGATGTCGAAAAGAGCCGCAGCCGTCTGATCGCCACGCGCCGCATCGGCGAGGTCAGCGATATCGCCAACGCCGTCATGTTCCTGGCGTCCACGCGCTCGGACTTCACCACCGGCGACGCCATCAAGGTCGACGGCGGCTTCTCCAACATGATGGGCGACCTCACCGCCAAGCCCGGCGGCCGTCGCGCCTATGCCGACAACTACCTTAAGAACAAGGGTGTCGAGCTCTGGTCCGATGAGTCCGGCGTCGCCAAGCCGACTGACCAGTAAACCAACCTGACAGGGAGGTCCCGCGGACACGCCCGCTCCTCCCCCGTATCGATCAGAAAGAGTCCAATGGCTTCCACCAACTCCAACAAGGGTCGCGCCGTCGTGCTTTCCGCCGCGTGCGTCACCATGTTCTTCATCAGCTCCATCGCGCTGTATTCCGTCGTGAGCAAGAACCTGCTCGCCGTCTACCCCGAGTGGTCGAGCGCCCTTACCTGGGCCTTCCCGGTCTTTCAGACCATCATGGCCGTGACGGGCATCTTCGCCGGCCGCATCTCCGATAAGATCGGCCCGCGCAACGTCGTTATCGCCGCCGCCGTGTGCTACGGCCTGGGCTGGTTCATGTCCGGCACCGTCACCGAGCCGTGGCAGTTATACCTGTGGTTCTCGCTCGTCGCCGCCATCGGCAACGGCCTGGGCTACAACCCGGCGCTCACCACCGGCCAAAAGTGGTTCATCGACAAGAAGGGCCTCGCCTCCGGCATCACCCTGGCCGCTTCGACCGCCGGCCCCGCTGTACTGTCCCCGGTGCTCGCCTCGCTGCTCATCCCGAGCCTGGGCATCTTTGACGCCCTCAAGGCACTCGGCGTCATCTTCTTTGTGACGATCGCCGTCTCCGCCCTGTTCCTGAAGGCCCCTGAGGCCGGTTGGCTGCCCGAGGGCTTCGAGGCCCCCAAGGGCGGCGCGCATGCCGGCACCTTCGGCGACCTCACCCCGGGCGAGATGGTCAAGACCCCGCGCTTCTGGGTCCTCATCGTCACCTTCGCCTTTGCCGCCACCGCGGGCACCCTGCTCGTGGGCAAGGTTGCCTCCATCGCCGCCGTCCAGCTCTTCGCCGACCCCACGAGCGCCGCGGCCGTCGCCCTCGGCGGCGTGGTCGTCTCCGTCAACACCTGCGCCAACCTGGTCGGCCGTCTGTCCTTTGGCCAGATCATCGACAAGCTCGGCGCCTATAAGTCGCTGCTCATCAGCCTTGTCGTCACCATCGTCGCGCTCGTCATCATGTCGATGAGCTTTACACAGAGCATGTTCTTTGTGGCGCTCGCCCTGCTCGGCTTTAGCTTTGGCGCCCTGCTCGTCATCTACCCGCCGCTCACCGGTGGCGCCTTTGGCACCAGCAACATCGGCGTCAACTACGGCATCATGTTTTTGGGTTACGCCGCCTCCACCTGGATCAGCCAGCCCATCACCGCCGTGCTGTATCACGCCGAGGCCGGCAGCGCCGCCTACCAGCAGTCCTTCTACGGCGCCATCGTAATCGCCGCCATCGCCGTCGTGCTCACCGTCTACATGATGGTCTCCGACAGCAAGAAGAAGTCCGCTTAGTAATTGCCAATGCGGCAAAGGGACAGCCCCTTTGTCGCATTCCACCGCCACCAGTATTAAGGAGTCGAAATGTCTGAGCTCAACCCCGTCCGCATTGCCGTTATCGGCGCCGGCGCCATGGGCCGCAACCACATCCGCTTTGTCACCGAGGAGCCCGAGACCGAGCTCGTCGCCATCGCCGACGCCTTTGAGGGCGCCCGCGCCACGGCTGAGGCCGCCGGCGTGCCGTTTTATACCGATCCCGCCCAGATGATGGACGAGGTCAAGCCCGACGCCGTCATCATCGCCACGCCCAACGACCTGCACCTGGGCGTTGCCCGCGAGGCCATCAAGCGCAACATCGTGCCGTTGGTCGAAAAGCCGATCTCCAACGACCTGGAGGATGCCCAGGCCTTCGCCGCCGAGGCCGAGACCGCCGGTGTACCCGTGCTCGTGGGTCAGCACCGTCGCCACAACCCCTTCGTCAATAAGGCCAAGGAGATCATCGAGTCCGGCGAGCTGGGCAAGCTCACCGTGTCGAGCTTCCACTACATGATCTATAAGAATGACGAGTACTTCGACGTCGAGTGGCGCCGCAAGAAGGGTGCCGGCCCGATCCTGGTCAACCTGGTTCACGACGTCGACCTGCTCCGTTACCTGCTGGGCGAGCCCGTTGCCGTCCAGGGCATGCGGTCCAGCGCCGCCCGCGGTTTTGAGACCGAGGACTCCGCCGTGGTCAACGTCCGTTTTGCCGATGGCGCGCTTGCGAGCATGACCATCTCCGACGCCACCGCCAGCCCCTGGAACTGGGAGGCAACCGCTCGCGAGGATCCGCAGTACCGCCCCTTCGACGCCGACGCCTACTTTATTGGCGGAACCTTGGGCGCCCTATCGCTGCCCCGCCTGCACCAGTTCTCCTACGACGGCGCCTCCAACTGGCACAAGCCGCTGCAGATGGAGATCCCGGCCGTCGACCCGGCGCTGCCGCACAAGATGCAGCTCAAGCACTTTGTGAAGGTTGTCCGCCGCGAGGTCGAGCCCGTCGTGACCCCCGCCGACAACGTTAAGACGCTCACGCTTCTCAACGCTATCAAGGAGGCCGCCGAAACCGGCCAGCTCGTCGAGCTGTAATGCCTTAAGAGCGGCCGCGGCAGAAACCCCATGCGAGCCCCTCGGTCCGCCACCAATAAGCCCCTCTTCTTCGCCCCACGAGCAGCCTCCTGCCCGCGGGGCATTTTGCTACCTTGCCGACGTTTTTTCTGGGGCGGGGGCTATTTTGCACCTCGACTTGATTCGTTCGCCCCAAAACAGTCTTTTGGGACGGGTGGTATCCTTGGTAGCTCTGTGCTGCAAACGCACCTCAAACGCAAGGAGTTTCATGGATCTTATCGCTCAGCTCGCCCACGAGCTCAATCTTAAGACCGCCAACATCGAGGCAGCCGTCAAGCTCATCGATGAGGGCAACACCATTCCCTTTATCTCGCGCTACCGCAAGGAAGCCACGGGCGGCATGGACGACGTCGCCCTGCGCGCACTCGACGAGCGCCTGTCCTACCTGCGCAATCTTGAGCAGCGCAAGGAGGACGTCATTCTGCTCATCGACGCCCAGGGCAAGCTCACGCCCGAACTCGAACAGCAGATTCGCGAGGCCACACAGCTCCAGCGTGTCGAGGACCTCTACAAGCCCTACCGCAAAAAGCGCATGACCCGCGCACAGAAGGCCCGCGAGGCCGGCCTGGAGCCGCTCGCCAATATGATCATCATGCAGGCATCCGCCAAGGGCAGCGCACTCGACGCCGCCGCGGCATACGTCAACGAGGAGGCCGGCTTCGACACGCCCGAGAAGGCGCTCGCCGGTGCGGCGGACATCGTGGCCGAGACGGTGGCCGAGGACCCCGAGAACGTCGCCGACCTGCGCGCCTTTACGCAAAACACCGCCGACATCGTCGTCGAGGCCACCGACCCCGCCGAAAAAACTCCCTACGAGCCGTACTACAGCTATGACGAGCCGCTGCGCCGTATACCCAACCACCGCGTGCTGGCTATCGACCGCGGTGAGCGCGAGGGCAAGCTCCGCGTGCGCGTGAACGTCGACGGCGCTGCCGCCACGGCACGCCTCGGCAGCCGTTGGCCCCGACGCCAGGGCGTCTTCGCGCCCGTCTTTGACGCCGCTATCGCCGACGGCTACAAGCGCCTCATGGCTCCCTCGCTGGAGCGCGAGGCCCGTGCTAAGCTCACCGTCCGCGCCCAGACCGAGGCCATCAACGTCTTTGCCAAGAATCTCGAGGGCCTGCTCTCGGCACGCCCCGTGCGCGGTGCCCGCGTGCTCGCGCTCGATCCGGGATACCGCACCGGCTGCAAGGTCGCCGTTATGGACGAGACCGGCAAGCTGCTCGACCACGGCGTGGTCTACCCCACCAAGCCGCGCCACGACGTCGCCGGCACCAAGCGCGAGCTCGCCCGCCTCGTCAAAAAGGACAGCGTCAACACCATCGTCATCGGCAACGGCACCGCCAGCCGCGAGACCGAGGAAGTCGTCTCGGAGTTCATTGCCGAGCAGGCGCCTGGACTGCGATACACCATCGTCAACGAGGCCGGCGCATCGGTGTACTCCGCCTCCGAGCTCGCCAGCCAGGAGTATCCCGATCTGGACGTCACCGTGCGTGGCGCCATGAGCCTGGGCCGCCGTCTGCAGGACCCGCTGGCAGAGCTCGTCAAGATCCCGCCCCAGTCCATCGGCGTTGGCCAGTACCAGCACGACCTTGACCAGGCCGAGCTTTCACGCACCCTGGGCCACGTGGTGGAGGACGTCGTTAACCACGTGGGCGTCGACGTGAATACCGCGAGCGCGAGCCTACTGGGATACGTATCGGGCATTACGCCGAGCGTGGCCAAAAACATCGTGGCCTACCGCGAGGAAAATGGCGCCTTTACCGATCGCCGTCAGCTTAAGAAGGTCCCCAAGCTGGGACCCAAGGCATATCTCAACGCCGCGGGCTTTTTGCGCATTAGCGGCGGCAAGAACCCACTCGACGCGACAAGCGTCCACCCCGAGAGCTACGAGGTGGCAACGGCCGTCCTGGAGCGCGCCGGCGTTGCGGCAAGCGAGCTCAGCCGTGGCGGCGTGCCCGACATCGAGCGCCGTCTGGGCAGCATCTCGGCGCTGGCAAGCGACCTGGACTGCGGCACCCTAACGCTCATCGACATTGTCAACGAGCTCAAGAAGCCCGGTCGCGACCCGCGCGACGATGCGCCCGAGGTGGTCTTTAGCCGCTCAGCGCTTTCCATCGACGACCTGGAGCCCGGCATGGAGCTCAAGGGCACAGTGCGCAACGTTGTGGACTTTGGCGCCTTCGTCGACGTGGGCGTGCACCAGGACGGCCTCGTACATATCTCCAAGCTGGCCAACCGCTTTGTCAAGCACCCGAGCGACGTGGTGCGCGTCGGTGATACGGTCAAGGTGTGGGTCGAGAAGGTCGATCGCGACCGCAAGAAGATCTCGCTCACCATGGTGCAGGGCAAGTAAACCGCCAAAGCAAAGGTACCCCCTGTAGCGATGTGCAAAATCGCGAGTATTCTGCAATTTCCGCCGTTCCGAACGCCCCACAGAGACAATAACGTCAAAAACAGCCCCCGTTTTAGCGACATTAGAGCCAGAACGGGGGCTGTTCCGTGCTTCACCCAACTGGGAAAAGCCTTTACCTTGCTGAATACTCTCAATTTTGCACGGCGCAGGCGGGGGTACCTTTGCCCACGGCAGGATATGGAAGCCAAGCGCCAACTTGCTGGCAAGCTCGTGTCGGCAGCCTCGGCCTTTCCTTTGCCTAGCGCGACCCTCGCGAAGCGCGTGAGCGATAGGGAAAGGAAAGGCCGGGGCGAGCAGCCCGCGGCGTAGCCAGTGTTCGCGTTACGGCAGAATATGGAAGCCCAAAGCGGCGATATCCTTGGCAAAGCCGCGCACGGTGTCGAGCGAGACCTCGTACGGGTCGCGACCGATATTCTTGCGCTTGGCCAGGATGCTGTTGGGCACCGTAATGATCTGGCAACCGCAGGCTTCTGCCTGGTAAATGTTGATGAGCTCGCGCGTGGACGCCCACAGGACCTCACAGTTGGGCTTGGCGGCGGCCTTCTTGACCGACTCCGTCATAAACGGAATGGGGTCGACGCCGGTATCGGCGATACGGCCGGCAAAGAGCGAGATAATGGACGGCGTCTCGGTGTCAACGGCCTCGACCATCTCATCGACCTGCGTAGGCGTAAAGATGGTGGTGACGTTGACCTTGATGCCGTCGGCCGAAAGCTTGCGCACCAGCTCGGCGGTGGACTCGCCCTTGGTGGTCACGCACGGAATCTTGACGTAGACGTTCTCGGCCCAGGTAGCGATCTCGCGCGCCTCGACCTCCATGGTCTCGACGTCGTCGGCAAAGACCTCAAACGAGACGGACACATCGGTGATATGGGCCAGGACCTCCTTGGCAAACGCGCGGTAATCCGTCACGCCGCCCTTCTTCATAAGGGACGGGTTGGTCGTGAAACCCTGAACGTTGCCGTTCTCGTACATGTCGAGCATGCCCTCGAGGTTTGCACCGTCAGCGAACACCTTGATTGCCATCTGCCTGATTCCTTTCGTTAGCATACGGCCGATAAACTGCTAAACACTTTACCTACGTTTATCAAGGCGTGAACTGCGGTTTTTTATCTTCTCGGCGAACGGTATAAACACCTCAGTGTTTGGATTGATAAATCGATTGAGCATGCAAAAACAAAGAGTCGCAGTTTGAGCAAACGTCAGAACGCGGGATTCATTAGATGAGGCCGAAATGCTGCATCGCTGTGACGGTGCCGTCGTGTGCGACATCATCAGTCACGTAGTCGGCGAGCGCCTTGACCTCGGGCATGGCGTTGCCCATGGCCACGGCCGTCTCGACAGCGGCGAGCATACCCAGATCGTTGCCGGAATCGCCAAAGCCAAAGGTGCGCGCGTTGCCGGTGCGACCCAGGTATTCCAGCGCTCGCGCCACGCCCACGCCCTTGTCAATGCCCTTGGGGCTCAGCTCGCGATTCTGACCACCGGTGTTGCACAGCTCAAACTCGCGATCGATAAAGCCGTCATCGTTGGCTACGCGAGCCAGGTAGCTCGCGACGATGCACACCTTGCCCACGCGCAGACGGCCGTCGACGCGCATTTCCTCGGTGCTGTGCACCACAGAAGTGCCGATCAGAGACGACTGCTCAACACCCGCGGGTTCCAGGGCAAAAGTAGCCACGTTGGTCTCGAAAAAGGCCTCAATCCCTGCCGCGGCCATACGGCGCGCAAGCTCCTCGATAACGTCCTCGTCAAAGCAGTCCTCATGCACCACGCGGCCCTCGACCTCGAGCGTCGCTCCCGCCATGGCAACGACACCCGCCGGGTTCAGCGCGCGCAGGCCATCGGCAATCAGCCACAAGGGACGACCCGTGCAGATAAATGCCTGGTGTCCCGCGTCGCGCAGACGATGAAACGCCTCAACGACCGCCTGCGAGGGGCGAACCGCCGAAAAGTCCTTGTCGGTCATGTTGTCGGGATCGAACGACGTCAGCGTGCCGTCCACGTCAAAAAAGAGCACGGCGGAATCGGGGCACGCATCAATCATATGGGTTCCTTTCGGGGGCGAGAGTAAACGAAGCATCCATCATATAATGGAGCGACGCAACCAGAGAGGTCACCCATGGAATTTTACGCAAGCTGCCCCGAGGGCTTTGAGTCCGCACTCGCCGATGAGCTTAAACGCCTCGGGCTTTCGCATGTTCGCCGGCTAAAGGGCCGCGCTACATTTGAGGGCGAGCTCGAAGAAGGCTACCGCGCCTGTCTGTGGTCACGCCTGGCGAGCCGTGTGTTCGTGGTACTCGGGCGCTTTGAGGCGCAGGATGCCGATGAACTGTACGACAGCGTTTACGACATCGCCTGGGAGACCATCATCCGCCCCGGCGCCACCATCGCCATCACCGCCCGCGGCGTGACCGAGCAGCTGCGCAACACGCGCTTCTCGGCCCTGCGCGCCAAGGACGCATTGTGCGACCGCTTGGCCGAAACCACGGGCCGTCGCGCCGATGTCGACGCCGCCGACCCCGATGTTCACCTACTGCTTTCGCTGCGCCAGCGCCGCGCGAGCATAAGCCTGGACCTTTCGGGCGACCCGCTGTTCAAGCGCCTGCCGCCCGCGGCGACCCGTGCCGGCGAGGGTGCGCACGTGTTGCGCCCCGACTACGCCGCCCTGGTGCTGGCGCAGGTCGGCTGGACCGCACTGTGCGAGCGCGAGTTGACGGCCGACGATTACGAGAATGAAGCCCTTCCCACGCTAATCGATGCCTCGTGCGCCGGCGGCGGCCTGTTGCTGGAAGCCGTGAACATTCTGACCGACCGCGCCCCGGGCGCCGCACGCGAGCGCTGGGGCTTTGAGGACTGGCAGCTACACGACGCCGCTCTGTGGGAGCAGCTGCTTGCCGAGGCGCGCGAGCGCGAGGCGGCAGCGCGCGAGCGCCAGGCGCGCATCGTGGCCGTAGACATCGACCCCGCCGCCCGCAAGACCGCCGAGCGCATGGTCAAGAGCGCTGGCTACAAGCGTTTTGTCGACTTTTGCGCCGCCAAGCCCGCCACCGCGCTGGACCATGCGGGCGCCGTCGCCGGTGCCGCCGTGGTCGCAGACACCACCGAGACCCCGCTTTCGCTCATGCACGACGCCATGACGCTGGTCGGCGAGCTGCGCCGCGCGCCCGAGCTCGCTTCGGCACCGGTCGCCGCACTCACCCGCGATGGCCTTATGGCCCGCGCGCTCCATGCCGAGCCCGCGCGCTCCATCGCCGTCATGCCCAATAACGAGGAGGCGGCTATTGAGGTTTGGCCTTCGCTCGACCACGCCGCCGCGGCATTCGAAGCTGCGACCAGCGCAGATGCCGAGGAGCAGACCGCAGACGCTCAAGACGAAGCCGCTGCTTCCGCCATGCCCGAGCCTGCCGCCATGCTCGACCTGGGCGACGGCAAGCCGTTGCCCGTGCTCATCCCCGAGTCGGAGCAGTTCGCCAACCGCCTGCGCAAGAACGCGCGCCTGCGCCGCAAGTGGGCCAAGCGCGAGGGCGTGAGCTGCTACCGCGTCTACGATGCCGACCTGCCCGACTACTCCGCCGCCATCGACCTGTACGAGGGCTGCCCGCAGACGCCGGGCCGCTGGCTCGTCATTGCCGAATACGCCGCACCTAAGACCATCGACCCCGCACTGGCCCAGGCCCGCATGCTCGACATCTTGGCCATCGCACCGCGCATCCTTGATGTTCCGGCCGAGCACGTGCACGCCAAGGCCCGCATGCGTTCGCGCGGCGGCTCGCAGTACGGCAAGCAGGGCGCCGGCAAGGGCGGCTCGGGCGAGCGCGCCAACATCGCACGCCGTCGCCTGCCGCTCATCGAAGAGGGTAGACTCACCTTTGCCGTCAACTTTGATGACTACCTGGATGTGGGCATCTTCTTGGATCACCGCGTCACCCGCAACCTGGTGCGCGAGCACGCCAAACAGGCGCGCCGCTTCCTCAACCTGTTCGCCTACACCGGCACCGCCACCTGCTATGCGGCCGACGGCGGCGTCGAGGAGACCGTGACGGTCGACCTCTCCAACACCTACCTGGACTGGGCCGAGCGCAATATGCGCCAGAACGGCTTTGTGGGGTCACAGCATCACTTTGTGCGCGACGACGTGCTCGCCTGGATTCGCGACCAGCGCCAGACGCGCAACCGCTGGGACCTGATCTTTGTCGACCCGCCCACGTTCTCGAACTCGTCAAAGATGGGCCGCCGTACCTGGGATGTCCAGCGCGACCATGTTGAGCTTTTGGCCGGCGTATCGCGCCTGCTCGCACAGGGCGGACATGCCATCTTTAGCTGCAACCTGCGCGGCTTCCGCCCCGAGACACGCAAGCTCGCGCGCGCGGGCGTGGTGTTGGAGGACATTACGGCGCAGACCATCCCCGAGGATTTCGCACGCAACCAGAAGGTGCACCACTGCTATATCGTGCGCCGCCTGCCCATTGAGGACGCCATGGCCGAGGTCGGCTTTAGCGCCGAGGAGATTGCCGAGCGTGTCGAGGAGCTGCGCAACCCCGAAGCCCGCAAGCCTCGCACAACGGCGCCCGCGCACGCGCAGGCCGGAGACCGAGGGCCGCGCGGCAACGGCAAACCCTCCCCCGCCGGCAAGCCCAAAAAGAAGAAGTTCTACGCCAGCAAGCCCAAGGGCAAATAAACAAAGTTGCGGTGGAATACGGACTGCTTTGCCTGGAATTAGGCAAATTTAGACCGTATTTCACCGCAACTCATAGTGGGATGGCGGACGCCGTCCTACCCTTGGGTGACCAGGCGATAGCCGATACCCACGTGCGTTTGGATGTAGCGCGGGTGCGCGGGGTCGGACTCGATCTTTTTGCGCAGCGTGCCCATAAAGACACGCAGGCTCGCTAGGTCGCTCTTAGTCGCCGTACCCCAAATCTCGTGCAGGATAAACTGATGCGTGAGCACCTTGTCGGCATTATGGGCCAGCAGGCATAGCAATTTGTACTCAATCGGCGTCAGATGCAGCTCCTCTCCATCCATCGTGGCGATGCCGGCATCAAAATCGATATGCAGCTCACCGGCATCGAACGAGCCCTCAGAGGAAACACCACCCGTTTGCGCATACGAAAGGCGCCTGAGCGTCGTGCGAATACGCGCGAGCAGCTCCTCGACCGAAAACGGCTTGGTCAGGTAGTCGTCGGCGCCGGCATCGAGCGCGCGGATTTTGTCCGCATCCTCGCTGCGCGCCGAGACCACGATAATCGGCATGCCCGACCATGCGCGCACCGACTCCACCACCTTGACGCCGTCCATATCGGGCAGGCCCAGATCGAGCAGCACAATGCTCGGCGCCTGCGATGAGGCGGCAGCGATGGCAGCATGGGCGGTCTCCACAGCCATATGGCGCAAGCCGTGCGCCTCGAGCGCGGCAACAATAAGATTGCGAACGGCGGGGTCGTCCTCAACGACCAAGATGAGCGGTTTTACGGCAGAGTTCGGCACAGCGCTACTCCTTATCAAACGAAACGTCGGCGGCGGGAAGTTCAATCGTAAAGACCGAACCGTGCGGGTCCGCCGCGGCAACCTCTATGCTACCGCCATGCGCCAACGCAATGGAACGGCAGAGCGAAAGACCCAGGCCAACGCTGCGGTGGCTGTCGGCCAGACCATGGTTGGCGGTATAGAACGACTCGAAGATCCGCTCGCAATCCTCGGGTGCGATGCCCGGACCATCATCGGCCACCGAGCACGCCACACGTCCATCGTCGACGCTAATCGAAATAACAATATGCGAACCCAACGGCGTATAGGTGATGGCGTTGTTCACTAGGTTCACCACCAGCTGCACCATCAGGCGTGCATCGACGTTGACGAGCGCCGGCTCATCGCACGCCACCACCTTAAGGTCGTGCTCGCGCACGGCCGGATTTACGTGGCGCAGTGCCTCCTCGACGATATCGTCCATGAGTTCGAGCGTGGTCGACAGGCGCATACCGCCACCCTCGAGCTTGGTGATGGCGAGCAGATTCTCGACGGTGGCGTTGAGCCACAGCGCATCCGAGCGAATGGATAGAAGCAGGCCGCGGCGCGTCTGGGCATCGAGCACCGCGGTGCCGGTCGAGCCCTGATCGAGCAGCACGTCGGCATTACCCGAAATACTGGTAAGCGGCGTGCGCAGATCATGCGAGATGGAGCGCAGCAGGTTGGCGCGCAGCTGTTCGTTTTTGGCGAGCACCGCCGCTTCCTCGCGGGCCTCCATGGCGCGGGCGCGGTCGAGCGCCAGCTCGCCTTCGCTCACGATGGCATCGGCAAGTGTCCGCTCCTCATGCGTCAGCACGTCGGGCTCGGCAACGATAGCCAGCACGCCCACCACCGAGGCGGGGTCGCCCGAGCGGACGAAGCCGTCGCCCGTGCGAACCGTCAGGTAGATGCCATAAAACGCCGATCCGCCATAGGTGGCATCGAGCGGCGTTCCCACATAGGCGGACGCCGAGAGCCGCGGCGGCATCTGCGGCGCCAGTTCATGCACCGGCGCGGCATCGCCCACGGCCGTGTATGTCGCACGCGGCAGCAGGTCATCGCCCTCGGCGTCGGCGCTGTACCACACGACCGGACAGCCCGAAAGACGCGCCAGCTGCGTTGCCATGGCATGGACAATCTGCTGCTGATCGGCGCACCGCTGCAGCATGCGGTTGGTCTCGAGCACCATATGCGTGCGGCGGTCGCTGGCGGCAGCCTGTGCCAAGGCGCGGCGCAGGGCCAACGCAATCGAGCTTGACACGAGCGAGACCGCAAACATGATGAAGAACATGCCCGGATGGATGTGGTCGATAAGCGTTAAGGAGTAACGCGGCTCGATAAACAAAAAGTTGTAGAGCGAAACGGCGGCGGCGGAGCTCAGAAGACAGTACAGGCGGCTCCAGGTAAAAAATGCGCACAGCTGCACCGCAAGCACATACACAATCATGATGCTCGGGGCAAGACCGGGGCGGTCGAGCACCGCGCCGACAACCGTCGCGGCCGCGAGCAACCCCGCCACCACGCAGGTGTCGTACAGAGGGCCGCGCCGCGTCTGCGTCGAGCGCCTCCACCAAAAACTGTCGGCAAGATCGCCATCCGAGCGAACATCCATCGACACCGCGCCCTCCCTCAAAAACAAAAACCACCACGAAGGGGACAGACACCTTTGTGGTGGTTTTCCCTCGTGGTGGTTCCTAGTGTAAAGCCTTTACAACCTGCGGTCGCTAGACAAACAGCACGTGCGCGAGCAGGGCACATACGCACGCTGCGGCAAATACCAACGCCACAACTGAGATCACGCGATCGGCAATATCCATGTTGGCTCGGTTCGTAAAGAACTGGTCCTCGGCGGCGTCGATACCCGCCTCGCGCGCATCAAGTGTCCTTGCATCCATGTTTACCTCCCCGGCTTTCATTTCATCCATCGATGATCAACTCCGCGTAGCCCGCTGGTGACTACGGGCGCTCGTTGGGAGCCAGGCGCTGCATCTTGTTCACGGCCTTGAACTTGGTGAACAGCGGCACGTACTCAAAGCTCACGTTGGAGTTCTCCAGGCCGTACCAGCGTGCAGGCGTGCCGGCGGCGCGACGAATGATGTACTTGAGCGTAATGGCCGTACGCTCGCTCGGCTCCACATCGCTTTCGGGCGCCAGAAGCTTACGGATCAGGACGAACTTGAACGTACCGATGTTGCCCGGATCCTTGTAGACCGAGTAGTCATGCGTCTGCGCCGGCAGCTCGCCGGTGGCAGCCAGGTCCTGAACAACCTGACGCAGGTAGGCATTGACGCGCTGGTTGATCTTGTAGCCCAGGTACAGATGCACGCGGAACACGTAGTCGGTGCCGAACGTCTCGACCGAATAGGCAAAGGTGTGCGGTTCGTCCATGGTCTCGACATTCACAAACCACCAGGCGCGGGCGCGCTTGGGATGCTTGTCCAGAATCGAGTAGACGATGTCGCGGTCGATGTAGTCGGTATGGGTGTCCTTGGTCAGGTACACGATGTTGTCGCTCAGGCGCTCGTAGCGATCGTCATCGCGCAGGCGCTTGAGCTGCGGCAGGTAGCTGCGCAGCGGCAGCAGCGTAAACTGGCGCTGCTCAACAGCCGTACCGTTGTACCAGCACACCATAATGCCCATGATGAGTGCAGCCATGAGGATGGTGAAGTAGCCGCCGTGGAAGAACTTGGTGAGCGAGCTCACGAAGAAGAAACCTTCGAGCAAAAGGAAGAAGGCTGCGAAGATCCACGGAGCAACCTTGAGCTTGCGCTCCTCGTGCAGGTAGAAGAAGAGCAGCAGCGTGGTGCACATCATAGTCAGCGTAATGGCAAGGCCGTAGGCGGCTTCCATATGCGCCGAGTTCTGGAACAGCAGCACCACAATGACGCAGCCGACAAGCATGACGTTGTTGACCATGGGGATGTAGAGCTGGCCCTTGGTCTCGGCAGGGTAGAAGACCTGCATGTGCGGCATGAGGTCCAGACGGCTGGCCTCGGACACCAGCGAAAACGCGCCGGTGATGAGCGCCTGCGAGGCAATGATGGCCGCGACGGTGGAAAGGCCGACGGCAAACGGGCGCAAGCCCGGGGCGAGCATCTGGTAGAACGGGTTGAGATCGGCAATGCCCATGAGCTCGGGGTTGGCAGCGTTGTTCATAAGCCAAGCGCCCTGGCCCATATAGGACAGCAGCAGGCAGCACTTAACGAACGGCCAGGTAGCGTAGATGTTGCCGCGGCCGACGTGGCCCATGTCGGAGTAGAGCGCCTCGGCACCGGTGGTGGCGAGGAAGCAGCTGCCCAGAATCATGATGCCCGCGTGGTTGTTGGGGCTCAACAAAAAGCCGATGCCGCGGAGCGGGTTGAGGCACAGCAGCACGGCGGGGTGCTGTAAGACAAAGAACAGACCCGTGCCGCCCAGGAATAGGAACCACAGCGTCATGATGGGGCCAAAGGCGTGACCGATCTTGGCCGTACCGATGCGCTGTACCAAGAAGAGCACGATGATGATGGCGAGCGTAATGGCGACGACGCGGCCCTGATCATCGCCCAGCACGGCATGGACCGCCGGGATAGTGCGCAGGCCCTCGATGGCCGTGGTAACGGTAACGGCCGGCGTCAGGATGCCGTCGGCGAGCAACGCGGCGCCACCCAGCATGGCGGGGATGATAAGCCACTTGCCGCAACGCTTGACCAGGCTGTACAGGGCAAAGATGCCGCCCTCGCCATGGTTATCGGCGCGCAGCGAGATGAGCACATACTTGATGGTGGTCAGCAACGTGACCGTCCACACGACAAGGGAGAGCGCGCCGAGCACGAACTCCTCCGTGACGCTTCCGATGCCGCCGTTGCCGGCAACGAGCGCCTTGGTTACATACATAGGGCTGGTGCCGATATCGCCGTACACCACGCCCAGCGTGACGAGCATCGCCGAGATGCTCACAGGAATCGCAGCGTGCGAGGCTGCCTCCTTGGCCTTTTGTTCCATAAGCCGGTTTCCTCCCAACTTTAATGTTCGAAGGAATTATAGGTAATCGGCCCATGTTTAAATGACACTGTCTTCCCAGCTAGATAAACATTTATACGACCTTTAGGCCACCGCGGCGATATGGAATGTGACAAAGGGACTGTCCCCTTGTCACATTCGTCATTTTCCGAGCCAGTTTTTGAACCACCACTCCATGGAGCGGCTCATCTCGGCCATAAAGGGACTGGTGTGTTTGCGGGTGTAGATATCCACGACGCGCTCGCCCACCTCGCGAGCGTGCGGGCGAAACATCGCATCCATCTCGGCCACCTGCGCATCCATAGTCGCGGTATCGGCGCGGCGATAGCGCTCCTCGTGCACCAGGTTCACCACGGGGTGCGCGATTGCCGGGCGCTCCTTACGGGGCGTGCCGATGATGAGCATCGACAGCGGCATGGTATAGGGCGGCAGATCGAGCAGCTCGGCAACTTCCTCGGCATTCTCGACGATATCACCGATGTAGCAGCTCCCCAGCCCCAGGGCCTCGGCGGCAACCACGGCGTTTTGCGCAGCGATCACGGCGTCCTGGGCCGCGATGGCAAAGTCGCCCAAACCCGGCGCGCGGCGGGGCGCCTTGCCCGTACGCTCGACAAACTCGGGCTCAAAGCAGCCCACGTGCTCAAACAGATCGATCCACTTGGCATAATCGACCACAAATATTAGTGCCCAGGGCGCCTTGGCGATCATGGGCTGGTGGTCGCACAGATCGGCCAGACGGTCCAGCGTAGCCTGCTCGCGAATGCTCACGATGGAATACATCATCATGGCGCCCGCCGACGGAGCGCGACTCGCTGCGTGCAGAATCGCCGCACGCTGCTCGTCGGTCACCGCCACGGGGCGGCCGTCGTCATCGCGCGCGAAGGCACGCGTGGAGGAACGGTGCTCCAACGTGTCCAACACCGCATTGCCCGTGGTCTCGACCGGATAGCCACACGTATCCACAGCCTTGGTGCAAACCTGCTCGTTCATCGCCTCATCCTCGCTAATTCTTTAAGAAGCCTTTACGTTTCCGTGTAATTCCCGTCCATTATCGCGCAGGTCGCCACTACATTGCGCCACACCGCCACACGTGCGCGTTAATATGGCTGGTTGTTGTGCGCAGACACCAATTGCAGCGCATATCTTGGTAACAATCGGGTAAACCCCCGCTTTCGTACGTTTTAGTTTGTGAGGAGTCTCAGCATGTTCGCTGCCGCCATCTCGCTCGTCGGTCTTGCGGCGACCGTCTACCTTGTCTTGCGCGAGGCCAAGGCCATTCGCGCTCAGTCGGGCACCGTTGCCAAAAGCGCTCTTGGGTGGAGCGTCGCCTTCGGCCTTTTCCAGGTCTTTTTGACCATTTGGGGCGCCATTGGCCTCGTTGCCCAAAACGAGCCGCTCGCCTTTGTGATGCTCATCCTGACCAACGCCATCCTCACCGGCTGCGCTTGGGCCAGCATCGCACGCGACCGCATCACCCCGCGCGTCTTTGCGTTCGCCGCGCCCGACGCCCCCGCTCCCACCGGCAAGCTCGCCCGCCTGCGCGGCGCCTTTGTGGGCAAACCGCTCGTCGCCGCTGTCTTGTGCCTGCTGCTCGCCGGCGTCTTTGCGCTGCTGGGCATGGAGGTCTCGTCCAACCACGACTTTACCTGGGTCTACCCCCTGTGCATCCTGCTCGAGTGGGCCATCATCACCACGCTCATGGTCGGCCTGTTCTTCCTGTTCCAGCGCCACGGCGCAGCCCCCGCGGTCTTGGCCTTTGCCCTCTTTGTCCTGGGCATTGCCGAGTTCTTCGTCATCACGTTTAAATCCATGCCCATCCAGCCGGGCGACCTTTCGGCCATCTCCACCGCCGCCGCGGTCGCCGGCACCGGCTACACCATCTCGATCTCACTGTTCTGCGTGCTGTCCATGGGCTTTACCGCCATCGCCATGCTGCTATGCGAGTACGCCGGCCTGGTGGCACCGCACCGTCAGAAGGGCGCCGCCAACGCCAAGCGCATGCTGCTCACCAACCTGCTCGTGGCGGTGCTGTGCCTGGGCGGCGTGACCGCACACGTCACGCTCATCGACTACTACAACACTCTCGGCATCACCGTCTACACCTGGCGCCCGCTCGAGAGCTACTGGCGCGAGGGCTACCTGCCCGCTTTCATTAGCGCAGCGCAGTCCATCAAGCCGCCCAAACCCGCCGACTACTCCGTCGACGATGCCAAAGCCACGCTCAAAAAGTACGCCAAGACCTACGACAAGTCCGACGCGGCCAAGAGCGACGAGCGCGCCGCCGCAAAGGAACAGTTCGACAGCGAGAAGCCCACGGTCATCGCCATCATGAACGAGACCTTCTCGGATCTGTCGATCTACCAGAACATGCGCGCCGGCTACGAGGGTCCGCAGTACTTTAAGAGCCTGTCCAACTGCCTCAGCCGCGGTAAGCTCTATGTGAGCGCCTACGGTGGCGGTACCGCCAATACCGAGTTTGAGTTTATGACCGGCAACTCCATGGCCAACCTGGGCTCGGGCGTGTACCCCTACACCATCTACAACATGGAGACGACCGGGAACCTGGCAGAGCAGTTCAAATCGCTCGGCTATTCCACCACGGCTATGCACCCCAACCACGCGACCAACTGGAACCGCGAGAACGTCTACAAGGACTTTGGTTTTGACCAGTTCCTGTCCATCAACGATTTCCAGGGCGCCGATACCCTGCGCGGCATGGTGACCGACCAGGCTACCTACGACAAGATTCTTGAGCTGCTCGACCAGAACGCCGATCCGCAGTTCATCTTCGACGTGACCATGCAGAACCACTCGGGCTACGATACGGGCCTGCTGCCGGTCGACAAGCAGATGCACCTGAACATCGACACGACCGACCTGGACGCCAAGACCGTCGAGGACGGCACGCTCTCCGATGTCGACGAGTATGTCTCGTGCATCGAGCAGTCCGATCAGGCGCTTCGCTACTTCCTCAACGCCCTGAGCAAGCTCGACCGTAAGGTGGTCGTGGTGTTCTGGGGCGACCACCAGCCGTTCTTCCCGTCCAAGTTCAACGATAAGTGGTTTACCGGCGAGGACGACGCCACGCATCAGGAGCGCCTGTGGCAGACCGATTACATCATCTGGGCCAACTACGACGTTGCCGGCTGCGACCAGATGAGCGAGGTCGACGACCTGTCCACCAACTACCTGTCCACCCAGCTGATGCAGCTGATCGGCGCACCGCTGACCGACTACCAGAAAGCGCACATGACGCTGCGCGAGTCGCTGCCCGCCATCAACTCGGTGGGCTACGAGGACGCCAGCCTGCGCTGGGCGCTCTCCTCCAACGTCACCGGTGACGACGCCGCTGCCGCAGCCGCAACCAAGGCGCGCGATGATTACGCCAAGATGCAATACTACGAGATGTTCCGCGACGGCAAGAACGTGTACACCGAGCACTTCCAGACCGAGGCCAACGAGACCGACCCCAACCTGGCACCGGGCACGACCAAGATCAAGTAGCAGCGCGTCTTAACTGGTTCGTCTGCCCGGCGACGCGGAACGTAAGGTTCCCTGCTCGGTCAGTCCTGCGCAAGACGAAGGCCACATTAAGTGGCCTTCTTTGCGTGCGGAACTCGCGATGAACCTTATATGCCTCCGCCTGGACAGACTCCCTGATGTTGGGGCGTGGCTTGTCTTGGGTGTATCGCCGAACATATATAAGTTGAAGGCCACGTTATGTGGCCTTCTTTGTTTGCGGAAAGTGTGTCCCGGAATTCTTGTCTGGAATGGGATGCAGTTTCCGCTTGGGACCCGATTGGGAAAGTGTGTCCCACTATTCAGCTGGATTCCGGGATGTATTTTCCGGTTGAGGCTCGTTGGGAAAGTGCGTCCCACTTTGGGGGCTGATTCTGGGACGTGGTTTCCGGTTGGCTCTCATTGGGAAAGTTCATCCCATTTCTCGGCCTAATTATGGGACGCAGTTTCCCGTTGAGGACCCTTTGGGAAAGTGCGTCCCGGTCTGGGCGCTCAAACTGGGATGGATTTTCCGGATGAGGGCTTGACGGAAAATGTGTCCCGTTCCGGGCGCTAATTGTGGGATGCAGTTTCCGCTTGCGGAGTCTCCACTCAACAGAAAACCCGGGTGGCCTGTCTTTTGGCTACCCGGGTTTTTGGGTTGTCGATATGTTCGACTGGCTACTAGTGGGTCTTGCGGCGCTTGATCAGCATGATGAGGGCTATCACTACGAGCGTTGCCCCCGCTGCTGTTGCGGTGGCGACTAGGGCGAATGTTTGGTCGCCGGTGTTTGCGAGGTTCTTCGCTGTGGTCGTAGTCTTGACCTTGGTGTCGGTCTTAGCTCCGTTGTCAGACTTGGGCTTGTCCGGGTTCGTCGGGGTCTCAGGAGTCTCGGGGTCCTTTGAGCCTTCGGAATCGGTTGGGCCGGCGGTGTTTACCAGCGTATGGTCCAGGAACTTCTTGGCGCCCGCACTTGCCTGTGAGAACAGGCGGCGCGTGCGGATCGGGGTGGCGTTCACCGTTGTGGGCGCCGTCTCCTCGGCCTCGATATTCACGAGCGTCGTGCCGGTGTCGAGGCCCACGTCGTTGTATCCCACGTGGCAGTAATACTGCGCACCGTCATCGTCTGCGGTCAGGTCAATCTCGAGCTTTGAGGCCGTTCCAGCCGCGAGGTTGCCATCGGCACCCACGAGCTTAAACTCTGTCTCGCCGCGGCCCTTGCGGTACCACATATAGGTCGGCGCCAGCCCTGTTTCGCTATCGTCGGCACCGAGTTGCTTCACATGGCCAATCGCCGAGAGCGTCAGGTGGCTTCCCGCCGCGCGCTCAACCGAAGAGTCGTATCCAAGATCCGACCCCTCCGCAGCATCCGCCGCAGGTCCGCTCACGGTCATCGTCATGCCATCGGGCATGGTCTTGACCGTGATGATTGCCGAGCGAATACCTGTTTCGGTCGTGGATCCATTCTTAACGGCGGCGATGGCGAATCGATACTCCGTATTGGGCTGCAGCCCATCCCACTTGAGCGAGGTCTGCGTGTTGTCGGCAATCTTCCAGCTATTGACGACCGCATCCGCCGCATTGCTCTGCAGCATGCCCACGCCGTAGCTAAAGCCACTCTTGTTTGCGAGTACATCGTCCCAGCTAAACGTAACGCTGGTCGAATCGACGGCGTTTGCCGTAAAGCCCGTCACGGCCGGCGCGTCGGGCATCTCGACGTCCTTAACGTCATAGCCCACGATCCAGAACTGGTCGGTGTCCTTAGTGCCGAGCTTGTCGCCCGAGTCTGCCTCGAACTTGTCGACATCCACCGCGTTGACGCCCAGACGCCACACAAAACCGTACTTGCCCTGCGCGGCCTCGGGCAGGTTGTCGACGGTGCCGCCGTATTCGGTCGATTCACTCGAGGAGTTACCCGTAGTAAAGCCGGCGTTGGCACCAAAGCACAGGCCGCCAAACAACTCGTGCTTTGCGAGCTTCGCGCCCATGACAACGCTGCCGTTCAGCGTCAAGCCGAGCTCGAGCTCCTGCTCCTTGCCCTCCTCGACTTCGATGGTCTGCTCAATGCTCGCCCCCGACTGCGCGGCGGCGCCGTTAAACCCATCGTGCGTGTAGGCGCGCGTTACGCCAGGCTTGCCCAGGCCAAAGGAATCCCCAACGGGAGTCTCGCCGTTGAGCGTCGTTTGATAGGTTCCGGGTTCTCCCGACCGGTTGGTCAAAAAGTAGCTGAGCGGCGTCATATTGTGCTGTTTGGCAATGCGGTCATAGGCCTCGACATTAACGACCGAGGTCTGCGCGCCGAGCGACACGGGCGCCGCCATCACGCCCTTGCCACCAGTTTCCTCATTTTCGATCTCATACTCGTAATAGACCATCGGAATCGTGTAGAGCACGGCCTTGTCACCCTCGCCGGCATGCGACTCATAGCTTACGCTTGCGCTGACCGTGCGCTCGCTCCGGTAGTCATAGCATCCCTCGGCGGCAAAATCGACTGAAGCATTCATCGCGACCAGGGGCGGACCGGTCTGCACCTCGACGGCAACGCCCAACTCGGCGCCAATGGTATAGCCCTGGGATGTCCCCGTGCCCTTTTCCTCTCCGTATGACGTGCCGCCCAACACCAGATAGCCGTATGCCTGCTCCAGATCCTCAACATAGGGCGCATCCTGCAGCACGGCAAGCACGCGCGGGTTGGTATAGACCTTGTAGCGGTCCTTGTACGTGATCTTGACGCTGTCGTTGTCGACATCGGGCAGCGCGAGCGAGATAAATGTGCCGTAGGTAGTGCCGCGACGGTTGCTCTCGCTAATCACCTGCTCCTCGCCGCGGCGCACCTTTCCGTTCTCGTCGAGCGAAAAATGCGAGGCGGTCATCCAATAGTAGTCATCGTTCTTGCGCAGGTCCTCGTCGCGGTGCTTGCCCACCACGGCGATAAAGCTCTCGTTATAGCGGTCCGAACCCGAGACGCTGCCCGCCTTGACGTCGCTGATCCACACCTGTTCTATACCCTTGTGGTCATGCTTGTTGCTGCTGTTGTATTGCTGACCGCTCATGCTCATGGTTCCGACCATGGACCCCAAGCCCTGAGCCCCGCTCTGTGCCGTGTTGCAGGCAAAGTCGCGGAACACATCGCCGCCCACGAGCACCTCGTCAACCGCCAGCTGCTCGGACAGGCCGTCAAGGTTGGCAGTGGCAAGGGCAATAGGCGCCAAGGTGCACGGATAGCGCTTATCCTGAGCGCTATCCTTCCATGCGCTGTTGGGCACATGCATCAGCCCATAGGAGGCGAGGAGCCCGTCTCTGTATTCCTTACAATCGGAAAGCTTGAACTCGCCAGACTCCGAGTCAAAATACGCGTAGCGGTACAGCGCGCCGTACAGCCCCTTGCTGCCGTCAGAAGCGCCGTAATCAAAAGCGCTGCGTTGCCAGTCATAGCCCGCAAGAATAAGGCCCGTGACGGTTTCACCCGTCTTCTTTCCTTCTTCATCGTAGGCGGCAAACGTGCCACGTCGCATTCGCAGCGACCATGGTCTTGCCGTTCGCGGAGAGGGAGATTGCGCCCGCGTCGCCCAGAGCATCGACATGGACGAGCGCACCCTTGGATGCATCCCACGAAAACAGCTCGCAATGCGTCGACTTATCAATATTCTTCTTGCCGTAGGGTGCCGAGACCACGATGGCGAGGTCATCGCAAAAATCGCGATCGAGGTCGCCGGCCGCTAGCGAAACGACAGGAGCTGACTGAAGCTGCGTCCAGGAGTCGTTCCCGCCCTTGTTGTGCGTGGTGTAGTCCGCGGCGTTACCGGCATCGATCTTGACGACGCTTTGCTTCCAGTTGCCGCCCTCCAAGTCATACATGTCGACTACAGCCTTGCGCACGCCGTTCTCGTCGACATAGCAGCCCGCGTAGACAAAAAGCTCGTCGACGCCGTCGCCATCGACATCGCCCGCCTCGACATCAAAGACGGCGTCGTGCTCTTGCAGGTAACCGGCATCCAGGTACTTAAAACGGCCTTCGTACATCATATTAGTGTTGACCGTCACCGGCAGGTGTGTGTCGAGAGTGCGCGTACGCCCGTTGCTAAACGAGTAGAGGACCAGCTCAACCTTTCCGGCGTATGACTTGCCGTCAATCGTCGTGGAGGAACTGTCGCCGTAGGCACGGAGCTCGGCAACGCGGCTCTTTTTGCCCGTGCTGGCGTCGCTGCAGAACTCAACACTCGTGGCGTGAATGCCCGAGAAACCGTTGTTGTCGTTGGCGAGTACTGTTGAGGACTCATTGTTGCTTAGGTACGACCAGGTGCCGCCACCGTAGTCGCTATGCTTGTGGAGATCGCTGTTCGTATCGAAGTTGTTGACGTTTTGCCAGAACTTTGCGGCGCCCCACACACTTCCATAGCCATCGGTGAGTTTGCTGCTGCCGCCAATGTCACCGCGCTCGACGTTCTCGAGCTTGTCGCGCAGAGTGTAGCGATTGCCATGGCTACCGTTAGCTGCCATATAGACCTCGCTGCGCGTGGCAAACGTCGTGGGGGTATCAGTGGAATAGGGGCCAACGGTATCGGCCGGAATGTCCTCGCTCGTGCCCAGACCCAGGGCTTGATAATCCTGCTCGGTCATATCGGTGATTGCGGGCGCGTCTGCCGCCTGGGCAACCTGGGGCGTGGCCGTGAAGCAGGCGACGCTCGTGGCGATCAACGCAGCAAGCGCCGCCGTCCCAACAAGCGGGATTTTCGACAGCCTACGGATACGGGGGTGTGGAACGTACATGAGGGACCTCGCTTTATTCGAGTGGAGTGGACTCATTTTTGCAAATGATACATCCGATGCCCGATATCACGTGTCTCATTTTCGCCAACGGCGTGTCTCATTTTTGAGAATCCGAGATGCCGCGGAAATCTTATCCCAGCTCAAAGGCCATTTCTGGGATGTATTTTCCGTCGAGCGCCTCATCGGGAAACTGCATCCCATTTCAAGCGTCGATTCTGGGACGCATTTTCCCCTTAGACCCTCAACCGGAAACCGCATCCCACTTTGAGCGCAAATTCCGGGATGCATTTTCCGCTTGAGCCTCATTGGGAAACGGCGTCCCACTTTGAGGGCTGATTGTGGGATGCATTTTCCGGTTTTGCTCTCATTGGGAAAATGCATCCCGTTTCTTGACCGAATAATGGGACGCAATTTCCCGTTGGAGCGCCTTTGGGAAAGTGTGTCCCACTTCGACCGCCCAGAGTGGGATGCACTTTCCGCAAAGCACCTCAACGGGAAACTACGTCCCATTCCAAAGGCAAATTCCGGGACGCATTTTTCGAAAGCCTGCCCATCCGGAAAGCCCGTCCCACTTTGGACGCATCCGGGCACGGAACCATCGACCTATCAGGCCTCCCATCAATAAAGAGGCGTCCTCCCGGACGGCGGGGCACGAAGTTCATCGCAAGTTCCGCACGCAAAGAAGGCCACTTAATGTGGCGTTCGTCTTGCGCAGGACTGTAGAGCAGGGA
>CABQLI010000013.1 GCA_902464965.1 uncultured Collinsella sp.
TCGACACCGCCGAGTTCGCGATCCCCGGCCTTGACGACGAGTTCCGCGTCATCGTGTCTCCGTGGATCCTCTCCTCGCTGATTACCGATCGCCTTGCCGCTTACTACGAGACGGTCACCAAGCACAACCTCAACTACCGTCGTTACTATCACCAGTTCGACTACTAATCGGTGACAAATAAGCTACTGATCAAGAAGCACCCTGCCCGGGCGCATGCGTCCGGGCATTTTTATGCCGAAATTCGCAAGAAAGGGGAATCGAATGAGGCAGTTTATCGTTGCATCCCATGCTCATTTTGCGTCTGGAATCGTCGAGAGCATTGGGCTGCTCTCCGGCGAGCGCGAAAACGTCCATGCGCTCTCTATGTATGTCGACGGAAACGAGGACCTGACCAAGGAGGCCGCAGCGGTTCTCGATGGGTTTGCTGCGGACAACGAGGTTGTCGTGTGCACCGACCTGTTCGGCGGCAGCGTCAACAACGAGTTCACCAAGATCGTCCAGACGCGTCCCAACACGCACCTGGTGACCAATATGAACCTGCCGCTCCTTATTCAGCTGCTGTTCGTGCCCGAATCCACCCCGATCGATGAGGCCATTCGCCAGATCGTCGAGGCGGACGACACCAAGGTCAAGTACGTCAACGACCTGCTGGGGCAGGCCGAACTCGATGAGTTTTAATCGCTAGGGAGCACATCATGATTCAGATGATTCGTGTAGATTATCGACTGCTTCACGGCCAGGTTGCCGTTAGCTGGACCTCGGCTCTGGGTGCCGACTGCATCCTGCTGGTGAGCGACACGGTCCTCAATGACAAGCTTCGTCTGCAGGCCCTGTCCCTTGCAAAGCCCGAAGGATGCAAGGTCGTCGTCAAAAACACCGAGGATGCCGTCAAGGCGCTCCAGAGCGGTGTGACCGATAAGTACAAGCTCTTCGTGGTTTGCGAGACGATCCAGCAGGCCGGTGCCGTCGCCAAGGCGATGGGCGTCAAGAAGATTAACCTCGGCAATGTTGCCTTTAGCGAGGACGCCCGCCAGGTCTCGACGAGCGTGTTCCTTACGCCCGAGAACGAGGCCTACGTGAAGGAGCTGCTCGGCGAGGGCTATGAGCTGTTCATTCAGATGATTCCGGCAGATGCGAAGACTGACGCCGCGAAGGCCATCGGTTAGGGGACATCATGGTTATCAAGACAATCCTGATTTTCCTGATCGCCCTTTTGGGCTATTCCGAATGGCTGACCGGTACGAGTTACCTTCAACGCCCCATTGTGCTCGGACCGTTGGTCGGCCTTGTCATGGGCGACATGGTGACCGGCACGATCATGGGCGCCACGATGGAGCTTGCCATGGTCGGCGCCATCTCGGTCGGTGCGTATAACCCGCCCGATACGATTTCCGGAACCATTCTGGGTGTGTCGCTTGCCATGCAGGCCGGCGCGGACGCTTCGGCGGCCCTGACCCTGGGCATTCCCATCGCAACGATCGTCCTGGCGCTCGATACGGCCCTGGGCCAGCCGGTGATGCTACTGCTGGTGCACCGTATCGACAAAAACGTCGAGGACGGAGACACCAAGGCCATCACGCGCAACATGCTCATCGCCGGTTACGCGCAGAGCTGGTGCGGCCTGCTGATTATTCCCCTGGCATTCTTCTTTGGCGCCGATGCTGTTGCCAGCCTGCTCAACATCATCCCCGATTTCGTTCAGACCGGCATGGATGTCGCCGCCGCCTTCTTGCCCGCACTCGGCTTTGCGATGCTGGCGCAGATGATTATGAACAAAACGGTGGCGCCGTTCTTCTTCGCTGGCTTCTTCCTCGTCGCCTACTTTGGCATTAGCACGACAGGCGTGGCGATCTTTGCCGCGATCATCGTCGTCGCGATGACGGTTTTGGGTGACAAGAAAAAGGCGGAGCAGCCCGCAGCGGCAACCGAGGATCCTGCGATTGGGAGTGGGTTCGATGAGTTTTAAGTTTGAGTCTTCTTACGACGGGCTGATTTCCCGCGCAGACCTTAAGAAACTGTTCTGGCGCTCGATTCCCTATGAGCATTCCTGGAACTACGAGCGTATGGGCCATATCGGCTTTATGTGGGCCCTTATGCCGATCCTGCGCAAGCTGTATCCGCAGGATGCGGATTTTAAGGCCGCCCTTAAGCGCCATATGGAGCTCTATAACGTCACGCCGTACATCTCGACGCTTCCCATGTCCATCGCCGCTGCAATGGAGGAGGTCAACGCTACTGACGATAGCTTTGACACGAGCGCGATCTCTAATGTCAAGCTTGCTTTGATGGGGCCGCTGTCCGGCGTGGGCGATGCCTTCTACTGGGGCACGCTGCGAATTTTGGCAACGGGTGTCGGCACGTCGCTGGCGCTGCAGGGCTCTATTCTTGGCCCGATTTTGTTCTTGCTCGTGTTCAACGTTCCTCACTACATCATCCGTTACCTGCTGACGTTTGTGGGATATCGCTTTGGCTCGGACATGATCAGCAAGGTCCAGGAATCGGGCATTATGGACACGATCGTCAAGATGGCCTCTATCATGGGCGCCATGGTGATCGGTGCTATGACCATGGAGATGGTCACCGTGGACATTCCGCTCATGGTCGGCGCGGGCGATGGTGCTCAGACGTTGGCCGAGCTGCTCAACGGAATCTTCCCGGGCTTTGTCACGATGGGGCTGTTTGGAATCGTCTATCTCATGCTCAAGAAGAAGATGAATCCGCTGCTTATCATGCTCGTGATCCTGCTCGTGAGTATCGCCGGCGCGTTCTTTGGAGTGCTTGGTGTCCAGTAGAGTATCCGTCATAATGAGAACAATGTAAGAGGGGGCGTCGCGCACACTGTGCTGCGGCGCCCTTTTGCCGAAAGGTGGACAAGATGGAGTATCCGCAGCTTGCCGTCATGAATATCAGCCATCGTTATTTTGACCTTGAGGAATTCTTTTCTTCGGCAGCGGCTTCGGGCTACACGTGTTGCGAGCTTTGGACCGGGGCGATGCATCTGTATGTCGATTGCCATGGATACGATTCGCTCGAGCAGGTGCGAAAGCTGTCGCAGCGGTATGGGGTTCGGATTGTGGGGCTTTGTCCCGAACAGAACAACCCCAAGCCGTGGAATATCGCGGCGCGCGGGAATGAGGCGCGTGCCCGCACGCTCGCGTACTTTAAGAACGTTGTGGATATCGCGGCGGAACTTGGAGCCGAGCAGGTCATGGTCTCGAGCGGCTGGGCATTTTTGAACGAGCCAATCGAGGACGCGTGGGGTCGCAGCGCCTCGATGCTGCGTGCGATTGCCGAGCATGCGGGAGAGTGCGGCGTTCGACTGGTGCTCGAGGCCCTACAGCCGGTTGAGTCGATGATCGTGAACTCGGCGGCCGATACGAAGCGCATGATCGAGGCAGTTGATCATCCGGCACTTAAGGCGTGTCTGGATTTGGGCGCTATGGCGGTGGCGGGGGATACCATCGACGATTATTTCGATCTGCTTGGCGAAGATGTCGCCCATGTGCATTTTGTCGATGTTGCGGCAAACGGCACGACGCATCTTGCCTGGGGTGACGGCGACCGCGATATGCGCGCCGACCTGGATAGGCTGGTGGCGCGCGGCTATCGCGGAGTTGTTTCGGCCGAGACCTATGACGGGCGCTATTTTGCCGACCCCGCAGCTGCCGATGCGCAGGTAATGGCAGAGTATCGTCGTGCGATTGGCGCCTAGATGGGGTTGGGTTGCGGCAACCTGCCCTATGTTTCCAAATGAATACGGTGTGAGCGGCTGCGACGGATTTTCCCCGCAAGCACTCTAGTATGCTAAAGTACCCAGAAGACCGGCGGAGCTATGCCGGTCTTCTGTTCTATATGAAACACAGCATGAGGAGGCTCACCAGATGACGGCCACACCGTGGGGATTCCGGGACATATTGCCCGAGGAGGCTCAGGCGCGCGAGGAGATTGCGCTGACGGTGAAGGGCTGCTTTAGGGAGTATCATTACCTTCCGGTCGAGACGCCGCTGCTCGAGGACAAGGGCTCGCTCGAGGAGGGCGGCCGCATTGCGGACACGCCGTTTAAGCTCTTTGATGACGACGGTCGCCTGCTGGTGGTCCGTCCCGACAACACGCTGCCGATCGTTCGCCTGGTTTCGACTCGCATGCGCGCGGCCGATCTGCCGCTGCGCCTGCGCTACGAGGCGCCGGTGGTCCGCGAGTGTCAGCGCAATGCCGGCGGCTCGCGTCAGTTTACGCAACTGGGTTTTGAGCTCATCGGCGCGGGCGACACCGCGGGCGATGTCGAGATTGTCTCACTGGTCGCCGAGGCCGTGCGCAAGCTGGCACTTCCCGGTGCGCGCATTATCGCGGGCAGCGTGCGTCCGTTTAAGGAACTGCTCGCGGCCTGTGAGGATCGCGAGCTGGCTGCCGAGGCATTGCGTTGTGTGCACGCCAACGACTTTGTGGGCCTCGATGCCCGCGTGGCGGCAAGTGCCGAGCCCGAGGTCGTCAAGGCCGCCATTAGCGAGCTGCCGCGCCTGCACGGTGGTGCCAAGGTGCTCGACCGCGTCGACGCGCTGCTGGCGGCGGCGGGCATTGTCGCGCCGCTCACGCGCGAGCTGCGCGCCCTGGTCGAGGGTCTGGCTCCCGAGGACGCCCAGGTGCTGTCCTTCGACTTCTCCATCATGAACTCGTTTGATTACTACACGGGCCTGGTCTTTAAGGCCTATGCCGGTGGCCTGCCCGATCCGGTGGGTTCGGGCGGACGCTACGACTCCATCTTTACCGGTGCATTTGGCGACGGCATCGAGGTGCCGGCGGCGGGCTTTGCCTTTTCGCTTGAGCGCCTGGAGGCCGCGCGCACCTCGGCCGAGGACGCTGCTTCCGATGGTGACCATGCCGTGGGCCGCGGCACCGAGGGTCCGCTGCGCATCGCCGTGCCCAAGGGCTCGCTCAAGGCCGACACGCTCGACGTGCTCGAGGCCGCGGGCTTGGATGTCTCGGAGCTGCGCGATCCCGGCCGTCACCTGGTCGTGCGCGGCCGCGACACGCGTGCCGGCGAGGGCACGGTCGGCGATATCGAGTTTGTCATCGTACGTCCCAGCGACGCGCCCGCCTTTGTGGGCTGCGGCGGTGCCGACTGCGGCATCTGCGGTTGGGACTCGCTTATCGAGGCAGACCTCAACCTGCTGCAGCTGGTCGACCTGGGCTACGGCCTGTGCACGTTTATCGAGGCGGAGCCTGCGTGGCGCGCCGGCCAGGCCGAGCGCAACTATGCCCGCCGCGGGTCGCTTCGCGTGGCCACCAAGTATCCGCGCATCGCGAGCGCCTGGTATGCCGAGCGCGGCGTGAACGCCGATATCGTCTCGCTGCACGGTAACATTGAGCTGGGCCCCATCGTCGGCATGACCGATCGCATCGTGGATATTACCGCCACGGGCGCCACACTGCGCGATAACGACCTCGTTATTACTGGTCGCATTATGGACTGCACGGCCCGCTTCTTTGTCAATCCGGGTGCCGCACGTCTGGATCCGCGCGTGCGCAATCTGGCAGATCGCTTGGCGGCAGCCGTGAAGGACAAGCATTTTGAGCCCGTTGCGGGCTCGGCACAATAGCGCGAGCCCGCGCGGGCGCCCCAACGTCCGGGCTGCGGGCCGACTGGCGCCGCCGCCCGGTCTCTCGTTTTTCGAACAAAACCTCGACCGATAGGGGATACCGATATGAAGACCATCAAGCTTGCTCCCGGCGAGCGCCTCGTTACCAACCAGCTCAACCGTAAGGGCGTGCTGCCGCAAAACATCGTCGACGCCGCCCGCGATATCGTGGCCAATGTGCGTGCCAACGGCGATGCTGCAGTGCGCGACTATTGCCAGCGCTTTGACGGCGTTGAGCTGCAGAGCTTCCGTCTGCCGCAAGAGCAGATCGATGCCGCGCTCGAAGGCCTCGATCCGGCCTTTGTCGCCGCGCTCGAGAAGGCTGCGCGCCAGATTCGTGAGTTCCACCAGCGCGAGGTCGAGCAGAGCTGGTTTACCACGCGCCCGGACGGCACGATGCTCGGCGTTAAGGTGACTCCGCTTGCCGCGGCTGGCATCTATGTGCCGGGCGGTCGTGCGCAGTACCCTTCCACCGTGCTTATGAACGCCATTCCCGCCAAGGTCGCCGGCGTTGAACGCGTGGTCATGGTGACCCCGCCGCAAAAGGACGGCCTGATCAGCCCCTACACGCTCGCTGCGGCAAAGCTCGGCGGCGTGGACGAGATTTATATGGTGGGCGGCGCCCAGGCCGTGGCCGCACTGGCGTACGGTACCGAGACCATTCCGCGCGTCGACAAAATCACCGGCCCGGGCAACGCCTTTGTCGCCGCTGCCAAACAGATTGTCTCGGGTGACGTGGGTATCGACATGGTCGCCGGTCCCTCTGAGGTCTGCGTGCTGGCCGACGCCACGGCCAAGCCCATGGTGGTCGCGGCCGACCTGATGGCCCAGGCCGAGCACGATCCACTGGCAGCCTGCTATCTGGTGACCTGCGACGAGCAGTTTGCGCGTGAGGTCGAGGCGGGTATCGATATTCTGGTAGCGCAGTCGCCACGCGCCGAGATCACGCGCGCTTCGCTCGACAATGAGGGCACCATCGTGGTGGCCGCCGACATGGCTGCCGCCGTCGAGGCGGTGAACACCGTGGCGCCCGAGCACCTGGAACTGCACTGCAAGGATGCGATGGGCCTGCTTGGCGGTATTCGCAACGCCGGCGCCATCTTTGTGGGCGCTTGGAGCTCCGAGCCGCTCGGCGATTACGTTGCCGGCCCCAATCACACGCTGCCGACCGGCGGCACGGCCATGTTCTCCAACCCGCTTTCGGTGGAGGAGTTCGTCAAGCGCTCGAGTGTCATTTGCTATACGCCCGAGGGCCTGCTCTCCGATGCTCCCGCCACACAGCGTCTAGCCGAGGCCGAAGGCCTGTGGGCGCACGCGCTTTCGGCCGCACTGCGTCGCCGCGTGCTGGAGCAGGGCGAGGATGCCGTGAGCGCCGAGTCTCTGGCCGCGGCCGACCTGACCAAGGTTGCCTGGCCGGGCGACGCCGTGGCGACGGTTGCCGAGGGCGTGGACCTGGCAGCTGCAGGCGCGGATGGCACTGGCGCGACCGGCGGGGAGGCCTAATATGGCCGAACTCACGCCTCGCATGAAGGAGCTCGTCCAGCCCTACTTGGCCGGCATTGAGCCCTACGATCCCAACTTTACGCCCACGCGCATCAACCTTTCGGCCAACGAGAACACCTATCCCGTGCCGGCTGGCGTGCGCGAGGCGGTCGACGCCGCCCTGGCTGCCACACCGCTCAACCGCTACCCCGATCCCATGTCCAACGACCTGCGCGACGAGCTTGCCGCTTGGCATGGTGTGGCGCGCGAGAACATCTGCGTGGGCAACGGCGGCGACGAGCTGCTCTATAACTATCTGCTGGCGTTTGGCGGTGCGGGGCGGATCCTGCTCAACTGCCCGCCGTGCTTTAGCGAGTACGCGTTCTTTGCGTCGCTCTGCCAGACCGAGGTGCGCGACGTGTGGCGCGACCCCGCGACCTTTGAGCTCGATCAGACAGCCGTGCTTGCGGCGGCGCCCGAGTGCAACCTGGCAATCGTGACCTCGCCCAACAATCCCACGGGCGACGTGGCGCCGCTCGACTTTGTCGCGGCGCTTTGCGATGCGTGCCCCGGCATGGTAATGGTCGACGAGGCCTACGTTGAGTTCGCCGACGATCCGTTTGGCGCGGCCACCACGGCGCAAGGCCTTATCGCCGAGCATCCCAACCTGGTGATTCTGCATACGCTGTCCAAGGCGTTTGGCGCCGCCGGCACGCGTCTGGGTTATGTGATCGCGGCACCCGAGGTCATCGACGTGTTCGCGGCGATTCGCCAGATCTATTCGGTCAATGTGCTGAGCCAGGCAGCCGCGCTTGCCTGCGTGCGTGCCCGCGATGCGTACGCGCCCGTGGTGGCGCAGGTTGCATTCGAGCGCGAGCGTGAGCTGTGCGCCCTGCGCGCGATGGCTGCCGAGGGCATGCCCGTGGAGGCATGGCCGAGCGCTGCAAACTTTGTGCTTGTGCGCACACCGCACGCCACGCGCGTGCGCGAGCGCCTGCGCGACGAGTATTCAATTTTGGTGCGCGACTTTAGCTACGCGCCGGGCCTTGCGGACTGTCTGCGCATTACCGTGGGCACCCCACAGGAAAACGACGAGGTGCTGGCTGCGTTTGCCGCGCTGGTGAAGGAGGAGATGTAGATGGGCCGTTATGCCGAGGTGACCCGCAAGACGGGGGAGACCGACATTGTCGTCAAGCTCGACCTGGACGGGAGCGGCGTGTGCGATATCTCGACCGGTGTACCGTTTTTCGACCATATGCTCAACGCCTTTGGCCGCCATGGCCTGTTTGATCTGACGGTGCATGCGGTGGGCGATGTGGAGGTCGACGCACACCATACCGTCGAGGACACGGGCATCGTGCTGGGCGAGGCGTTTTGCCAGGCGCTGGGCGACAAGGCGGGTATTACGCGCTTTGCCGACGCGGCGATCGCCATGGACGAGACGCTCGTGATGGCCACCGTGGACATTTCGGGTCGCGGCCAGGCCTATTGCGAGCTGCCCGTGCCGACCGAGCGCGTGGGTAGCTTCGATACCGAGCTGGCCGTTGAGTTCTTCTATGCCTTTGCACGCGATGCCAAACTAACGCTGCACGTGCGCGAGCTGGCGGGCGGCAATTCGCATCACATTATCGAGGCCGCCTTTAAGGCCGTGGGTCGCACGATGCGCCACGCCTGCGAGCTCGATCCCCGCGTGCAGGGCATCCCCAGTACCAAGGGCTCACTGTAACCGTCACAAGGGTAAAACCACCACGAAGGTGCCTGTCCCCTTTGTGGTGGTTGTGGATGATGAGAAGTGGAGGGTCGCGTGGGCGAACCAAAGATTGTGGTGGTCGACTACCACAAGGGCAACTTGTCGAGCGTCGTGCGCGGGCTTGCGCGCGCCGGTGCCGCCGCCTGCACATCGGACGATCCGGAGCAGATCCGCAACGCCGACGGCCTGGTCATCCCGGGCGTGGGCGCGTTCTATGACGCAATCGCCTTTATGCGCCAGAGCGGCGAGGAGGTGGCCGTGCTCGATGCCGTTGCCGCCGGAACTCCGCTGCTCGGCATCTGCCTGGGCCTTCAGCTATTTTTTGAGCGCGGCAACGAGGGCGTGCCGGCGGACGAGGGCACGGTCGCGGACGGAAACGCTCCCGAGCAGGCTGGCGGTCCCTGGGTCGATGGCCTGGGTATTATGCGCGGCTCGTGCACGCGCCTGGAGTCGAGCCGCCTGAAGGTGCCGCACGTGGGCTGGGACCAGGTGCACATGACGTCCGCCGGTGCGGCCGATCCGCTGCTTGCCGGTTTTGCCGAGGGCGCCAACATGTACTTCACCCACAGCTACGCGGTGGCCGACGACGTCGATGCCGCCGATGTGTTGGCGCGCACGCACTATACACGGAGTTTCCCGTGCATCGTGCGCCATGGCAACGTGTGGGGCTGTCAGTTCCATCCCGAGAAATCCTCCGCGCTGGGTCAGCGCATCCTTAAGAACTTCGTCAACATCGTCGAGGAGGTCGGCCGATGATCCTGTTTCCCGCAATCGATCTGATCGGCGGCAAGGTTGTACGCCTGGAGCGCGGCGACCGCAGCCGCTGCAAGGTATATTCCGACGACCCCGTGGCCGTTGCTCGCTCCTTTGCCGAGCAGGGCGCGAGCTGGGTGCATGTCGTCGACCTGTCCGCTGCCTTTGGCGAGGACGAGGACACATGCGCTGCCAACTCGGCGGCGATTAAGGCCATTTGCGGCGTCGACGGTCTGTCCGTGGACGTGGGCGGCGGCGTTCGCTCGCTCGCACGCATCGACGAGCTGGCCGGCTATGGTGCTTGCCGCATTGCGCTGGGCACCGTGCTGGTGACCGAGCCAGGTTTTGCCGAGGTGGCAGCCCAAGGCTTTGGCGAGCTGCTGGTCGCCGACATTGCCGCGCGCGACGGCCAGGTTAAGGTGAACGGCTGGCGCGACGGCGCGGGCGTGGCGCTCGACGATGCCGTGGCGCAGCTTACCGAGCTGGGCTTTAAGCATCTGGTGTATACCGACATCGCGCGCGATGGCATGCAGACGGGCATCGATGTGGCGGCGTATCGCCATGTGGCCGAGGTCGCGGGCTTTCCCGTCGTGGCTTCGGGCGGTATCTCGATGCTCGACGACATCCGCGCACTGGCCGCGGTGGGCGAGGTCGCGATTGAAGGCGCCATTACCGGCCGTGCGCTCTACGAAGGCAACTTTACGCTGGCACAGGCGCTGGCCGCCGCCCGAGGGGAGGAGTAGCCCATGCTTACCAAGCGCGTGATTCCCTGCCTGGACGTCAAGGACGGCCGTGTGGTCAAGGGCGTCAACTTTGTGAGCTTACGCGATGCGGGCGATCCGGTGGAGCTGGCGCGTGCCTATGACCGCGAGGGTGCGGACGAGGTCGTCTTCCTGGACATTACCGCCACGAGCGACGACCGTGCGACGACTATCGAGATGGCGGCGCATGCGGCCGAGGAGCTCGCCATTCCCTATACCGTTGGCGGCGGCTTTCGCGACCTGGCGGGCATGCGCACCATGGTTGCCGCCGGTGCCGACAAGGTGTCGCTCAACTCGGCGGCCGTGCGCGATCCGTCGCTGATCAGCCAGGCTGCCGCGGCGTTTGGTAGCCAGGCCGTGGTCGTGGCAATCGATGCCAAGCGCGTCGGTTTTCCCGGCGCATCCGGTGCCGACAAGTGGGAGGTCTTTACCGCAGGAGGTCGCAACGCTGCGGGTATCGACGCGGTGGCGTGGGCCGAGGAGGCGGCTCGTCGCGGCGCCGGCGAAATCCTGCTCACCAGCATGGATCGCGACGGTACCAAGGCCGGCTTTGACCTGGCACTCACCCGTGCCGTGGCGCGCGCGGTGCCGATTCCCGTCATCGCGAGCGGCGGCGTGGGTACGCTCGAGCATTTTGCCGAGGGCGTGATCGAGGGCGAGGCCGATGCCGTGCTGGCAGCCAGCGTCTTTCACTTTGGGACGTTCAGCATTCGCCAGGTGAAGGAGTATATGGCGTCGCAGGGCATCCCTGTGAGATTGGACTTCTAGTGCTGCGGCTTGCCCAGGCACCCGACCTTCCGGCTCCAACCCTCCTCGCGTACTTAAGTACGCGTCGTCGGGCTTGTCGCTCGGAATTTCGGGCACCTGGACAACCCTCGCCGACCTGCGAAGTTTGAATTTGGGGAGAGAAATGGAAGAGATAACCGATCCTTCAAAGCTCAAATACGACGCCCGTGGGCTGATTCCTTGTGTGGTTCAGCAGTATGACACCGGTGAGGTGCTTATGGTTGCTTGGATGAACGAGGAGTCGGTGGGGCTGACGCTCAAGACCGGCACCACGTGGTTTTGGAGCCGTAGCCGCCAGGAGCTCTGGAACAAGGGCGCGACGAGCGGCAACATGCAGAAGGTCAAGGAGCTCTGGGCCGACTGCGATAGCGATACGCTGCTGGTCAAGGTCGATTCTCCGGGTCCGGCCTGCCATACCGGCAACCGTACCTGCTTCTTTAGGAAACTCGCGTAGGGCGGGCGCTCGACCAAGCGCTTGGCCAGCCAGAAAGGATTGAACCATGGGTGTGCGCACCGCAAATGTTCAGGATGGAAATATCGGAGAGACGCTGACGGGGCTGGCTGAGGTGATTCATGGCCGTCGCGACGCGTCGCCACAGGAGAGCTATACCGCGCGTCTGCTGACCGACGTCGAGGATGAGCTGCTCAAGAAGCTTGCCGAGGAGGCGAGCGAGGTGATCATGGCCTGCAAGGATAACGACCACGATCACATTCGCTACGAGGCCGGCGACCTGGTCTACCACCTGCTCGTGACGCTCGAGCGCTACGGTATCACCCTCGACGAGCTAGCCGGCGAACTCAACGCCCGCCGTCACTAGTCATTGGGGACGTTCTTAAACGACTAGTTAGGCGAGGGGTGTGGATTCCCATTCTCCGGTAGGGTGGGGGACGTCGAAGGTTCGGTAGCCGCAGTCGTAGGCGTGTGCCTGGGCCTCACGGATGTTCCAGCAGATGTCGCAGGCACGGTGTGCGTCCGAGCCAAAAGTGATCGGCACCTCGGCGTGGGCGAAGCAACGCAGCAATCCGGTCGCGGGATAGTAGTCGTCGAGGCCCTTGCGCGGTGCGGCGGTCGAGACCTCAACGCGGCGGCCCGTATCGTGCGCGCACTCGGCCATCTGCTGCCAAAACGGTGCGGGGTCAAAGTCGGGCGCAAAGCCTTCCTTCGAAAAGCGCATGACCAGGTCAGGGTGAGCCATCACATCAAAGCTGAGCGAGCTTTCGCAGGCGCGGCACCAGTCATCGACATAGCGCTCCCACACGCCGCGCACGCCCAGGTTTTCCCAAACGTGCAGGTCGGTGTCGTCATCGATCCAACCGCAAAGGGAATCGGGCGTATCGGGGCGAGCGACGTTTTCCGTTCCCGCCGTACCCGCGGCACCGGCCATGATATCGCCCGGGTTGCCAATCCAATGCACACTGCCCAAGCGCACTATGGCACCCGCGGACCAGCGCTCAACCAAAGGCTCGCAGCCCTCGTACCAATCGCATTCAAAGCCATAGATAAAGCTGAGCTCCGGCGCAATCTGCGCGGCAAGCTTGCGAGCATCCTCAAAAGCCAGACGATGTGCCGGCAGGTCGCCCTCAGTAACCTGCACTTCGCAGTTGGCATCCATGCTGGCGGGCAGGGTGAGACCATGACGCGGCAGCTGGCCGCAGCAGCGGCGCGAACGTTGTCCTCAAACGAGGCATGACCGTCCGAGAACGAGGTGTGGGTGTGGCAATCGACCAGCGGGCAAGCAGGCATGGCAGCTCCTTTGCGTCAAGCGAATCCGCTTCATTGTAATGGCGCAGCTCTCAACACGACGGACACGCCGGGGGTCGAAATCGATTGGAAAGGCTGCGCGACGCGCGGTGCGGCCTCGCTTGCGCTCTCAAAACGTGTACATCAGCCTCCAAAAGCTGCAAAAAATGACATGTTTGGAGGCTGACGTACACGTTTGGATAGGGGCGAGGACGATCCCGGCGCACGCCGACGTCCGCGACGGGCAAAAGTCCCGCCCATCCCATGACGCCGCCCCCACGCCGCCCGCGATGTGCTAGCGTTTGGATGAACAAAACGAGCCCGTGCGGAAAGGAGCCGGACCGTATGCCATGCGATAGCAAATCTCCGCTGTCTCGCGAGACCGATGCGCCCGAGACCATCGTCAAGCTGGAATGCGACATCGACGATGCGTCGCCCGAGGTGCTCGCCTACGCCGCCGACCGTCTGCGCGGGGCAGGCGCCCGCGAGGTGCACTGGCTACCCCTCTACTGCAAAAAGGGTCGCCCCGGATGGCAGTTGCAGGTGATCTGCTCGCACGAGGATATCGAGCGCCTACAGACGATTATCTTTTTGGAGACCACGACCAACGCCGTTCGTCGCCAGGTGATGGAACGCGTTTGCCTGCCGCGCCGATTCGAGCAGGTGACAACGCCTTGGGGCGAGGTATCCGTTAAGGTGGCGACCCTGCCCGACGGCAGCGAGCGCGCGGCTCCCGAGTACGAGGATTGCGCCCGTCTTGCCCGCGAACATGACGTGCCGCTCCAACGCGTGATGCAGACGGCTCAGAGCGCGGCACTGCGATTTGAGTGACACAGGCCAACGACGCGCCGCACCAATCCTATTAACCCCACCGAAAGGACCACCATGAAATACCTCATCGCCTCCGACATCCACGGCTCGGCATATTGGGCCGAGCGCCTGGTCGCCGCCATCGAATCCGAGCAGCCCGACCGCATCGTGCTGCTGGGCGACCTGCTCTACCACGGTCCGCGCAACGACCTGCCGCGCGATTACGCTCCCAAGCGCGTGATTCCGCTGCTCAATGCCCTGGCCGACCGCATCATCGCGGTGCGCGGCAACTGTGACGCCGAGGTCGACCAGATGGTGCTCGACTTCCCCGTTATGGCCGACTACGCCACGCTGTTTGACGAAACCGGCCGCGAGCTGTTCCTGACGCACGGCCACGTCTTTGGCGCCGGCGTGCACAACAGCGTTGACCACGCGCCCGCGCTGCCCGAGGGCTCCGCGCTCGTCTACGGCCATACGCACATCAAGGTCAACGAGGAAAGCGCCGCGCACCCGGGCCTGTGGCTCTTCAACCCCGGTAGCGTGAGCATTCCCAAGGACGGTACGCACAGCTACGGCATCTACGAGGGCGGCGCGTTCCGCCATGTGATCCTGGAGGAGGAATAACCATGGCGCAGCACATGGCTCAGCAAAATGCCGAGGGCTCGCGCGATCTGTCCACGCTGGTAGACGCGTCGACCGAGCTGCAGCATCTGGTGCAGACCATCTGGCGCCTGCGTCAGCCCGATGGCTGCCCGTGGGACCGTGAGCAGACGCACCGCAGCATCGGCAAGAACATGATCGAGGAGGCCTACGAGGCACTCGACTGCATCGAGGCGGACGACGCGGTTCACCTACGCGAGGAGCTGGGCGACGTGCTCATGCAGGTCGTGCTGCATGCGCAGATCGCGGCGGACGCCGGCGAGTTTACGCTGGCCGACGTGGCGCGCGATATCGACGCCAAACTCATTCGCCGTCATCCGCACGTGTTTGGCGATGCGGATGCCGACAACTCCGACGAGGTACTCAAGATTTGGGACGAGGTCAAGCTTGCCGAGAAGGCCGCCAAGGACAAGGCCGTGACGGCAGGCGAGGCTGCGCCCGAGGGCCTGCTTGACGGCGTGCCCACGCATCTGCCGGCGCTGATGCAGGCGCAGAAGGTGTCGCGCAAGGCAGCTGCCGTGGGCTTTGAGTGGGAGACGGTCCAGGACGTGTGGGACGAGGTCGCCGAGGAACGTGCCGAGTTTGAGGCCGAGGCTCCCGGCTCGCCCGAGCGCGAGATGGAGTTTGGCGACCTGCTCTTTGCCCTGGTCAACGTTGCGCGCAAGGAGGGCATTGACGCCGAGAGCGCCCTTCGTGCCAGCACGGCAAAGTTCCGCCGTCGCTGGGCCGCGATGGAGCAGATGGCGGCCGATGCTCACGTGGATCTTGCCGAGCTTTCGACCCACGGCCTCAACGACCTGTGGGATGCCGCAAAGGCGGAGGAGTAAGACTGCGGGAACGACGGGCCGACATGCCTCATCGTTCCCGCTATATTTTTCGAAAATCAAGTGTATCCCTCGGCTAACTTAGGGCATAATGCAAAAAGTGCGACATGGCTAACTTACAGAGACGCACCGATGGTGCACGGTCAGCCGGTCGCTTGCATCCACTACGTTTCCAAGTGAGAGGGAGACAACATGAGCGATATTTTGGACGTCTACGGTCGTGAGGTGCTCGACAGCCGCGGCAATCCCACCGTCGAGGTCGAGGTCGCGCTCGAGGACGGCAGCTTTGGCCGCGCAATGGTGCCTTCGGGTGCTTCGACCGGCGCCTTTGAGGCCTGCGAGCTGCGCGATGGCGACAAGGGCCGCTACCTGGGCAAGGGCGTTTCGCAGGCCGTCGAGCACGTTAACAACGAGTGCGCTAACGCCGTCGTGGGCCTCGACGCCTTCGACCAGCGCGCCGTCGATGCCGCGCTGATTGCCGCGGACGGTACGCCCAACAAGACCAAGCTCGGCGCCAACGCCATCCTGGGCGTGTCGCTGGCCGTTGCCCGCGCCGCAGCCGAGTCGGCGGGCCTGTCGCTGTACCAGTACCTGGGCGGCGTCAATGCCCACCTGCTGCCCACGCCCATGATGAACATCCTCAACGGCGGTGTGCATGCCGACAATAACGTCGACTTCCAGGAGTTCATGATCATGCCGGTGGGCGCCCCGAGCTTTGCCGAGGGCCTGCGTTGGTGCGCCGAGGTCTACCACACCCTCAAGGGCGTGCTGCACGAGGCCGGCCTGGGCGGCGGCGTGGGCGACGAGGGCGGCTTTGCCCCCAACCTTAAGACCAATGCCGAGCCGTTCGAGTACATCACCAAGGCCGTGGAGAAGGCCGGCTTTAAGCCCGGCGTCGACTTCATGTACGCCATGGACCCGGCCTCGACCGAGTTCTACAACGCCGAGACCGGCATGTACGAGCTCAAGGGCGAGGGCGTGGAGTACACGAGTGCCCAGATGGTTGATTACTGGGAGAAGCTCGTTGACACCTATCCCATCATCTCCATCGAGGACGGCATGGCCGAGGAAGACTGGGGCGGCTGGGTCGAGCTTACCCGCCGCATTGGCAACAAGGTGCAGCTGGTGGGCGACGACCTGTTCGTCACCAACACCGAGCGCCTCAAGAAGGGCATCGAGCTGGGTGCCGCCAACGCGATCCTGGTCAAGGTCAACCAGATCGGTACGCTCACCGAGTCACTCGAGGCCATCGAGACCGCCAAGGAGGCCGGTTACGCCTGTATCGTGAGCCACCGCTCCGGCGAGACCGAGGACTCCACGATCGCCGACCTGGTCGTGGGCGTCAACGCCGGCCAGATCAAGTCGGGCGCCCCGTGCCGTAGCGACCGTATCGCCAAGTACAACCAGCTCATCCGCATCGAGGACGAGCTCGAGGGCAGCGCGCGCTACGCCGGCAAGGCCGCGTTCTACAACATTCGCTAGGCAAGCGACGTGTGCGGGGCGGGGCTGACTCGGATTTGCCTCGCTCCCGCCGGACACTGTTGAGCACCCCATTGGGCGCTGGGCCATATGGCTCAGCGCCTTTTTTATGTCGAGCAAGGGCCGCCGAAGGCGGTGCGCGCACTCGTGCTATAACTAAAAGACTTAGCGCAAACAAACCTCAACCGCACAAGGCGCACATGGATCAGATTTACGACAACAGGTACTATTCCGCCGGTTCGCGTGAGCCGTCACCTCGCCGTGCGCGCACGGTGCAGCTCGGCGGGTCCGATTACGCCGGTGCCGACTGCTCCATGCAGCGACCGACAAGTGCCTCACACTCCCGTGCTCAAATGAATATGCCGACGGACCGTCCGCCACGTTCGGCGCGCCCGGCGCATTCGGAGCATGCTCAGCGTTCCTCGGCTCAAACGCACGAAAAGCCGAGTAGGCCCTCGAACCGTCTTTCGGGCTCGGACTTCATGCATTACGCCAACGATAACGCGGTGGTCAAGGCAATCTACGACTTTACCCACGGTCCCCAACGAGGGCTGTTTGTTGGCATTGTCGTCGCCCTGGCGCTCGTGAGCCTGTACTTCCCCGTGCGCGACCTGTATGTGGCAAAACGCTCGAGCGACATCTTGGCCAAGCAAGTCGAGATTCGCGAGCAATATAACGACGACCTGCAAAAAAGCGTCGACAAGCTGCTCTCGGAGGAGGGTATCAAGGACGCGGCATCCGAGGATCTGGGCCTGGTGATGCCCGGCGAGAAGAGGATTGAAGTGCAGGGCCTGGACGACGATTCTGATGCCTCGTCGAGCCAGAAGTCGTCGAACGCCAAGAAGGCCAGCGAAGTTGCCAAGGAAATCGAAGAAGTCGGCAAGGACGCGCCGTGGTACATCCAGGCGCTCGACATGCTGTTTGGGTTTAATGGCGTCGAGGGCCAGACGGTCGTGTCCAACGGCAAGTAGCGCCCGGAGGGGAGCCCGCAATGGCAGATTGCAAACGATATAAGGTGGCGGCGATCGACCTGGGGACGGTGTCGTCGCGACTGGTGCTGGCGCAGGTCGAGGGCGGAGCGATCGTGGACTCGTCCAAGCATACCGAGATTACCGACCTGGGCGAGGACGTGGACGCGACGGGTCGCTTTTGCGAGGCGGCCGTTGAGCGCGTACTCGCTGCGTGCCGAATGTTTGTGGACGAGGCCCGTACCTTTGGGGCCGCGTGCATCTGCACCACCTGCACGAGTGCCGCGCGCGATGCGTCCAACGCCGCGCTGCTGCTGGACGGCCTGCGCGGGCTGGGGCTCGAACCACAGGTGATTCCGGGCGAGGTCGAGGCACGCCTGACGTTTTTTGGCGTGGCGCACGACTTTGCCGGTGAACGGATTATCGTCGCCGATTCGGGCGGCGGATCCACGGAGCTCGCGACTGGCGTGTACGCGCCTGAGCGCGGGGTCTTTGCGCTGGAAGGAACGCGCTCGCTGGACATCGGTTGTCGCCGTGTGACCGAGCGGTTTTTCTCGGCACTGCCGCCTGCGGACGGCGAGCTTACTGCCGCTGCCGGCTGGGCGGGCGAGCAGTTCGCTGCCTATTTTGAGGGCCTGCCGAGCAATTTTGAGCGTGCCGAGCGCCTGGTCGCGGTGGGTGGCACCGTTACCACGCTCGTGGCGCTGGTCCACGAGCTGGAACCGTACGATTCGAGCTTTGTGCACCTACGCGAGCTGTCGCTGGAGCAGGTCTCGGCCGCTATCGAGCGCATGTCTGTGTTGGACGCGGAAGGCATCGCCGCGCTACCGGGTGTACAGCCCAAACGTGCAGGCGTGATCTTGGCTGGCGCCGTAGTGATCCGCGAGCTCATGCGAGCCGGCGGCTACAAGACGCTCACCGTAAGCGAGAACAGCCTACTCGCCGGCATGGCCGCCACCATCAACGAGGCTCTCGACGGTGCGACCCCCACCATCTCCTGGACCCCAGAGCTCAGCACCCTCTAAATAAGTTGCGGTGAAATACGGACTAAAATCGCCCTTTCGGGCACCAAACAGTCCCTATTCCACCGCAACTCAACAGCCGGCACCTGGGGACGTTCCTTTTCTGCCAGCACCTGGGGACAGCCCTTGCGGGGCGTCCCCACAGCGCCTATGCCAGCTTGTCGATCTGCCCAATCTCCCAAAGCGGAATATTGATGAGCATGCCCTCGTCTCTATATGCCGCCAGGGAGCTCCTCACGCAACGCTCGAGTTTGAATTTTTCGCAGGCTATTTTCAGACTCTTCGCTTTAAGGTTCTCTGCCGCCTTGACCTCAAGCGGAAGCACGGTTCCCGCATGGTCGATGGCAAAGTCGGTTTCGGCATTGCCAGAGGTAGAGGACCAATACGCGGGAGTTTTGTCCTGGAGCAAAAGCTCCTGCGCGACGTATTGTTCGGTCAGCGAACCTTTGAACTCGGTAAAAACAGCGGATCCGTTAAGAACGATGGCCGGAGAGAGACCGGAGAGCGCTCCGAGGATACCGGTGTCGATGCAGAACAGTTTGAAGCCCGAGAGGTCTTCGTAGCTCGAGAGCGGCGCCTTTAGAGCGGAAACACGTGGCACCTTATGAACGATTCCGTAGTCCGTGAGCCACTGGAGGCTTTCCTCGAAATCGCGTGCGCGCGCTCCGGGACGAAGGGCGCCATAGACAAACTTCTTGTTCTCCTTTGCAAGCTGGCCGGGAAGGGATTTCCAAACCAACCTCATGCGCTCGACGATGCGGGCGGGTGCATGTTTGCCAAAATCGGATTCGTAAGCCTCGATGATTTGCTGCTGAAGCCTTCGGGCTTCGATGAAGTCGCGTGTCTCGGCGAAAGCGGAGACAACTTCGGGCATGCCGCCGACAACAAGGTATTCCTTGAGCAAGTGCTCGAGCTTTTCGGTAACGTTTGCCAGAAGGTCCATGTCTGCGGCAAGGACGGCGTCGGCGAGCGGGCCGCCGTCGACGGCACGAACGAACTCAGCAAACCCCATGGGACGCATGGTGAGCTGGTCGATTTTACCGACGGGAAATGACTCATTTTCGCGTCGGAGCGCGAGGCCCATATAGGAACCGGCTGCCACGATGTGGTATTCGGGTGCAAGTTCGTTGAAGTACTTGAGTGAGGTGATCCCGCGTGGTGCCTCTTGGATCTCGTCGAAGATGATGAGCGTGTCTTCCGGCGTTACGGTTTGGCCACGTAGGAGTTCTATCTGGGAGATGATGCGCTTGGGGTCGAGGTCCCCATCGAACAGCGAGCGTGTGCTCGGCTCGAGCATAAAGTCAAAACGAATGACGTTTCGATACTGCTGGCTTGCGAATTCGTTAAGAAGCCAAGTCTTTCCTGTCTGGCGGGCTCCCTTAAGCAAGAGAGGTTTGCGATTCGCCCTTGATTTCCAAGCGATAAGTTCACTCATAAGCTGTCGCTGCATATTGCCTCCCAACCCTCTCGGCTAGTATAAGGCCATTTAGGCGTTTCCATCGAAAAATGTGCGAGACAACCACGTTTTTCCATCGGAAAATGTGGGAGACAACCACGTTTTTCCATCGGAAAATGTGGGAACACCAACCTAAGTCGCGGTGGAATAGTTCCTAAATGGGCTGGTAAACTGCCAAAACAGGAACTATTCCACCGCAACTTAGAGCCCCGCCGGCGTGTAAAAGAAACGAGCCCGCATCCCTTGGGGACACGGGCTCGAAAGCTCCATATGGTAGGGGCGGTGGGACGTCCGCGCATTTGCTGCGCAAATACGCACCGGCTTCGGCCGCCTGTCGGCGCCCTCGCCGGCTCGCTTCGGACGCTGCGCGTCCGCTTAACGCTCGCCCCCTCGCGGGTTCGAGTCCCACCGGCATCTAAAAGAAGCGAGCCCGCATCCCTGAGGAACACGGGCTCGAAAGCTCCATATGGTAGGGGCGGTGGGACTCGAACCCACAATCCTTGCGGCGAGAGATTTTAAGTCTCCTGCGTATGCCAATTCCGCCACGCCCCCGTGAGACTAGAAGTCTAGCACAAGCCGTCCGTTACGCGTTGACGGCCATCGAGTGTTGGCCCGACTTCTCCAGGAACTCCTGGAACTTGGCTTCGTCGCCCTTGTTCTGGTACTGCAGGGCCAGCAGGTACTCCAAGCGGCAGCGCTTGACCGGGTCGTCGCCGACATCCTCGAGCATGCGCTCCAGCTCGGGAATGTCGTTGTGGCGCTTGAGGATCATCGTGTCGTACATCAGCTGACACTCGTGTGCAACCGCCTCTGCTTGACCTCCCTCAAAGCCCTTGATCTCGTGCAACAGCTCTTTGGACTTTTTGCGGTCCTCCTGGCCAACATAGTAGTTAAAGGCCTTAATCACCAGGTCAACGCGCTGCATCTTGGGGAGGTTGAGTCCCAACAGCAGGTCAAACATCTCGCTGGCGCGCTCGTGGTCCTCGCGCAGCAGATAGGAGTTCAGGCGCAGGTAGTCGCGGTTGTAGCGCGGGTACAGCATGCTGGTGAGTTTGCCGTCGAGCAAACGATCGAACTCATCCCACTGCTTGGCGGCCATCAATTGCTGCAGGCGTTTAAACGTGGTGCGTTTTTTGACGCTAAAGAACACCGACACGGCGATGCAGATGATAACGACGGCGGTCCAGAGGGTGCGGGAATCGGGCATATTAGGGTCCTTAGTCGCTCATAAAGCGAGCGGTATGACAACACGTACTAGATGTATTATACGCAGCGCGCAAGCAAACTGGCATAAAAGCTCATCGAGGCCGAGTGCCATCGCTCGCTGCGGTACACTTACCTAAAGTAAACCATGAAGGGAGACATTACCTATGAAGAAGATCGTTTTGGCTTGCGGTGCTGGCGCTGCTACTTCCACGCTCGTTGCCCAGAAGGTCGCTACCCTGCTCGACGCCAACGGTTATGCCGACAAGTACGAGATCGTGCAGTGCGCCATCTCCGAGGCCAAGGATTACTGCGACGAGGGCGCTGACCTGCTGATCGCCACCACTGTTGCCCCCGAGGGCCTCACCTGCCCGTACGTGAGTGGCGTGCCCTTCATGACCGGCATGAACCGCGTTGCCGCCGAGAAGGCCGTTCTCGACGTCATGGCTCAGTAGGCGCTGACTGCATGAGTGAGCAGAACGCCAACCCGGTAGAGCTCTTTGGTATGCGCGTTGCCCATGTGGGCATTAACGCCACCGACCCGGCAGACGCCCTGGAGATCGCGGAGCTGTTCTCGACGATGATGGGCCTGCCCGTCATCGAGACCCCGGTTTCGTACTTCAACGATTCGCTGGTCGAGATCATGAAGCAGAACGGTCGTGGCACCAAAGGCCACATCGGCTTTGCCGTCAACGACATCGATGCGGCCGAGAAGTGGTTTGCCGAGCGCGGGCTCGAGGTCAACGAGGAGTCGCGCGCGCTTCTACCCGACGGTGGCACCAAACTCGTGTACTTTAAGCGCGAGTTCGCCGGCTTCGCCGTGCATCTGTGCCGCGAGTAGTGCATAAGCTGTCATAGCTAGCAAAAAGGGATAGGGCCGCGTGGCCCTATCCCTTTATTTATGCCGAGGGGCTTCCTAGCGCGGCAGGCGAATCGTAAAGCGGCTGCCGACACCCTCGACTGAGGTCACGCCAATGACACCACCATGGCTATCGACGATCCACTTGGCAATGGCAAGCCCCAGACCCGAGCCCTGCGCGCCGGCATCGCGTGCGTTGTCGGCGCGGTAGAACCGCTCAAACGCGTGAGCTGCGGATTCCTGGTCCATGCCGATGCCCTCGTCCTCAATGCTCATGTCGATCGTGCCCATGCCCGCATCGGGCGTTATGCCAAATGAGACGGTCGTTCCCGCATCTGAGTACTTGGCGGCGTTTTGTACGATCACGCGCAGAGCTTGCTTCACGAGCGCCACGTCAACGGGCGCGTCGCAGCGCGGATCGCTGACAAGCGCAGCGTCAAAGGCCAGCCGATACGTGTGCTCGGTATCGATCATCTGCGATTCCTCGCATACCTCGCCGACCAGTGCGGCCAGGTTGGTATTCGCGCGCCGCAGGACCGTGCGTCCGGCATCGCCGCGCGCCAAAAACAGCAGCTGCTCCACGAGCTCTTGCATGTGCTCGCTTTCGGCCTTGAGGGATGCGATAGACTCCGCCAGCACGTCCGGGTCGTCTTTGCCCCAGCGGTCGAGCATGTTCACGTAGCCCTGAATCACCGCGATGGGCGTGCGCAGCTCGTGACTCGCGTCGTTGACAAAGCGCATCTGCTGCAGTTTGGCCTCTTGCATCTGGCGCAGCAGGCGGTTGAGCGCGACCTCGATGCTCGCCAGGTCGGCGTCGCCGGTGGTGACGCTCGGCGAGTCGACGCTTGCGCGCTCGATGGCCTGCTCCAGTGTTTCCATCTTGCCGCCGGAGAGCTGCATGCGGCCGAGTTCGTCCACGCGCAGGGCCAGATCGTTGAGCGGTGCCATGGTGCGGCGCACACGGCGGGCGCCGCCGAGCATGTTGAGCACGCTGATGACCTGCCAACCCACAACGACAAGGTAGAGAGGCCATAGCGTGACGAGGTCCTGCGCGAGGGGGAAGGTCTTGGTGGTGCGCGCAAGCTCGACGGTATAGGTGAGCGTTGTCAGGTCCCAGCCGTGCGCAGGCGTCAGCGACATGTCGTGAACGCTGGCGCCGGGGATCCAGCCTGCGGTAAACGCGCTGTCGGGCAGCGTCTGGTTGTATCCATAGACGAGGATCGCCGCTGCAATCACCATCAGCAGCAGATCGAGCCAGACGTAGCCCATCAGGCGGCGCCACATGTAGCTCCAGTTGATGGCGCGGGCGATGGAGGTGACGCGCTTGGCCTCGGCGTTACGCGCGGCAGACATAGCCCACCCCGCGCACGGTCTGGATGATGCGGGCGCCGCCGGCGTCCTCGATCTTGGCGCGTAGGTGCGCGATATGCACATCGACGTTGTTGGTATCGCCCACGTAGTCGTAGCCCAGCGCCTCGTGCGCGATGCGCTCGCGCGTGAGCACGGTGCCGGCATGCGTCATAAGCAGGGCGAGGACGTCGAACTCGCGAGCCGTGAGCGCGATGGGCGAGCCGCCGACCGTGACTTCGCGGCGGTCGGGATCGAGCGCGACTGAGCCCACAGTGAGCGCGGCGGGGGAGGGCGAGGCGGAAGCCTGGGTTGAGTCGCCGACCGGGGGCGTCGCGGCGGCGCTCCCGTCTGCGCCGCCCGCCATGCCCGCCCTGGCGCTAGCGCCGCCAACACCCGAAGCCGCCCGCACGGCCTCCGAGCGCTTCAGCGCCACGCGGATCCGTGCGAACAGCTCCTCAATTGCAAACGGCTTGGTCAGGTAATCGTCGGCGCCGGCATCGAGCCCGGCCACCTTATCCATCACGGCATCGCGCGCGGTGACCATAATCACTGGCACATCCTTGTGCTTGCGGACACGCCGCAAGACCTCCATGCCGTTGAGCTGCGGCAACAGCACATCGAGCAGAATCAAATCGTAGTCGCGCTCTAGTGCCAGGTCCACGGCGGTGCGGCCATCGGCGGCGTGCTCCACCTGGTAGCCCTCGTGCTCCAGCTCGAGCGTCACAAAGCGGGCGATTTTCTCCTCGTCCTCTACGATCAGGATCCGTGCCATGCGTGCCCCCGTCTGCGATTACTTGTCGTCGTTCAGATTTTGCTTGATGTCGTCCGCGGCGTCGGCGGCGTGATTCATAAGGTTGTTGATGCTACCGGGCACGTCGCCGTCGCTGTCGATGCGGTAGCGCATGCCAAAGAACAGGCCAATCAGCATCAGCCAAATCGTAGCGCCCCAGGCAAACAGCGCGATGATGGGAATCAAGATGGGAATGTTGAGGACGATCGCATCGCGGCGCGTGGCGATGAACTTGGTGTCCAGGCTCAGGCGGAAGAGCTTTTTGAGGTACTCCCACACGCTGTCCATTTTCTTGGAGAAGTCGGTCTTTTCGCTCGACTTTTCGTAGGCGGCCTGCGCGGCGACCATCTCGGCCGAAGGCTCATCGACCGGCGCGGACTCGGTGGCGGCGTGCGCCGACGTGGTCTGGGTCTTGCCCTGCGACTCAAGCCAAATGATGGCATCCAGAATGTTACCGTCGGTGGCGTCGAGCGCGGCCTTGGCGTCGGTGTAGCTCACGTTGCACTTGGTGCGGATGGTTTCAACTTTTTCGAGGTCGTCCATGACCTGTCCTTTCGTTCGATGGGCGCGACGCCGGGCGATCTGCCCGGGCGCGAGCGTTGCGTTCGGCGGCCTGCGTTGCGCGGCGCCGCCCCGCCCTTGGTCGAACTCTATAGTGCAGGTTATAGATTAAGCGATTCTTGAGCCAAGATTAATGTTGGATGAGTTTTTGGGTAGCGGTGGGAAAAGTATTAGACCTCGATAGCGGGGGATGTGGTGCCGGTGCAAAACGGCGTCAAAGGTTGGTCGAGCAGGCGGTTTCTCCATTGATGTCCGCACGACATGTGACACTTACCCTGCCGCCCTGCTCTGCCGCGGTGGCATATACCCGAACAGCGACCCTCTAAGGAGTTCGATACCAATGAGCGACAACACCAAGCATCTCGCAAAGAAGTGCGTCAAGGACGCGGGGCCGTGCCTCGCGCTGTGCCTTGCCGGCGCAGCGGTCGCGCTGCTGGCTGTTCTGGGGCCGTTTGATGTGCTCCGAAGTGCCAGTTCTCTGCGCGTTTGCATGGCTCTTGCCGGCACCATGATGACCGGCGGCGTGCTCGATCTGATCTTTTGGGTGTTTGACCCGTTTGGATGGAAGAGCGAGGGGTAGGTCCCAAAGGATGGAAGGGCTGGAACGGTTGACTTAGTGATCGTGCAGAATGTGGGCTAGCGACTTACAGGGAAGTGGTGATCCGATGACGGTCTATGTGACGGGCGATATTCACGGCGGCCTCGACATGCAAAAGCTGCGCGACTGGGATCTTGGGGATGGTCTGACAAGTGACGACTATCTCATCATCGCGGGCGACTTTGGCTTTCCGTGGGATTTCTCTGCCGAGGAATGTGCCGACATCGCCTGGCTGGAGTCGCGCCCCTATACCGTGCTGTTTGTCGACGGCAACCACGAGCGTTTCGATCACTGGTCGGAGCGCCCCATGGAGTTGTGGCACGGCGGGCTGACGCAGCGCCTGTCGGATACCTCTCCCATACGGCGCCTGACGCGTGGCGAGACTTTCGAGCTCGATGACTCAATGATCTTTACCATGGGCGGCGCCACGAGCGTGGACAAGGAATATCGCATTCCGTATTCCAGCTGGTGGCCGCAAGAGCTTCCGGACGAGCGCAACTTTGAGGAGGCGCGGGCAAAGCTCGACAGCGTGGGCTGGAAGGTCGACTACGTGATCACCCACACCTGCTCCACGCGCATGCTTTCGCCCACGCTTTATCCGGCACCCGGCTGGAATTACCCCGCCGTTGATCGGCTTACGGCATTTTTCGATGAGCTGGAAGACCGCTTGGATTACAAGCGCTGGTACTACGGGCATTTTCATCGGGATGCCAACCCTGCCGAGCGCCATACCGTGCTCTACGACTGCATCGTTCGCCTGGGCGACGAACTCCAGCCCTGGGATGTCGCGTAGGGGCGGGGTGGCTGGCTACTCGACCGTTACAGTGATGTTTTCCCGATGCGTACGGATAACATCCCAGCTAAAGTGCTCAACCAGCTGCTCGGCAGAGCGCGGTGTGGCGTCCGGCGCGATGCCTGTTTGCCCGGTGAGCCAGCCCAGCAGTGCCTCGGGCGCGCCAAAGCGGGCGCGGAGCTCGCCCAGGTCCAGGTCGCGGTCGCGCTTGGAAAGGCGGCGGCCGTCCGGCGACATGAGCAGCGGAATGTGCGCGTAGTGCGGTGTGGGAAGTCCCAGCAGATGCTGCAGGTAGATTTGGCGGGGCGTGGAGCCCAGCAGATCGCATCCGCGCACGACCTCGGTGACGTCCATGGCAGCGTCGTCGACCACCACGGCTAGCTGGTAGGCAAAAACGCCGTCGCTGCGGCGCACCAAAAAGTCACCGCACTCGGTGGCGAGTGCTTCGCATTGGGCTCCGTACGTGCGGTCCACGAATTCGATCACGTCGCTGGCGAGGTCGTCGACGGTGGGCACGCGCAGGCGCGTGGCCGGAGCACGCAGGGCACTGCGGCGGGTGATTTCTTCAGCAGAAAGACCTCTGCAGGCGCCGCGGTAGATGGGCGTGCCGTCGCTGGCGTGCGGCGCGCTCGCGGCGTGGAGTTCGGCACGCGTGCAAAAACAGGGATAGGTGAGGCGGACGTCTTGCAGCTGGCGCAGGGCGTCCTCGTACAGATCCAGGCGATCGTGCTGGTAGTAGGGGCCTTCGTCCCACTCGAGCCCCAGCCAGGTCAGATCGTCAATCAGTTGAGCGGCAAGTTCCGGGCGCTTGCAGCGATCGTCCAGGTCCTCGATGCGCAGCACGATGCTGCCGCCCTGGCTGCGGGCCGAAAGCCACGAGCACAGGCAGCTGAACACGTTGCCCAGGTGCATGCGGCCCGAGGGCGACGGGGCGAAACGGCCCACGACGGGCGCGGGGGCGGAGGCGGGTGGCGTCGCTGGCGCGTCCGCGGCGGGCGTTGCTATGTTGCGTGTTTTGATATCCATGCGGACGAGTATAGCGCGGGACGCGATGGGGAGGCGTCGCTGTGGTCCGTAAGTTGTCGGGGCCCCGCATTGCGTGTGACGGGCTGCAGACTCGGTGCTTTGATTCCCGTCCATCAACTTGGCACCTTAGACGACAGAAACCCCGGCAGCTCTTCGCAACTGCCGGGGTTTCCGCGGAAAAGGGGGACATGATCCTCGAGCGAACGGCAAAGGGGCAAACCGTTTTCGCTCAACTGCTTTATGCCCCTCGGCTGGCGGCTCAATCAGCGCGTGCCGCGCCCACACAAAGCCGCTACACCTGTGACGGAGCTATGAAGTGGTATCTATTGCTGGCGCAGGCCATGCCAAGGAGTGTCCCAGATTGCCGGCAGATAAGGAACGTCCCCAGGTGCCGGTCGCGGGCGTGACTTTCGTCCCGTTTGATACTCCGCTGGCCTAGATGTTCGTCATGTGCGCCCGTAAACGTGGGACAATGGCGTTACTGGTATCACAGACAAAGGACGTGCCCATGAACGACCCCGTTGCCAAAACCTGTCGGCAGCGCCGCCTGTTTGCGCGATTTGCTTCCGTCTGCGCACTCGTCGCGCTTGCATTGCTGCTACTGCCCGCCGCCGCGCACGCCGACGGTTATTCCATGACCCAAACCTATATCAGTGCCACGGTTGAGGCCGATGGATCGCTGACCGTTGTCGAGGGACGCCAGTTTGATTTCGACGACGACATCAACGGCGTGTTTTGGGAGATCAATACGGGCACCAACCAGCAGGGCGGCACGGCGGGCGTCGACGTGCTGAGTGTCGAGGAAGAGGACACCGCGTTTAACAAAGTCGATAGCGCGAACAAGGGCGATTCTGGCGTCTACACGGTCGAGCAGACCAGTGACGGCGTAAGGATTAAGGTGTTCAGCCCCCACGAGAGCGGCGACAGCGCGATCTATTTTGTGAGCTACACCATGACCGGTGCGGTTATGAACTGGGCCGATACCGCCGAGCTCTACTGGAAGTTCGTGGGCGACGGCTGGTCTGCGGATTCCGACGATGTCGAGATGGAAGTGCGCTTCGCAAATGCCGCTGCCGGGACGGCGGCCGTCAAGGGCGATAATTTCCGCGCATGGGGCCACGGCCCGCTGACGGGCGATGTATCGCTCGATGCGGACGAACCCATGGTCACCTATACCATTCCCTGCGTGCATCAGGGTGAATTCGCCGAGGCACGCATCGCCTTCCCTAGCGACTGGGTGCCGCAGCTTACCGCCTCGGGCGAAGAGCGCATGTCAACGATCATGAGCGAAGAGAAGGAATGGGCTGACGAGGCTAACGCCCGCCGCGCTCACGCTCGCATGATTGCCAATGCACTTGCCGTGCTAAGTGTTGTCGCGGCGTTGGCCTTTACCGGCACAATCGTTGTGCTTAAGCTGCGCCGCCGTAAGCCCAAGCCGCTTTTCCAGGACGAATATTTCCGCGATGTGCCTTCGGCCGACCATCCCGCCGTGCTTTCGGCTCTCATGAGCTGGAACGAGGTGCCCGATCAGGCATATATCGCCACGCTTATGAAGCTCACCGACGACCGTGTGATCAAGCTGGAGCAGGCGACCGTGACCAAGGCCAAGAAGGGCCTGTTGGGGCGTGAAAAAGAAGAGCAGACGTATCGCGTGACGGTGAGTGATGCGGGCTGGAAGTCGGCCAAGGGCATTGACCGCATGGTGCTCAAGGTCTTCTTTGCCGGTGCTAAGCCCGACGAGAACGGTGATCGCTCGCGCACGTTTGACGAGCTGCAGCACTACGTCAAGCAGCACGCTACGCCCGTGGGCGACAAGCTCGAGGACTATCAGAACACCGTTAAGGGCAAGTTGGCCGATAGCGAGTACGTTGCCTCGGACGGCATTGTCGCAATGGTGTTTTGCCTGGTTCTTGGTATTCTGATCGCCTTTATTCCCGTGGGATCCATCTTCTTTACCGATGGCGCACAGGCGAACATTACCGCCGCGGTTATCTCGGTGCCGATTGTGCTGGTGGGTATCGGCGTGGGCCTTACGTTCCGCCGCTTTACGCCGGAGGGCGCCGAGGTGGCGGCTCGCTGCAAGGCACTTAAGCATTGGCTCGAGGACTTCACTCGTCTAAAGGAAGCCGTCCCCGGCGATCTGGTGCTGTGGAACAAGCTGCTGGTGATGGGCGTGGCGCTGGGTGTTTCCAAGGAAGTGCTGCGTCAGCTTGCCGAGGCCGTGCCGCCCGAGGTGCGCGAGGCCGACGGCTTCTATGACAATTATCCCTGCTACTGGTGGTACTACCATCATTACGGTATCGAGTCTCCGCTCGATTCGTTCGACGACGTGTATCACGAGAGCATCCGTGAGCTGGCGTCGAGCTCCGACAGCTCGGGCGGCGGCGGAGGCGGCGGCTTCTCTGGCGGCGGAGGCGGCGGCGTCGGCGGAGGCGGCGGCGGAACGTTCTAGCGCGCTCTGATTTTTGGGATGGATCTTCTCCGGCGACTGCCGACGGATCCATCCCATTTTTATGCGCTACCTACGAAGACTGTCCCCAACGACTAGTCACTGGGAACGTTCCTAAATGACTAGGTATGGCTGCCGGGTTTAGGCTGTTAGGTCGAGTTCGTAGAGGAAGCTTTCGCGCGGCATGGCGTGGCGGCGCTCTTCGCGGTTGGCGCGGTGCGTGGCCGTGCGCTTAAAGCCGTGCAGTTCGTAGAACTGCCACGAGCAGTTGGAGTCGGTGTACAGGTGCGCCCTCGTCGCTCCAAGCGAGGACAGGTGCGAGACGGCGGCATCGAGCAGAACCGTGCCAACGCCTAGGCCATGGACATCGCGATCCACGGCAAGCAGCGTGACCTCGTTGTCGTGCGGCAACGGGCTGCTCTCGAGCAGGCGGTTGTTGGTTCGAATGGTTGCGCGCACAAACGAGAGGTACTCGGCGCAGGCATCGGGCTCTAGCTCACGCATCTGCGATAGCAGCGCGCGTTCGGTATCCATCCAATGTTCCTTAACGGTGGCGCCGGAGTTCTGTCCCGCGCGTGCAAGTGCAATGCCGCGCGCCTCGCCGTCAATCACCGCAACCTGCGAAAACGTCGATGACGAAAGGCAATAGGCGAGGTCGCACGCGGCCTCAAGGCGGTTGTACTCATCGTTATCCGAATTGTTATGCCAAAGCTGTTGCAGAATCAGCGCGATGGCGTCGAAGTCTTCGGTATCAAACGGTCGGTAGAGAACCCGCGAGACCATGGTGCCTCTTTCTTTTGCGGATGCATATCGAGCACAGTTCTACCACGCCATTGGCATCAAATTATGGTGCCCCTGTGTTCCATGAACTCACCGTGCCCAGCGCCGTGCCCATCCCCTCCGCTCGCAAACTTTTTCTGCACATGCGCCCGTTGCGGGGTGCATCGATGCGCTCGATGCGCTACATTGAATCAGTATTTTCAATGCCGCTGCGCGAGCGCTGCAGATCGACGTATCACCGACTCACAGAGCACGGCGGCGTACCAGACAGGAGGACTGCATGGGATCTGATGTGAAGATCGCACGCGCGTTGATCTCGGTTACCGATAAGACGGGCGTCGTCGATTTCGCACGGACGCTGGTCGATGACTTTGGCGTCGAGATCATCTCTACGGGCGGCACGGCTCGTGCCATTGAGGACGCGGGCGTTCCCGTAACCCCCATCGAGGAGTTCACGGGCTATCCCGAGATGATGGACGGCCGCGTTAAGACCCTGCACCCCAAGGTTCATGGCGCGCTGCTGGCCCGCCGCGATTCCGAGCAGCACATGCAGGAGGCGGCTCAGCACGGCATTAAGCTGATCGACCTGGTCGTCGTCAACCTGTACGAGTTCGAGAAGACCGTCGCCAACCCCGAGGTCACCTTCGCGGACGCCATCGAGCACATCGACATCGGTGGCCCCTCCATGCTGCGCTCTGCCGCCAAGAACGCCACGAGCGTTACCGTCATTTCCGACCCGGCCGACTATGATGCCGTCCTGGCCGAGATGCACGAGACCGGTGGCTGCACCACGCTTTCCACTCGTCGTCGCCTGCAGGTGAAGGTCTACCAGACCACCGCCGCCTACGACACGGCCATCTCCCGCTGGCTCGCCGCCCAGGCAAGCGACGTGGCGGACACCTCTGCCAAGCTCGAGATTTCGCTGGAGAAGGTCGACGACCTGCGCTATGGCGAGAACCCGCAGCAGAAAGCCACAGTCTATCGCTTTGCCGAGGGCTGCGAGAACACCGCGAGCTCGCAGTTCCCGCTCGTGGGCTCCAAGCAGATCCAGGGCAGGCCGCTCAGCTACAACAACTATCTGGATGCCGACGCCGCTTGGAACCTGGTCCGCGAGTTCGACGAGCCGGCCTGCGTAATCCTCAAGCACCAGAACCCCTGCGGTTCCGCCGTTGCCGAGGACATCACGGCTGCCTACGACCGCGCTTTTGCCTGCGATCCCAAGAGCGCCTTCGGCGGCATCATCGCCTGTAACCGCGAGGTTCCCTTTGATCTGGTTGAGCACTTTGCCGATCAGAACAAGCAGTTCGTCGAGGTCATCATCGCCCCGAGCTACACCGCCGAGGCGCTCGAGCGCATGGCCAAGCGCCCCAACCTGCGCGTGTTGGCGACCGGCGGCGTGGACCACGGCGCTCAGGTGGAGCTGCGCTCCGTCGACGGCGGCATGCTGGTGCAGGAGGTCGACCACGTGACCGAGGATCCCGCGACCTTTACGTTCCCCACCGACCGCAAGCCCACCGACGCCGAGATGGCCGAGCTCGAGTTTGCCTGGAAGGTCTGCAAGGGCGTTAAGTCCAACGCCATCCTGGTCTCCAAGGGTAAGGCCGGCATTGGCATGGGCCCGGGTCAGCCTAACCGCGTTGACTCTGCGCAACTTGCCTGCGAGCGCGCCGAGGACTTCTGCGAGCGCGAGGGCGTGGAGAAGGGCGGCTTTGCCTGTGCAAGCGACGCGTTCTTCCCGTTCCGCGACAACGTCGACGTGCTTGCTGCACACGGCGTGACCTGCATCATCCAGCCCGGCGGCTCCAAGCGCGACGACGAAAGCATCCAGGCCTGCAATGAGCACAATATTGCTATGGTGTTTACGGGCGCTCGCCACTTCCGCCACTAAGTTCCGCCTTGGGACAAAATAATCTCCGCAAAAGACGGCTGCTCCGTTTGGAGGGCCGTCTTTTTGGTATAAGAGGACGGAATGACTAACACGAAAGGTATGACCATGCCCCAGATTGATGATGCCGAGCTGTTTGGCAATGCCGAGGATCAGCGTGCGTACGAGGACTTTTGCGCCAATCAGGAGGCGGTCGAGAAGTTTACGCTCGACAAGCCCGCGCTTGTATGCCGTTGGCGTATGTCCAACAAAAAGGTGCCCATGCTCAACCGCCACATTCGCGCACTGTCCGAGCGCCTGGTGCAGGGCGAGCCGCTTACCCATAACATGCTCAGCTGGGCTAAACAGCACGTTGAGTGGTCGCTTGCCGAGGGCGATTACACTGCACACGACGGCGTACTCATGCTGGTGATCGACATCAACGGCAACGCCGCCATGACGGTGGGGGAGTACGAGCCGCTCGCCGATACGTCGGCCAAGGCGCTGCGTGCCCGTTCCGCCGAGGCCCGCTCCGAGGCCGACGAGACCGGCGTGGCGCCCGAGTTGCTCGCCGCCGTCAACAACGGCGAGCTTGCCTTTGTGGCGCCGGCGGACGAGTGCCTGTGCGGCACGGCGACGCTCATCGAGCAGCTCGCCCAGACCAAGGGCATCCCGGTCACGCGCGTAGATATTCCCGCACAGCTCAAGGGCGCCTTGTTCCTGGTGAGCGACGAGCACGGCGTGGTTCCCGCAACCGAGACGGACGCTGCGGAGGCCGACGCCGCCACGGTCGCCTTCTTTGCCGACGGCTACGAAAAGCTCCGCGCCCGTCGCTAAATGATTATTCTGGGACGGGGATTTAATAATCATTTTGGTCCCCGTTCCCGTCGCGAGCGTAAGGCGGACAAAACGCCCCCGCTCGCGAACAGTTCTGTCACCTTGGCGACGTGCGTGGCGCGCACCTGCAGTTTCGCAGCCATAATGGTGGCAAGACAACCAAGAGGGGAGCGGAATCCATGGCGCTGATCTATGTCGTTGAGGACGACGAGCCCATTCGTCGTGAGCTTATCGACATCCTTGCCCGCGCCGGGTTTGAAGTCGAGGCCTGCGAATCGTTTGAGCATGTCTCGCGCGATATTCTCGCCGCCGCGCCCGACCTGGTGCTGCTCGACCTCACGCTCCCTGTCAAAGACGGCCAGCACATCTGCCATGAGGTCCGTCGCGAATCCGAGGTTCCCATCATCGTTCTCACGTCGCGCACGACCGAGATCGACGAGGTCATGGCCATGACGCTCGGCGCGGACGACTTTGTTCCCAAGCCCTACAGCGCGCGCGTGCTCGTGGCGCGCATCAACGCACTGCTGCGTCGCACCACGGCGGCAGGCGAGCGCAGCACACTTGTCCACAAGGGGCTGGAGCTCGACCTCGCCCGCTCCATAATCACCAATACGGCATCCGGCGACAGCACCGAGCTCACCAAAAATGAGCTGCGTATCCTCTCGCTGCTTCTGAGCCGCGCGGGCAAGATCGTTTCGCGCTCGGCCATCATGCAGGACCTGTGGGACTCCGACGCCTTTGTGGACGACAACACGCTTACCGTCAACATCAACCGCCTGCGCACCACGCTCGAAAAAATCGGCATCAAGGGGTATTTGACGACGCACCGCGGCCAGGGCTATTCGGTCTAGGGGCCGGCTATGTCGTTTGGCAAATTCTTTAAAGATGCGCTGCTTCCCGTCGCCGTGTGGACGTGCGGCGTGCTGCTGAGCTGCTTTGTGCTGACGGTCGCCGGCGCACCCGTTTCTATCGTGGTCGTGGCGGTCGGCGTGTCCTTTATCTTTGGTATGCTCGGCATCGTGATCGAGTACGCACGCCGTCGTCGTTTTCTGCGCCAGCTGGAGCGTGCGGCCGAGGAGCTCGAGAGTCCCGCATGGGTACAGGAGATGGTGCAATGCCCGACCTATGCCGAGGGCGAGCTCGAGTACGAGGTCTTGCGCCGGGTGGGCAAAGCCGCTTGCGACGAGGTTGCCGAAGGCCGGCGTCAGACCGATGACTATCGCGACTATATCGAGAGCTGGGTCCACGAGGCCAAGCTGCCCCTGGCGGCGGCTCACCTGATTTTGGAAAACCTGGACAGCAGCGAAGACGACCTGTCGCGCGTGGACGACCTGGCACGCGAACTTGCCCGCGTGGAGCGCTATATCGACCAGGCGCTCTACTATGCGCGCTCGGAGGTTGTGGAGCGCGATTACCTGATTCGACGTTGGAACCTCAAGGCTCTGGTGACGGGCGCAATCAAGGCCAATGCGCGTGAGCTCATCGCGGCACACGTGGCGCCGGTGTGCGAGAACCTCGACTTTGAGGTCTTTACCGACGAGAAGTGGCTCGAGTTTATTCTGGGCCAGCTCATTCAGAACAGCATTAAATATGCGCGTGAGGACGGCGCAAAGATCGTGTTTTCGGGTGCGTTGCTGGACGAGGGTCTGGCAAGCGAGCGCATCGAGCTCACCGTTGCGGACAACGGCTGTGGCGTTTGTGCGGCAGACCTGCCGCGCGTGTTCGAGAAGGGCTTTACCGGCGACAACGGCCGCACCACCAAGCGTGCAACGGGTATTGGCCTCTACCTGGTGGCGCGCCTGTGCTCCAAGATGGGCATCGACGTCACCGCGGCATCGGAGCCGGGCGAAGGCTTCGTCGTCACGTTCGCCTTCTCAACCAACAAGTTTCAATACTTCGAGTAACGCACACGGCAGATGTCCGCCTCAAACAAAACGTGCCGCCCCAAACGGGGCGGCACGCCATCTTTTATCAGCCAAC
>CABQLI010000014.1 GCA_902464965.1 uncultured Collinsella sp.
ATGGTGGGCTATCCCTCCGAGGTCGAGGAGCTCTACCTGGCGGGTGACGGTCTGCTCGCGTGCACTAAGCCCGGTGCGGTCCTGATCGACCTCACCACGAGCTCGCCCGAGCTGGCGCGCGACATTGCCGAGGCCGCCCAGGTCTCCGGCCGCATGGCGTTTGACTGCCCCGTCACCGGCGGCGAGTCGGGTGCCATCGCCGGCACGCTCACGGCTATCGTGGGCGCCACCGAGAACGACATCGCGCCGGTCCGCGACATCCTTTCCACCTTTGCGGCAACCATCTGCTGCTTTGACGGCGCCGGCAAGGGCCAGGCTGCCAAGCTCGCCAACCAGGTGTCGCTGGGCGCCTGCATGGTCGGCATGGCAGACGCGCTGGCGTTTGCCGAGCTGAGCGGCCTTGATCTTGAGAAGACCCGTCAGATGATCCTGGGCGGCACCGGTAAGTCCGGCGCCATGGAGAGCCTGGCGCCCAAGGCGCTCGACGGCGACTACAAGCCCGGCTTTATGGTTGAGCACTTCATTAAGGACCTGCGCTTGGCGCTCGCCTATGCCGATGACCGCGAGCTTGCGCTGCCCGGCGCCGACGTGGCCTTTACGCTTTACGACATGCTCGATGCCATCGGTGGCGCCAAGCTGGGTACCCAGGCCGTCACGGTCCTCTATAAGGAGGAGGCCGACGCCATCGCCGCCGGTCTGGACTGGTCGCAGTATCGTCCCGAGGAGCATGGTGCTCACGAGGAAGGCTGCGGTTGCGGCGAGCATGGCGACGATCACGAGTGCGGTTGCGGCCACCACCATGGCGAGGACCACGAGTGCTGCGGCGGCCACGGCCATGATGATGGCCACGAGTGCTGCTGCGGCCACCATCACGGGGAGTAGCGCCCATGAGCTGGACGTTCGTGGTGCTTGCGCTGGTGCTCTTTCTCTTCGCGATCTACATTGGCTTTTTGTGCGGCCAGTGGGCGTGCGAAAAGCGCGTCATCACCAAGCGCGACTACTGGATTGCCAACTTTGCGGGAGCGGCGGCAGTCATCCTGCTGACCTGGGTGTTCTCGCTGTTCCCGCTGGTGCAGTTTGCGCCGATCGGCTGGCTCGGCGGCTTTATCGCCGGTCTTAAGATGAGCTTTGGCGAGTCCGTCGGTCCGTGGCGCAAACACGACGAGGTCTTTAACGTTAACAAGGCTCACCGCGCCGCCGCCGACGCGGGCGATGCCGAGGAGCGCCGCCGTGCGCGTCGCAATGGCGCGGCCGACCGACAGCTCATCTCGGTCACCGATGACAGCAAGGGTGCTGACAAGCACGCTAAGAAATAGTAAAAAGAGGTAACTATGGCAGAAAACAAAGACGAACAGCTCACCGACGAGGAGCTGGCACAGCTCCAGCTGGCAGAGGAGAACGAGAACGCCGTCGACCGCCTGGTCCAGGAGCTCGGCTGCCCCACGCGCCGCATCCGTCAGTTTGCCGCCCGCGTGCTGCACCTGCTTGCCGAGCGCGATCCGCAGCGCGTCGTGCCCTGCGTGCCCGCGCTGATCGAGGCGCTCGACCGCCCCGAGGCTCAGACCCGCTGGGAGGCTCTCGATGCCCTGGCGGCGCTCGCCACCACCTGCCCCGAGCAGCTGGGCGATGCCTTTGAGGGCGCCGAGACCGCGCTGTTCGATGAGATTTCGTCCACGCTGCGCTATGCCGCCTTCCGCCTGCTGTGTGTGTGGGGCGCCACGAGCGTCGAGCGTTCGCGCGAGGCTTGGCCCATCCTGGACGAGGCCATCCAGTGCTACCACGGCGACCTCGAGTATCGCGACATGCTCGGTTGCCTGTACGAGTTTGGCCGGGGCGAGATTGACGCCGAGGTCGCCGAGAAGCTCGCGCTGCGCCTTAAGTTCGATGCCGAGAACGGCAAGGGTAGCTATCTCAAGGCCCGTTCGAGCGAGATTTGCGAAATGCTTGTTAAACGTTTTGGCCTGGATCTCTCCAAAAAGAAGAAGCGTGCTAGCGTAAAAAAATCTGACGACGCCGAAGACGAGGAGTAACAGATTATGGCGCACGATGTAGTCCTGATTCCTGGTGACGGTATCGGTCCCGAGATTACGCAGGCTATGCGCCGCGTGGTCGAGGCCACTGGTGTCCAGATCAACTGGAACGTCCAGGAGGCCGGTGCCGGCGTCATGGACGAGTTTGGCACGCCGCTGCCCCAACATGTGCTCGATGCGGTCGCCGAGACCAAGGTTGCTATCAAGGGCCCCATCACCACGCCGGTCGGCACGGGTTTCCGCAGCGTTAACGTCGCCCTGCGCAAGCATTTTGACCTGTACGCCTGCGTGCGCCCCTGCCTGTCGCAGCCGGGCGACGGCTCGCGCTTCCGCGACGTCGACCTGGTTATCGTGCGCGAGAACACCGAGGACCTCTATGCCGGCATCGAGTTCGATGAGGGCGCTGCCGAGGTCGAGGAGCTCTCGCAGCTCGTCGAGCGCTCGGGCCAGAAGACCTTCGCCGCGGATTCCGCCATCTCAATCAAGCCGATTTCCATCGCCAAGAGCCGCCGCATTGTGGAGTACGCTTTTGAGTACGCCCGCCGCTGCGGCCGCAAAAAGGTGACGGCCGTGCATAAGGCCAACATCATGAAGGCGACCGATGGCCTGTTCCTGCGCGTTGCGCGCGAGGTGGCCGCCAACTATCCCGATATCGAGTTCAACGACAAGATTGTCGACGCCACCTGCATGGGCCTGGTCCAGAACCCCAACGACTTCGATGTCCTGGTGCTGCCCAACCTGTACGGTGACATTGTGAGCGACCTGTGCGCCGGTCTGGTAGGTGGACTGGGTATGGCTCCGGGTTCCAACATCGGTGCCGACTGCGCCATCTTCGAGGCGACGCACGGCTCCGCGCCCGATATCGCTGGCCAGGATATCGCTAACCCCACGGCCGAGATTCTGTCCGCGGCTATGATGCTCGATCACCTGGGCGAGAACGACGCGGCCAATCGCATTCGCGCCGCCGTTTCTGCCACGCTCGACGAGGGTGAGCAGGTTACCGGCGACGTTCGTCGTGCCCAGACCGGCTCCGTTGAGGGCGCTGTGGGCACGCAGGCCTTTGCCGATGCCGTTATCGCGCACCTGGCCTAAGGCATGCAGACTGCAAACGCCTAAATAGTACTTAAGTGTTTGCGTATAACCTGAGAATCAATACGCCCGGCGCTTTGTCGGGCGTATTCTATTGCGGACTATGTTTCCTAACAAGGAGTAACTGATATGGGTCTGATTCAAAAGAAGGACGAGAAGGACGAGATCGACGGCATCCAGATCATCGAGCGCGGCGAAGGCCCCGACGGTGACGAGGACGAGAAGATCGACCTGGTCGCCGGTACGTCTGCCGAGCACATTGCTGCCGGTACGACGGCCGAGGAAGAGGACGCCCGTCTGGAGGCTCAGATTGCCGCGGATGCCGCTGACGAGAATCTGATGCCCGAGGCCCAGGATGAGGACGACGATATCCTGGGTTCCGATGAAGACGATCGCGTATCCAAGCACAAGAAGACGATGATTGCCGCCTTTGTGGTTGCCGTCGTGATCGCTGCGGTGGTCGGCTTCTTTATCGGCAATGGCGGCTTTGGCGGCAAGGGTGTCGGCTCGGCGACCCTGACCGAGGACCAGCTCGATTCGACCGTGGCAAGCTATAGCTACAACGGCAAGAAGAGTGATATCACCGCGCGCGAGGCCATCGAGAGCCAGTACAGCCTCGATACCGTCAAGGATAGTGATGGCAACTACACCGCTCCTTCTGCCGACGTCATCCTGTCCTACGTGCGCAACAAGATCCTGCTCGATGCCGCCGAGGACGAGGGCATTACCGTCTCTTCCAAGGAGATGAAGAAGTACGCCGAGGATTCCATCGGCACTTCTGACTACAAGACCATGGCCACGCAGTATGGCGTGTCCAAGGACCAGGCCAAGCAGATCGTCCGCCAGTCCGCGACGCTGCAGAAGCTCTACAAGAAGAAGGTGGGCGATAGCTCCGCAAGCATGCCGACCGCTCCGACCGAGCCTTCTGACGGCAATGAGGACACCGCGAGCAAGGATTACGCCGACTACATCATCAACCTTGCCGGCGACGAGTGGGATAGCGAGAAGGGCACTTGGAAGGACGCCGACAGCACCTACGCTAAGGCCTTTGCCGACGATGCCTTTACGGCCGATAGCGCTACCTATAAGCAGGCCATGACCGCCTACTACACTGCTTACCAGCAGTACTCTTCGCAGGCTTCGAGCGCCAGCTCCAAGTGGACCGAGTATGCTAACGGCCTCTACGCCAAAGCCAACATCAGCATCTACGGCCTGTTTGCGTAAGGTTTGCCTGCACTACTGTGCGCTAGCCGATCTGCCTGATTTAGCCCGCTAGAACGGACAACGTTCTAGCGGGCTTTTTGCTGCCGAAACCACTGGAGTAGGCCTCGCGCCCGCGCAAGCGCTCCATCGCGCTTCCCCGATTCATATGGGAAAACAACTGCAAACGATTGCAAGTAACCGGTGAACGGTCGAAAACTACCGTTCACCGATAATCTCAAAACTGGTTCTAACTGGTATTAAGTCAAAAAGACCAATTCACATATCTTCACAATGACCTGCAATTTTTCTACACGCTATTTTTAGCCGCCCTGCGTTGTTTAGACACAGGAAAAGATCCGATCTTTTGCCAAAGCATTTCGAAACGGTTTCAAAACCGCAGGTAGAAGTGTTAACGACCGGTAAACGGTCGATTTATCACCGTGAGCGGTGCAAAAACGTTTTACCGTATGAATCAACGAAAGCGACCTCTTCTGGGGTGATATAGTGACAACACGTCACGTGGTTACTACCAGTTTAGAAACCACTGGTCTTCAAAGTACGCTTTCTAAGAAGCTTTAAGGGCGAGCGCCCGCTGGCTTCCGAAAATCATCGGACTCAGATCGTACACACCTTCGGAAGGGAAATTTGAATGGTTGGCTTTATTCTTACCGGTCATGGACAGTTTGCACCCGGCCTAGCTAGCGCTATCGCTATGGTTGCCGGCGACCAGCCCGCTTTTACCGTCGTTCCTTTTGAGGGCGACCAGGCTGCTTCCTACGGTGAGGATCTCCGCGCCGCTATTACCGCCATGCGCGAGGAGTGCGATGGCGTGCTCGTCTTTACCGACCTGCTTGGCGGCACCCCGTTCAACCAGTCGATGATGATTGCCCAGGATGTCGACAACGTCGAGGTTCTGACTGGCACCAACCTTCCCATGGTTATTGAGCTTCTGTTCCTCCGCGGCAATGCCACGCTCGCCGAGCTTGGCGAGCAGGCCGTGACCGTTGGCCAGACGGGCGTCACCGCCCAGACGGTCGCATCCGTTGCCGGCTCCGAGGAAGAGGATATCTTCGGCGACGAGGACGGCATCTAATGGCCGATTTCGGAGCCAACGTCCTGAGCTCCTCGGTCGCCCTTTTAGGCCTGCTTGTCATCATGGGCTTGATTTACACCATCTGGTCGCAAATCAACATGAAGAAGAAGCAGAAGTACTTCAAGGAGCTGCACACCGAGCTCAAGCCGGGTCAGGAGGTTCTTTTCGCCGGCGGTATCTACGGAACCGTCAAAGGCATCGAAGGCGAGAAGGTCCAGATCAAAGTCCGATCCGGAGCCGTCGTAGATGTTTCGCGTTACGCGATTCAGGAGATCAAGTAACTGTCGTCAGCAAATATCGAAAGGAAGCTGATCAACATGGCAGAACCCAACATTCTTCTTACCCGCATCGATAACCGACTGGTTCATGGTCAGGTTGCCACCCAGTGGAACTCCACTCTGGGCTCCAACCTCATCCTCGTCGCCAACGACGACGTGGCGTCCAACACCATGCGCCAGAACCTCATGAAGATGGCCGCTCCCGCCGGCGTCGCTACGCGTTTCTTCTCCCTGCAGAAGACCATCGACGTCATTGGCAAGGCGAGCCCGCGCCAGAAGATCTTCATCGTGGCCGAAACACCGGAAGACGTGCTTACGCTCGTCAAGGGCGGTGTGCCTATAAAAAAGGTAAACATCGGCAACATGCACATGTCGGAAGGAAAGCGCCAAGTCGCCACCTCCGTCGCAGTTAACGACGAGGATGTCGCTGCGTTTAAAGAGCTGCAGGAATTGGGGGTGGAGTTGGAGATCAGGCGCGTTCCGAGCACGCCTGTTGAGGACACGAGCAAGCTCTTCTCGTAATCCTCGTGATCCACGTTGTCAGGAGTGAAACCCTGACGTTCTGTACGTGATATCCAAAGTGCGTACATACATTTTGAAAGGAGGAGCAAGATGGAATACTCGATCATCCAGATCGCTCTGGTCTTCGTCGTCACGTTCATCGCGGCAATCGACCAGTTTGACTTCCTCGAGTCTCTCTATCAGCCCATCGTCACCGGCGCCGTCATCGGTCTTATCCTTGGCGACCTCAACACCGGTCTTCTCGTGGGTGGTACCTATCAGCTCATGACGATCGGCAACATGCCGATCGGAGGCGCTCAGCCGCCTAACGCCGTCATCGGCGGCATCATGGCAGCCATTCTCGCTATCGCCACGGGCCTCGAGCCCAACGCGGCAGTCGGTCTCGCCATTCCGTTCGCCCTGCTTGGCCAGCTCGGCGTTACCCTGGTCTTCACGCTTATGTCCCCGCTTATGTCCACGGCCGATAACATGGCTCACAACGCGGACACCAAGGGCATCGAGCGCCTGAACTACTTCGCCATGGCTCTGCTCGGCCTGATCTTCGCTGTCGTCGTCACCCTGTTCTTCATCGCTGGCGCTACCATTGGTCAGACCATCGCTTCCGCCATCCCGACTTGGCTGCAGACCGGTCTGTCCGCTGCAGGCGGCATGATGCGCTTCGTCGGCTTCGCCGTCCTGCTCAAGGTTATGATGAACCGCGATATGTGGGGCTTCTTCCTCATGGGCTTTGGCCTCGCGCTCATCACCGTTGCCAACGATTCGCTGGCAACCCCTGCTCTGCTCATCCTCGCTCTCATCGGCTTCGGCATCGCTTTCTGGGACTTCCAGCAGCAGACCGAGCTGAAGGGTGCAGCTGTTTCTGACGGAGGTGACTTCGAAGATGGCATCTAATGAGTATGTGATCCCGGAGCACTACGAGGATCTCACTCCTGCTCCGCAGCTCGACCAGAAGACCCTCAACAAGATGGCTTGGCGCTCCTGCTTCCTGCAGGCATCGTTCAACTACGAGCGCATGCAGGCCGCTGGCTGGCTCTACTCCATCATCCCCGGTCTGGAGAAGATCCACACCAACAAGAACGACCTCGCGGCTTCCATGAGCCACAACCTGGAGTTCTTCAACACCCACCCGTTCCTTGTCACCTTTGTTATGGGCATCGTGCTTTCGCTCGAGCAGAACAAGGTTGACATCCCCACGATCCGCGCCGTCCGCGTCGCCGCAATGGGCCCGCTCGGTGGTATCGGTGACGCCCTGTTCTGGCTGACGCTCGTGCCTATCACGGCCGGCATCACCTCCAACATGGCCATCAACGGCAACGCCGCTGCACCGATCATCTTCCTGGTGATCTTCAACGTCGTCCAGTTCGCTCTGCGCTTCTGGCTCATGAACTGGTCCTACAAGCTTGGCACCAGCGCTATTGACGCTCTGACCGCCAACATGCAGGCCTTCACGCGTGCCGCTTCCATCATGGGCGTCTTCGTCGTCGGTTGCCTGGTCGTCACCATGGGTGGCACCCAGATCAACCTCCAGATCCCCAACGGCACCACCCGTGGTCTCTCCGCTACTACCGTGATCGTCTCCGAGAAGGAGGCCGAGAACTTCACCGGTATGGAGGGCATCGATACCGAGACCGCTGAGGCCGGTACCATCGCCATGACCGATAAGGACGGCAACGCCCTTACCGCTTCCGATGCCGACGGCAACGCTGTCGAGTGCGGCGTCACCGATCTGGGTAACGGCATGGAGTCCGTGACCTACGGCACCGTTACCGAGGATCCGGTCAACTTCTCTGTTGCCGACACCCTCAACACCATCGTCCCGAAGCTCGTCCCGCTTATGCTTACGCTGCTGCTTTACTACATGTTCGCTAAGCACAGCTGGACCCCGACCAAGGGCATTCTCCTGCTCTTCGTCCTTGGCATCCTGGGCGCTGGCCCGCTTGGTCTCTGGCCGAGCATCTGGTAAGGCTCTAGCTTGAGGGGTGTGTCCCTACGCGGCTCACACCCCGACCCCTTAAGCCATGTGTATGTTAAAAGCCGCGTGCTCGAAAGAGCGCGCGGCTTTTGTTTTCTTAATGATTCGGGTGTGGCAGACAGATAATGCATAACACCCTAGGTAGTTAGCCGAATTCGAGCAAAAGGGAGGATAGGATGGCGATCGGAGCGCGTAAGCAACCGCTGTACGATCAGCTGGTCGATATTCTGACCGAAAAGATTGACCATGAATATCGCGCCGGTGACATGATTCCTTCCGAGCGCGAACTTTCGGAGCGCTATGGTCTCTCGCGCACTACGGTACGCCTGGCTCTGCAGGAACTGGAGCGTTTAGGACTGGTGGTTCGGCAGCACGGTCGCGGTACCTTTGTGATCGACCGTTCGGCAAAAGCAACCAATCTTATGCAGTCCTACAGCTTTACCGAGCAGATGCGCGCGATGGGTCGAGAACCCGAGACCACGATTCTCGAGTTTTGCGAGATGGAGGCCGATAAGAATCTGGCCGAGCATATGGGATTGCGCATCGGTGATCGCATTTTTAAGCTCAAGCGCCTTCGCTCTGCCGACAACATGCCCATGATGGTCGAACGCAGCTATCTACCGGTTCGTCAATTTCTGTCCCTAAAGCGACCGCTGCTGGAGCGTAAGCCGCTTTACGATGTGATTGAGCAGGACTTTCAGCAAAAGATTCGCGTGGCCGAAGAGGAGTTCTATGCGAGCATAGCCCGTCCCACCGATGCCCACCTTTTGGGAATTGTCGAGGGCTCGCCTGTGCTCGATTTGGTCAGGACTACGTATAACGAGTCAAACGAGGTTGTGGAGTATACACTCTCGGTTGCTCGTGCCGATCAGTTTAAATACAAGGTTTACCACCAGCGTAGCAACTAGTGTCCGCATCGTTTCCATATGATGATTCTTTGCATTTAACTGGTTACTACCAGATAACCAACCGAAGTGTATAATTGCACGTCAGAGGATTACTTCTAGAGAGAGGTATTAGAAATGTTCGAGAAGAGTGTCGAGGAGCTCACCGAGCTCGGCGCCCAGATCACCACGGCCGAGATTGCTCAGCAGCCCGAGCTTTGGCGTGATACGCTCAACATCTATCGCGAGAACAAGGAGGCCATCGAGGCCTTCCTGGCCGAGGCTCGCGCTATGGGCGAGGGTCGTCTGTCCGTTGTCTTCACCGGTGCCGGTACGTCCGACTACGTTGGCGATACCTGCGCCCCGTACCTGCGTCACGCTGGCAACACTGATCTCTACGACTTTAAGCCCATCGCCACGACCGACATCGTGAGCGCCCCGCGCGACTTCCTGCGCGCCGAGGATCCCACGCTCGTGGTTTCCTTTGCCCGCTCTGGCAACAGCCCCGAGAGCCTTGCCGCCGTTGCCGTTGCCAAGGAGCTCGTCCACAACGTCAAGTTCCTCAACATCACCTGCGCTCCCGAGGGCAAGCTTGCCGTCGAGTCTGCCGATGATCCCAATGCGCTGACGCTGCTCATTCCGCGCGCCAACGACAAGGGCTTCGCCATGACCGGTTCTTATTCCTGCATGACCCTGCTCTCCACCCTTATTTTCGACACTGCCTCTGACGAGCAGAAGGCCGAGTGGGTCGAGAATATTGCCAAGATGGGCGAGGAGGTCATCTCCCGTGAGCCCGAGATCGCCGATTGCCTGGCTGGCGATTTCAACCGCGTGACCTACTTGGGTTCTGGCTCCTTCGGTGGCCTTGCTCAGGAGAGCCAGCTCAAGATCCTCGAGCTCGCTCACGGTCTGGTCGCTACTTCCTACGACACCTCCATGGGCTATCGTCACGGACCTAAGTCCTTCGTCGACGATAAGACGCTCGTCTTCGTGTTCGTCAACAACGACGCCTACACCCGTCAGTACGACATCGACATCCTCAACGAGATCGGTGGCGACGAGATCGCTCAGCACACCATCGCCGTTCAGCAGGAAGGTGCCACCGTCTATGAGGGTGAGTCCTTCACCTTTAAGGGCTACGAGGCACTTCCCGAGGGTTACCTTGCTCTGCCGTTCGTGATGTTTGCCCAGGCTATCAGCCTGCTCAACTCCGTCCGCGTGGGCAACACGCCCGATACGCCGAGCCCCACCGGCACGGTCAACCGCGTGGTTAAGGGCGTGACGATTCACCCCTTCACCGCTTAATCGCGTCCCCCTGTAAGGGCGCCCGTCCGCTCATAACGGCGGGCGGGCGCTTTTTGTTTTTACATGGACCGGGTATAAGTATCATCACGGTCAACTGCTTCAAGAAGCAAGGAGTGCATATGAGCACATACGCAATTAAGGCTGACAAGTTCTTCTTGCCGGCAGGCCCGCAACTGGGCGGCTATCTTATGGTCGAGGATGGCGTTTTTGGCGCCTGGCAGGCCGACGAGCCCTCTTGCGAGATTAAGGACTACACGGGATCGTGGATCGCACCGGGTATGGTCGATACTCACATCCATGGCTTCTACAACCACTCAACTACCGATAACGATCCCGAGGGCATCGATATCAGCTCGACCGAGCTCGCCCGTCGCGGTACCACCAGCTGGCTGCCCACGACGTTCACCGATGGCGTCGAACAGATCAAGGACGCCTGCGCTGCTATCGCCAAGGCGGACGAGGGCCGCGGCCCCGACTTCTGCGGTGCCCGCATTCAGGGCATCTACCTGGAGGGCCCCTTCTTTACCATGAAGCACGTGGGCGCGCAGAACCCTGCTTACCTGATCGATCCCTCCGAGGAGGTCTTCGATCAGTGGCAGGAGGCTGCGGGCGGTCGCATCGTTAAGAGCGCCATGGCGGCCGAGCGCGACGGTGCCGCTGCTTATGCGGCTGCTCTGAACGCCAAGGGTGTGGTGACCAGCATCGGTCACTCCGACGCCACCTACGATGAGTGCATCGCCGCCATCAACGCCGGTGCCAGCTGCTTTACGCATACCTATAACGGCCAGCGCGGGCTGCATCACCGTGAGCCCGGTGTCGTGGGCGCTGCCATGTCCACGCCCGAGACCTACGCCGAGATCATCTGTGACGGCAAGCACGTAAACCCTGCCGCCATCAAGGCACTGCTGCAGGCAAAGGGCTGGCAGCACACGGTGCTCATCACCGACTGCCTGGGTTGCGGCGGCATGCCCGAGGGCAGCTACACCAGTGGTGGCATGGACGTCATCATGAAGGACAACCTGTGCTGGCTCGCCGACGGCAAGAGCATTGCCGGCTCGGTGCTCACGCTTGCCCAGGGCGTCAAGAACATCGTCGACTGGGGCATCGCCAGCGCCGATATCGCCATTCGCATGGCAACTGAGGTGCCGGCGCGCTCCGCGCACATCGAGGATAAGTGTGGCAGCATCATGCCGGGTCGCGACGCCGACTTTGTCGTGTTCGACCATGAGCTCACCCTCGTCGAGACGTATGTTGGCGGCCAGAGCGTCGGCAACGCCTTTACCGAGTAACGATAGAAAAAGACGGCGGGCCCGAATCTGCTCGGACCCGCCGTATGGGTTAAACGCTCAAAAGCACCTTAACAGTTACAGCTTGTTAGCGATCTTCTTTGCCGTGCGCTTGACGCCGGCCACAAGACCCCCCGCGGGATGCTCCTTCTCGTATGCTAGACGCTTCTCGCGCTTGGCGTACTCTTCGACGATGATGTCGCCGTACTCATCTTCGATTTTGTCGAAGAAATCGACAGCTCCCTTAATCTCTTCGGCAGTTGGGTGCCCCTTCTGGACACCGCCGGTGAGTTTGAACGGCCCCCACGTATCAAAGCCGGGGCAGCCGTAGACACCCATAAAGATGGCCTGCCTCATGCGGCAGATGCCATCGATATCCTTGCCGTACCACTTGTTTTTGCCACCGTAGGTCATAAGGCCAAACACCTTGTCCTGCGGCTGCAGCACGTTCGTGAGCACGCGCGCCATATCTTTGTCGATCTCGGAGTAATAAATGCCTGTGGCGACGCCGATCAGATGGTATTCGTGCAGGTCGGGGTACTCGTTTTTACCGAGTGACTTCACGTCGAGGGTATCGATTTCGGGGTGCGCCTCGACGATGGCGTCCACGAGCTTTTTCGTATTGCCGTGGTGGCGTGAGGCATAAAGGATGATGGTTCGCATAAGAAGGCCTTTCAGCTGTAATTGCATCAATGTCTGTATGGTACCCCGTTGCATGCCTGGGAAACCGGACGCATCGATGAACGTGCGGGTTTGTCCTTTGGTCAGGGCCGAGACGGGTTCTTGCGAGCAAAAAGCAGTTGTTCGAAAGGATGGACAATGGAATACGCTCTCTCCAACGATTCGATTTCTATCAAGGTCTCCACGGCCGGCGGCTCGTTTACCTCGATTGAGGCTGGAGGTCGCGAGTACTTGTGGCAGGGCGATCCCGCCGTGTGGTCCGGCCAGGCACCGATTTGCTTCCCGATTTGCGGAGGTTTGCGCGATAACAGCGCCATGACGTTTGCCGGACATCATGTGAAGCTCGCCCGCCACGGCTTTGCGCGCAAGCAGGAGTGGAAGCTGTTGAGCCAAAGCGCAAACGAGCTGGCGATGTGCCTGGCTTCGGAGGATAACGCCGCGCTGCTGAGCGATTATCCGTATCCGTTTAAACTTGTCGCCCGCTATACGCTCGAGGACGCCGCCGTGCGTGTCTCCTATGAGGTTACCAACGAGGGCACCGAGGACATGCCTTTCTTTATCGGTGGACACCCCGGCTTTAGGTGTCCGCTCGACGAGGGCGAGTCCTATACGGACTACGAGTTGCGTTTTGAGAAAGACGAGGCTGCGGAGCTCTGCACCGCCGTTCCCTCGACCGGATTGATTGATGTGGACAGGCGCTCCAAGAACCCCATGGTGGGAAAGACGCTGCCTTTGTCGCATGAGCTCTTCGATTTTGCGGAGACTATCTTTGACGTGCTCGAGAGCCGTCAGGTCACGCTTTCCAAAAAGGGCGAGGACAAGGGCGTTCGCCTGAGCTTTGAGGGCTTCCCGTACCTCATTGTGTGGAGCAAGCCCGAGGGTGATTTTGTGGCAGTTGAACCCTGGGGCGGCCTCTCGACCTGTTCCGATGAGGATGACGTGCTTGAGCACAAGCGCGGCTGCCTTATCGCCAAGCCCAAAGAAACCATCGTGCGCTCGTTCACAATCGAGATTCTGTAGTCGCATGTAGCCAATTCGTTTTGCAAGGCATAAGGAGCCTGCGAGATAAGGAGCTAGAAATGATCCTCACCGTTACGATGAACCCGTCCGTCGATACGCGCTATCAGCTCGATGAGCTCATTATCGACGACGTCAACCGCGTGACGCCCGAAAAGACCGCCGGCGGTAAGGGCCTCAACGTGGCCCGCGTCCTGGGCCAGCTGGGCGACGATGTCGTGGCAACCGGCTTGCTTGGTGGTCATATGGGCGCCTATATGGCCGAGCTCATGGATGCTAACGGCATTAAGAATGATTTTGTGCCCATCAAGGGCGAGACTCGCATTTGTCTCAACATCCTCCACGCCGGCAACCAGACCGAGCTGCTCGAGAGCGGCCCGACGATTGCCCCCGAGGAGCTCGATGCCTTTACCGCCAAGTTCGCCGAGCTTGCGAGCAAGGCCGATGTCGTTACCATCTCGGGTTCGCTGCCCCGCGGCGTCGAGGCGGACTACTACGCTAAGATCACGGGCATTGCAGAGAACGCCGGCGCCAAGGTGCTGCTCGATACCTCGGGCGCCTCGCTCGAGGCTGCGCTCAAGTCCGAGGTCAAGCCTGAGCTGGTTAAGCCTAACCTGACCGAAATTAACGGCCTTCTGGGCACGAGCTTTACCACCGACGATGTGGACGAGCTCCGTTCCGCGCTCGCCTCTGACGCCCGCTTCTCCGATATCCCCTGGGTCGTCGTATCCATGGGCGCTGCCGGCTCAGTTGGCTTCCACAATGGCCGTGCGTTCCGCGCCAAGACCCCCGATATCCCCGCCGTTAACGCTACGGGCTCTGGCGATTCGACCATTGCCGGCTTCGCACATGCGATTGCTGCCGGAGCCGACGACGAGACGGTGCTGCGTACCGCCAACACCTGCGGCAAGCTCAATGCCATGGATCCCATGACTGGCCACTTGGTTATGGATCGTTGGGACGAGGTTTACAACGGCGTTGTCGTGACCGAGCTGTAGGAGCTTGTGCTGCGGCCCCGGCATCGGTTGCCAGCTCATGTCGACGACAAGTGCAGTAGCATTATGCCGGGGCGCGACGCCGACACTGTCGTGTTCAATCCCGACCTTACCCTGGTCGAGACGCATGTGGGTGGCAACAGCGTCGGTAATGCGTTTGCCGAGTAGCCGCCAAAGAAACGATCCGAGAGGGGATTTAGATGATTTACGGTGCATTGGGCGATATCGAGGAGTACCGTGGAATGCTCAAGGGCCTCGACGTGCTGATCGACTGGCTCGAGGAGAACGATCCGGCGAAGCTCGAGGTCGGCAGCCATCCGATTCTGGGCGACAAGGTCTTTGCGAACGTCATGGCTCCCACGACGCGTCCCGAAGCCGAGGCTCACTATGAGACGCATCAGCGCTATCACGACCTGCAGATCGACGTCGAGGGTCGCGAGGCCTTTAAGGTTGCCACGGGCAGCCTGACGCTGGTCCAGGAGTTCGACGAGAAGGACGACTACGATCTGGTCGATTCCGACGCCTCGATCGCCGGCGATCTTGCTGACGACAAGTTTGCGCTGTTTGTTGCCGGCGAGCCTCACATGCCCACGCTCGAGTTCCCGGGCGATGGCGCGCAGCCGGTCAAGAAGATTTGCTTTAAGCTGCTTGCAGATGCTTACTGGGAGGAGTAGCGCGCTGCTCGGCTGAGCTGTTCGTGTTGCGAGCGTTATCCCTTGGGGGAGCTCGCTTGGGCCCCGCTGATCGCGGTTCCTTTGGGGATTGCGGTTGGCGGGGCTTTTGTTGAGTAGGGGAGTTTCCGGCGGCGTTGTGCTTGGATTGGCGGATGCGCGCCCGAAATCGGCAACAAAAAAGCCGCCAGAAGGCGGCTATCTTGTGCAATGGAGCCAGCGACCGGGCTCGAACCGGTGACCCCCGCTTTACGAGTACGTGAATTCGGCATTTGACGAGATGAGACCAATTTCACTGAATTTAAAGGAAGCGCAGGTAGAAATAGGTAATTAACAATTATTGAGCTAGCTATTAGAATCATATTTCCCACTATTTTCACACTTAGAGAGACTTGAAAGTGTGAAAAGTTTCGATTAGGCTTGCTGGCAAAGCCTTTGCCAGCAAGCCTAATCGAAAATCTAACGAGGGATATGATTGCAGGGATTGATAAAAAAGACCGCTCGCGGCACATCGGAATGCATCGATAAGAGCAAAGGCGTCTATCGGATTTATTTTTCCCTGGGAAAAGATCCGGAGACAGGACGGTACCGCCGTAGTCCGTCACGCAGGGTTCACTGCAGAAGCAAGAACCCGAAAAACTGGCCGAGTGAAGTCGCCAAGGCGCTGGAGGCCTATAGAGCTGAACTTGAGGGCGCTTCCAACCGTGGCAATGGTCCTCTGGGCCTATCAGATTATGCGGACAGGTTTCACGCGAACAGGGAGTCGACCATGGGATCACCTCTTGCTTATGAGCGTGAAGGTTTGGACATTCGTCACATACGCGAGCTGTTCGGCAATCCCGATCTCACTCGGCTTAAATCGGATGACGTTCGCACTGCTTATGCCAAGGCTAGAAAAGAAGGCCGATTCAGCGAAAGTGAAATTCGCCGCATCCACATCAAGCTCAAACAGGTAATGGAGGATGCCGTCGATAACGACCTCGTGGGCAAAAACCCTTGTAGGGGAGTGAAACTGCCCAAGCAGAATGTCGAGGCTCGTAAGGCGCTGAGCGCCGATGAGGCGGCAAGGCTTCTTGCGGTCCTTTTGGAGGAGAAGCCATCTTCCTTTATCACATGCACAATGCTTCTACTTCTCTGCGGTTTGAGGAAGGGGGAGGCCCTTGGTCTCTCATGGGAGGATTATGACCCCGACGCCAAGACTCTGAGGATAGTAAAGCAATATACGAACGACAGGACATTGAGGCCGCCTAAATCAAAGATGAGCAGGCGTAAGATTTCGGTTGGAAATGAACTTGCCGACTATCTGGACAGGTGGAAAGCCATTCAGCGGAGTGAGTTCGATTCCTTTGCAGTGGGGCAGACTGGAGAAACGCCCATTGTCCATTCCATTGGGATCGTTGACGCCGCCAACGGCAAACGGGCTCTTGTGACCCGGATGGATGGACATAACTATTCAAGGGCGTTTAGGCTGTTTGCGGCGAAAAACGGCTTCGGTACTTTTAAGGAGAGCAGGGAAGTCATTGGGAGTGACGGCGTCAAACGTACCCGCTATACGGGTTATAGCGGGCTGAAGCCTCATGAGCTTAGACATACGCAAGCGACTTTGCTCGTTGGTGCCAATGCGGACATTAAGACGATCCAGGCGCGTTTGGGCCATGCTAGCCCATCGACGACGCTGTCTATCTATAGCCACTTTATCGAGGCAAATGACCAGAAGGCAGCATCAGTGCTGGATGATTTGCTGAAGGGCTAAAAAGGGCTAAAAAAGAGGCCCCTTTGGGGCCTCTTTTTTAAGCGACATTGTTTCGGTAGATCATTGCGCCATATGGCGGCTCCAGCTCCATAGACTGATAGTAGCTGGCATCTAGAAGGTTGAAATAACAAATGATGGGGGCGGCTAGGTGCTCGTCCATATTTAGGTAATGTCCCTCATCATCTGTGACCAGTTTGACCTCGTCGCGCATCACGTCGGTCATGCGGGGCCAGAGTTTGGTTGCGCGCTGCAATTTGTCCTTTTGACTGTACTCTCCGTTATGGAAGAAGGCAAAATGAGGCGCATCGTATTTTGCGCCGCCGCGAATTTCGATAATTCCGACCTGGCTGCAAGACTTCGCGCATTCCTCTGTTTCCAATAAAGTCCAAGAGGAGGGGAGGACAGCGTAATCGCCGCCGAGGAGATCGACCCGTCGCATTCCCTGGGGCCTCTCCTCTTTCTCGCAATATAAAGAGAAATGGTCGTGGAGCCTCTGGAATTGCTCTCGATAAAGTTCCAATTGACTAAAACTCATTTCTTCTGATCCGTCAACGGGAAGGGCCTTCATTTCATTGGTGATTTGCCGAGCTTCCCTGAGGCACGCCTCATCGAGGGCCCTGGCGACCCTCGGCTGCAACCCCGTGAGCAGGTTGCATAGATAGTCGATAGCCTCGCCGGTGCTTCTGACTGATTCGGGGTTCTTGAGGCGTAGCTCTTCGATTTTCTCCGGGGTCGTCGCCTGAACAGTTGTTCCGAACTTAATTTTCCGCATCTTACTTCCGGATAATGGTAAACGTCCCATAACCACTCCAATCATCGTTATATATATATTAAATCAGTCAGACAATAAAGTCTATACAGTCAGAAAGTGAATTAGAAATTAGAACTGTAACTAGATATGATTGTGCAACAGACAGTGTTACAATATAAACAGTAAGCGCCTGACCAGCTTGTTTGAAAGGAGTTATTTTATTTTCGGTCATTGATTAAAAAGCCGCCCGCCCTTCCCTATCTAAGTTTGGCGACGAAGGGGGAGGGGCGAGCTAGCCTGAAAGGATTCTACCATGATTGTAGAGCCTGAACCGTACGCTGCCGTACAAGCATCAACTGCGGTTTCTTCTGATTCCAACTTGGGCCGCGAGCGCCTTCTTGGCATCGCTGAAGTGTGCAAGATAACCGGCTTGAGTCCGGTTACGGCCTCGAAGATGATGAAGGAGAGCGGGCGCGCGATTGCGTTGCACCGCCGCATTTACATCCTTGAATCGAGCTTCTTTGCATACCTCCATGAATTGGAGGCGAGCGAACCGTGCCGGCTTTAAATCCCATGAGCGTCGGCCTCGACGAGACCGCCTTGCGTATCTTAAAGAATAGGCCGCTTGGGCATATCGAACACGGTGCGCTGGATACTATCCTCGGAGGTCTTCGTCAATACCTGTGCATCGTCCCCGGCGGACCCGGTACGGGTAAAACAACGTTTATGCAGCAAATCGCCGACGGATGGGCCATTGCTGGCCATCCGGTGGTCATCTTTGAGGGCGAGCTCGGGCGAGACAGCATGCTCGCGAAGAGCCTCACCCGCATCTCGGGCGGCGAGCTCACGCACGATGATATGAACGGCGATGGCATGTCTGAGGACAAACGCGGGCTCTTCGAGAAGGTTCTCGACATTTACGCCCGCAGCATCGCCGAGCGAATGTATATCATTCCTGGTGAAATTAAATATGCCGGGATGCGAAAGGCAATCGAAGAGGTTGCCGATAAACATGGCGAACCGCCACTGGTTATTGTTGATTACGCGCAAATCGTCTCTTTGCCGCAGGAACTGCGCATTGCCGACGAGCGTATCGGCCTCAAGCTCGTCGCTTCCGAGCTCCGCCGAATCGTGGATGAGGCCCATTGTCCGCTCTTCGCTATCTCATCAATTAACCGCGTTAATTACGACAAGCAGACCACCGGGCTTCAGGCGATAGGCGGGTGCAACATGTTCGAGTATTCGGCAGATCTCGTTATGTCGCTTTCTATTAAGGGCGATAAGCCCGAAGAGCGTAATGCCAATATGTTGCTTAAAAAACGGCCCGTCATTGCTTCAATCACAAAGAACCGTTACGGTTCCTGCGGTATTGTCGAGTTTGAGTTCAACGCACCAGCAGCGATGTTTACCGAAATCGGCTAATTATGGAGCCCGGACCCTACATTGGTGGATACCGGGCTCCCAATCCATGCTTGTCGTCCGATGAGCTCGCGCGCGCCGAGAACAGGGATCTTCCTCTGCTCTCGGCTGATGAGCTCATTTGGGAATGGAAGCGCCTGCTCGATGCTCTCGATATCTATAGAGAACAATGGCGACCATACCGTATATATCTCGGCAGCTTGCCGGGAGTCCCCTTCGATGTCTGGGCGAGGGTGAGGATTGGGCGCATCGGTCAGATGCTCCAAACAATTTCAACTTAATAAAAGGGGCGGGGCCGATGCGTCGGCCCCGCTCGGATTGGATGGTTATGACTTCCATGAATACGCATATCAACGTACGGATGAGTGAGTCGCAGCGTAAGGCTATCGAGGAGAAGGCGGCGGCCATGAACATGCCGGCGTCCTCCTTCATGCGCGATGCCGCCCTGCTCTGCGGCGAGAAGCCGGTCAGGGTCGCCGACGCGGGGGAACTTGCCGGTATCAGGACTGAGTTGAAGAAGATCGGCACGAACCTCAACCAGGCGGTCCGCGCCCTCAACACCTACGGGTCCGATCCGGTCGTCCTCAATAATCTCAACCGGGCGACATCAATCGTCTCGACGGCGGTGGGCTGGGTCAACGACCTACTCGCCCGTGCGAGAGAGTAGGTGGTTCTCGTGAAGGAGAAGCTGGTCATGGCGCTGGTTTTCGCAGCGCTGCTTACCGCGGGGTTTGCGCCACTTATCGCCATTCCCCTCGATTGCATGATCCTCGGATTTCCAATCGAGCTGAGCTCGATCGGATTCACCCTGAGCGTGGATAACACCATTTGGTGGTGGATTAACGTGGGGCCTCATTGCGTCCCTGGCTGCCTCGCCTCGTTCGCGCTGTTCCTGTCGGTATTCGTGCTCATGCAGCTATCGGCTTCCTCGAAGGAGCGAGCCGCCGACGGAGGTGTACTTGGGGAGGCGCGGGTGAAAACGGGGCCGGAGACCATCCGGGGCTCGGAGATTTGGGACGGGCACGGACAGCCGAAAAGCAGAGGATTCGTGTACGGGTTTGAGAAGACGCTGTTCGGCTCCAAGTATCTGTTCGAACCGAGGCGGCACATGTTCCTCGACGGCTCAACGGGTGCCGGAAAATCAAGATCGCTGCTGATCCCGACAATTGATCTGCTGACGTATGGGGCGGATGACGGGGAATCGAGGCCGCAGACCATTATCGTGTCCGATGTGAAGAGTGAGCTCATCGAGTTGACGGGCGACGAGCTGGAGCGTCGCGGGTACCGGGTGCTTCTGCTGGACGCCCAGCATCCCGAGAAGAGCGACACGTTCAATCCACTGGAAATGGTCGATAGGCTCGCGAACGGGGGGAATCTGCCGGGGGCTGAGCAGGCCGCGGATGCCGTCGCCCGTACGCTCATCGCCGGGGAGGGCGATGCGAAGGCGAGCCACTGGACGGAATCCGCGCGGTCGCTGCTCGCCGCGACGATCCTTCTGGTCGTGCTGGACGAGGGCTGCCCGCGGGGCTGCAAGCACCTCGCGACGGTCTACCACATCATGTGCCTGGGGACGGAGGGGGCCGGCGAGGATCCGTGTGAGCCGCTGAAGGGCCTGTTCCGTTCCCTGCCGCAGGGGCATCCGGCCCGCTCGCGTGCCTCACAGTTCATCTCGAGCGGCGGCAACGAGCTGAGGAGCATCGTTTCCACGCTAAAGGTCAACCTGAGGATCTACGCTTCGGCGCCGATTGCGCGAATGGTCTCGGGCGATGATATCGATCCGAGTAGAATCCTGAGCGAGAAGACCGCGCTGTTCCTCCACGTGATGGACGAGGGCTCCCCCTACAACGCGATCGCGGCGGTCCTGTTCGAGCAGCTCTACGCTGCCGTGTATTCCATCGCGGACGCAGCTGGTGGAAAGCTGCCGCGGCCGGTGTCCATCCTCGGCGACGAATGGGGGAACCTGCCGAAGGTCGAGTGCCTGCCTAGCCTTCTCAGCCTTGGGCGCTCGTACGACCTGTTCTGGATGGGCGCAGTCCAGAACATCTCTCAGCTGAACAAGTACGGCGAGCGCGACGGACGGAAGAAGATCCTGGCAAACTGCGGCGTCAAGGTCGCCATGAAACTGGGCGAGGCCGAGGACCGCCAGTATTTCACCGAGCTAGTCGGGAAGACGACGCGGCACACCATGGGAACCAGCTCGAGCAGGGGGCCTTCGGGCGGTACGGGGTCGACATCCTACAGCGAGCACGCCGACGACCTGATTCATCCTTGGGAGTGGACGGAGATGTCCCCCGACAAGGACGGCGTCATCGTGGTGAAGACCGCGGAGAACGGCGTGGGCAGGGAACATGCGGGGTGCTTCCGGGCCCCTGTCTGCGATTGCACGCGGATGCCGACGAAGGAGCACTTCGATCTGGGGACGCGCGAGCACGAGGCGGCCAAGAGGATGGAATACCAGGCCAGGCTGATATCAAGGCAAATGGGTCGGGAGGACGGCGTCGATCTCTGGACTCCCGAATTCGAGGAAGAGGCCGCGGAGCCGCCTGTTGCCGACGGATGGTCCGGCCTCTTCGTCGACTGACGGCGGTTTTTGAAGGGAGTTGGAAAATGACCGCAATCAAGCAGGCGAGCGTCATGAGCGGGGAGCACCTCCAAAACCTCAAGCGGTATTTCGATTGGGACAGGGAGAAAGTCCTGGACCACGATACCCAGCACATCATCGATGAGGATCGATGGTTCGAGGAAATGGACGCCACCCGGGAGGCGGCCGGGCACAACCGGCCCGGGAAGCAGGGTGCAAGGTGCACGTACATGCAGCATCAGGTGATCGGCTTCAACCCGGACGAGTGCTCCTGCAACGGCGGGCCGATGACGCCCTCGCGTTGCATGGAGTACGCGAGGGACTACATCGCCAAGCGCTATCCCAACCAGGAGATCGTGATTGTGCTGCATGAGGAGAGGTGCAGGTCGGATGGATCGGCCCGATTCGCCGCTCACCTCGCCATCAATAGGACGGACCTCGAGACTGGGCGGCGTCTGAACGACGGGCCGGCGAGGGCGGCGGCGAAATCCCGCGTGAGAACGGTGGAGGAGCTCGATACGAAGTACGGCCTGAGCCAGCTCGAAAGGGGCCTCTCGAACTCGAAGGTGCACGCGCGCCAGCCCGGTCGCGAGGAGCGCGAGATGGCAAAGAAGGGGAGATCCGACAAATCCGAGAACGCAAGGGTCCGAGCGATTGTCGCCCAGAGGGCAGAGGAGGTCGGGAGGCTCAAGAGCTGCCCCGACCGCTTCGGAGAGTTTGCAAGGCGGTTGGAATCGGATGGGATCGAGATCGCCCGATCCAAGCGGGGGGCGCTGCAATACCGCTATCACTCGGAGTCCCTCGGCAAGACGAGGAAGATCAACGGCGCGAGGCTCGGCTACGCCGTCAACCGCTCGACCGGGCGGATTATGAGGTTCACGGCAAGGGGAATCGACCTTGCCATACGGGCCGCGTGGGAGCTGGCTCGCGAGGGTGTGGATGACGAAAGAGGCCGGGACTGACTTTCATATCTGAGGTCCGTGCAACAGCCGGTAAGCCTGTTGCACGGTTCTGCGGGAGCGACTTTGGAGCGGTTCGCACATCCCGGCTTCGGCCGGGCAAGATATTCCGTTGCACGGAATACATATCTTGCATGCCCCGAGAAGCGTAGGCCGAATCGACCGGAGTGCAACGGGACAGGTGAGCGGAGGCGCAGTGATGGCGGCCCGGGGTTCCAAGGGGACTCGTCCCTTTGGCGCGAAGGGGTCCGGGGATGGCGCGAGACATCCCCGTGAAACGCCGCGACGGGCACGCCCCTGTTAGCGTCAATCTAATTTTCACCAGTTTCACTAATCAAACGCGCCGTTCGCGCAAAGGCGGCTTCACCGCTTGCGCTAACGTATTTTCACCGATTCCGGTCACGCCTTGACGGGTCCGTCCCTCGGCAGGTCCTTCAGCCTGTAGGACCTGCCGGCTATCTTGACCAGGTGGCAGTGGTGGCAGTGGTGGCACACCCTGTCCGCGATCGCGCTCGCCGCCACGTCGTCCCCGAACACCCTACCCCAGCCGCCGATCCCCACTTTGGTGGTGATCGTCGAGCGCTGCTCGTAGCGCCTCGATATCAGCCGGAACAGCAGGTCCGCGCCCGCGCTGCCGACGTCGAGGTAGCCGAGCTCGTCGATGATGAGCAGCCTCGAGTGGGCGTAGTACCTGAGCCTCTTCTTGAGGATGCCGCGCGACGAGGCGTCCTCCAGGTCCTCGACGAGCCGGGCGCAGTCCACGAACCTGACCTCGCGCCCCGCCCTGACCGCCTCGATGCCCAGCGCGACGGCGAGGTGCGTCTTGCCCACGCCGGGGCTCCCACGAACAGGACGTTCTCGGCCCGCTCCACGAACCTGAGGGTCGCGAGCTCCTCGATCTCGGCGCGCGGGACCGACGGCTGGAAGTCCCAGTCGAAGTCCGCCAGCCCCTTGACGTAGGGGAACCCCGACGACCGTATGCGCTGGCTGGTGATCCTGACCTCCCGGGCGGCGACCTCGGCGCGCGTCATCTCCTCGAGGGCGGAGGCGAAGCCCCGCTCGCCCGCGGCGACCATCCTCACGTAGTCGGGCAGGGACGCCGCCATCTCGTGCAGCCCGAGCGCGGAGAGGTCGACCTCGCCAGGTCCATCGCGCGCCACAGCCGCGGCCTTGGCGACCTGTCGTAGCATTCGCTGCCCTCCCGCAGACGGGGCACCGCAGCCCGAAACTCGTCCACGGCCTGACGCCGACGATTATCCTGCCGCCGTCGATGCTGGCGTACTCGATCACGGTGTGGACCAGCGCGAGCGCGCGGCTTAGTATCCTGTTCATGCGTCAGGGCCTTTCCGGTAGGTTGATGTAGCAAGCGAAATCCTACCCTGCCCGGCGCGGAAACGGCCCCCTCTCGGGGCCGTTTCCCTTATATGCGGAACTTTTTTGCATCCACCTGCGGAAAAATTGATGTCTCGCCCACAGAAACTACCGAAGAGCCTAAAATCGGCTCTTATTCAAACAGACACAAGGAGGGATTAATTATGGAATGGAGCTTTGACGAAATAAGGGGATTTATCCCGAAATCGATTTCTCTCCCATACTCAAGAGAGGAAAAGAACGGGTACCGCTCTGTTCTAACCGGACGCGATGAGCTGAACTATATCATGTTGAACGGAAGCGGGAGCTACATCGTCTCTCTGTGCGATGGTAAAAACACCGTCGAAACAATCCTTAATCGGATGTGCGACAAGTTTCCAGACGCCAATCCGGACATGCTCAAATCTGACTTAGCCTCGGCAATGAGAGGTTTCAGCGTATCGAGACTAATAGGATGGGTCAAAACTCCGACCGAAAATGGCACACCCATTGCCGATGAGATTTGCGTGGACAATGGGACCCATATACGGCTTGCCCAAGAAAACGATATTCGCCTGATTTGCTCCCTGGCAAGCCAGGCGAGCTCATCAGAACCAGAAAGTCCCACAATTGTCTACGGTTGGCCTCTTTCCGTCGAGCAGTATGAACGACCGCTAGAGGTGCGAAACGGATTGTTCAATCTGAGCAAGGAATTTTTCATTGTATATGAGTCAGGGAGACCAACCGGTCTACTCGGCCTCGCCCCCTCCAGCAATCCTTTACTCAGATACGCAGACATCTGTCTTCTTTTGTGCCCCGCAAGCATCGCCGTTCAATGTATTGCCGCTGCGGCCAGCTTCTATCGTCAAGAATTTTGCGATGTCCCCAATTTTTTCCACCTGAACCTAACCAGCAAGGAAATTGCATCAAACGAAGGAATTCGAAATCTTATCAATGAGCCAGAATTCACTTGCGCTGGCACTTTTCCAGGTGAGTGCAGCGACGGCGACTGCATGAATGTATACTGTTTTTCAGAAGTCTGTTAAGAGGAACCATGGGACGAGTTTCGGAAAACAAGTACACCAACGTTCTCAGAGCGCCACATCACGTCGCCCTTGACATAACAAACAAGTGCAACTTGAGATGTCTGCACTGCTATAACAGCAGCGGCGAGAATGAGGTCATGCACGACGAGTTGACCTCAGATGAACTTTTTGTTTTCGCAAAGGAAATGGCAGACATGTCGCTTTACAGCATGTGTTTCTGTGGAGGAGAAACCTTGTTGCGCAGTAAAGATATCTTGCGCTGCCTTCCCATATTGCGAGATGGGAATGTTGCAGCGAGCCTGGTAACCAACGGGCTTCTCCTCACGGAATCCCTTCTCCGAGATTTAGAAGATTCCGGACTCAAAAGCATCCAATTTAGCCTAGACGGCATTGGGTCAGCTCACGATAGGCTGAGGGGACATGAGGGAGCCTTCGAAATCGTCGAAGAAGCAGTTGCCACCGTACTCAACCATTCCGATTTGCACCTTGCTATCGCATTTACGCCCACGTCGTTCAACACCGAACAGTTTCCCGATGTCATCTCACTTCATCTCACTATTAGATGAGATTTTCACCAAATCTAACAGGCCGAAGAGGACGCCGGGTGACTTTATCGAACTACGTGTCCAACCCCTCATGGTTTTGGGCCGTGCGCGAAAGAACACATTTATTAGACCGGACTATTCCCAATACCGTACGTTGATTCACGCCATTCAAGAGGACGACTTCCTTCGGAAGCACCCGAATGTCCGACCGCAATGGGGCGACCCCGTCGACCATCTAATTCGCTTCTCTGATAACCGATATCTATTAGATCAGGTTTCAGTGCACGCAAACGGCGACATCGTCGTTTCTCCGTATATCCCGTTAGTGGTTGGCAACATCAGAAACCACCCTCTTGAGGATTACTGGAACAACGGACTTAGCTCAATTTGGTCCACAAAACTGGTTCAAGACCTCTGTAACCACATGTGGACCATTGACGACATGGAGCGTATGTCCGACACAATTTGCGATATAGATATGGGAGGTGATCTACACGTTGACCTGATTGATGATACCGCGGATGAACTGTTGAACTCATCGTTGAAGGAGATGTTGGGTTAAATGTACGAGAAGCCCGTAGTAGACAACATGAATCCGACCAGAGCATCGACTCTTGGAACGGAAACTTGGTTCGACATGTATTACATCGTGTGGGGAGCAAATGTGGCGGTCGGAGTCACCGCAGTTGGAGCCTATGAACTGGTCCTCATCACTTTTGCCGCAGCACTTCCCCTCAGCGAGCAAGGTGGCCAAGACGAGCAATGAGTCCTGAAGCGCTAAGATCATCCATTGGCGGCATGGTAGGAGGAATCTGCTTTCTCGTTGTCGGGGTGTTAATGGTAAAGACCGGCAATCCCGGCCTGATTCACAGTTACCATATCGCTCATATTCCAAGCGAGAAGATTCCTCTTGTTGCCAGATTGGTCGGACTCGGAATAGCGTTGACGGGAGCCGGTCTCCTTCTCGCGGGCATCATTGCCTTTGCGTCCCAAATCCCATTATCGGCATCGGCGGCTTTCATTCTGCCGCTCATCATAATCTTTGCCGGTCTTGGCGTCTCCTTGCTAACGATCGTAGTGTTCACATTTCGACCATGGTCATAATGGATTTCCTATTGCATGAAACTTCAGGCGCATGCCCAACAAACAATGAAAAAATTTACAGCTTTAGTCGGACGGCTGTTTTATTTTTCAGCCGTCCGACTGCCGTGCGCGGCCTATTGATCGAACATAAAATTCCCGTTTCTATGAGGATCCAGCTCGCAAAGACTCTCTATGGAAGCGCTCGTGCCGATTAGTCGCCGCTTCGTTTCCACCGAACCGCGGTGTAAGGTGTCATCAGTTGGTATTTCATACCTGATAGATTGGGGCCATTCTTGATTCGGTACGTCTTATCGAAGTTTAGTAAAACAAAGGGTGCTTTCACGTTCATTGCCATCACGACGATTGGAATCGCCCTTTCCTATGCCGCACCATATGTGAACGGAAAGTTCTTAGATTTCCTTCTTGCCAATCGCAGCGAGAAGGATGCTGTGCTTTTTGCGCTCCTCGTAGCTTCAATAGGGGTCTTTTCTGCCTTATTTTCATATTTTGCAGGAACGTTATCTATCCGTATATCCACAAAGCTTTCTTTTGACCTACTCAGGGAAACCGTCTTGCGCTTTGAGCGAGTTAATTTTCTGACGAACCGAACAACCGACTCAGCCTATACGACGCAAAGGATTTTCACTGACTCAGGTGTTGTTTCTTCTTTCGTTCTAACAAACTTTATCAGCGCTCCCCTGTCTGTTGTCGCCATTCCTTTCGTGTTGCTCGTCATATGGTCGGTTGATCCACTCCTCGCACTATTCTCCATCCTCCTTCTTGTGGCATATCTCTTCGTTATTACCGGATTGCGAAAGCTTCTATATAAAGTCATGTACGAGAAGAAGGAGGCAGATAGCGCTTTCTATGCCGTAATAGCATCGCAGTTGAATCAGATTCTCAACATTCAGTTAACGTCTTCATACAATAAAAGCGAGCTAGCACTTGACACCGGATTTGAAAAGTATTTTCCAAAGGTCTTGCACTCGGGAAAGCTCTCATTCTCACTAACATCGATTGACAGCCTTTTTGCTGCCGTGTTTCAAGCGATAATACTCATCGTATCCGGAGTGCGAATCATCAATGGAACCATGACGATAGGCGAATACACCATCGTCGGTGCATATTTTGCCGTCCTATTTAAAACCTTGAAAAACACGATGAACCTGTTCAAGTCCTATCAGGATGCCAAGGCTTCGTGGGACAGGATGAGCGCCATGGGAAAGGTAGGACCGGAACCAGAGCAAGATCAGACAGGTTTAGTCAAGATTGACACAATAAATCGCATTTCTGTTTCCAAGTTGGATTTTACGGCACCCCTTCCAGACGGATCTCCCCGAAAGGTTCTTGACGGATTTTCCTTCGATTTCTCCGGCCCTGGAACATACTGCATAACCGGAGAAAATGGAAGAGGAAAAACGTCGCTCCTTTACCTGCTCCTTGGGCTGTATCCATCGGCAGGCAAAGTAACATACAACGACATGCCGATTGAAAAATGCAATTTGGATTACATACGTTCAGACACGATATCGTGCTGCCCCCAACCGTGCTTCGCTCCAGATGAGACGGTTCGGGACCTGTTGGATTATTTCAACACCCCATTTTTTACAAAGCACCAGCATATGAATGAGCTACCGTCGTTGACAACCAGCATAGAGGGCTTGCTTGAGAAACGTTGTCCTGAACTTTCGGGTGGTGAGCTGCGCCGTGTATACTTGTGGTCGGCAATTTCCCGTAATCCATCAGTCTTGGTGCTCGATGAGCCTACAACTGGATTGGATGAAACAAGCCGAGCCGAACTCGCTTCGTATGTCAGAAACAACAAATTGAAACAGCTCATTATCATTGTTTCACATGATAATGAGCTGGCAAATGCAGCGGAAACGATCGTCAGTCTAGATAACGCGTCACACCGTTGCGCAAATCGATAGGACCGCATCGAGTCGCAGCAATTGCAGAAGGCTAAGCTATAATGATTGCCCTTTACCCATGCGTATCTCAAGGCCTTCGATGATGATCCTTGATACCGTGGTGTTGTGTTCCGCCGCGTAGGTGCTCATCTCTTGCTTCTGCTCTTCCGTAACCCAAAAGGTGATGCACTCCCCTTTCTTGCGACTTGTCGAATCCCCTTTGTTTCGTGTGTCTTGATTACCCATGAGGGTCATGCTCGCCTCTCCAACGGGCATGACGCGGCGAGTTGGCTTCTTAATTGCCACCGTAAATCTCCTTATCCTCCTCGATGCCCTCCTTCACCTGTTTGAGTAATTGTCCTCTTTGACACCGGCGATATTGCGCTTACACACCGTCCGCTCACATCCCGAATATTGCCGTTCGGCACCGCCGATATTCCCGTCGGCACCGTCCCCCTGGTACGTTCCGGCTGTCCATGCAGCCGAGACCAAGGAGGTACAGCATGGCGAGAAGGATAAGGGCCAGGGAGGCCCTCAGGCTCCGTGCGTCCGGCCTGTCGCAGAACGCGATAGCCCGCGCGGCGCATTGATTGGAAGGCTGTATGGACGTCAGGCTGCTTGGAAAGAAAAACGAGGGCGAGGGCCTTGGGGTCGCTGTTCTCGTTGATTCGGCTTTTGCAGAGTTAAAAGACAAGAGCGATGAGCAGTTGGCGGAGGCCCAGAGATTTTTGATTGACTTTATGAAAAAAGTTGCTCGGCTAAAGGGAGTGAGAATTGATCGGCCCCATTTCCTCCGCTCGGAGCTGAGGAGGAAGGGTGTCCATAAAGATGTCGTCGAGTTTGCCGTGGAAACGACCCCCGTTACCGCCGGAATCGATGTGGGCCTGATCGATAGAATTGCTAGAGAAGTAATTGATTATGAGGCAAAGAAGTCAACCGCCTTTTCCTTTGCAGCGGGTCTTCCCGGAGGTGTCGCGATGGTGGGCACCATTCCTGCCGATATTACGTAATACTACGTGCACGCATTCAGGATTATGCAGAAACTGGCATACCTGTATGGCTGGCAGACCTTTTTTGAAGAATGTGACGACGTTGATGACGAGACTCTCTACGAAATGGCAGTGTTGCTCGGTGTGATGATGGGTGTAGGCAGCGCGAATTCGATGCTAACCGTAATCGCCAAAAACGCCCAAGAGGCGGTCGCGAAAAAGGTCGCTCGCCAGTCGCTAACCAAGACCAGTTGGTATCCGATCCTGAAGAAGCTCTTGAGCTTCATGGGTATCAAGATAACAAAGCAGACGGTGGGGGATGCCGCTGGCAAGGTTGTTGTGGGCGTCGGTGGCGTAATCTCTGGTGCTATCACCTTTATGGGTCTTTCAAAGGGGTCGGCGCGCTTGTGTAGGCAGCTTAAGTGCTTGCCGCAGGCAAACGAGCGGATTCCTGGCACTGGGTACTATGAAAAGGATGAGGCCGCGGTTGCCAAGAAGAGGATTGACGTAGCGGAACCCCTCTTTATCGAAAAGTTCGGATTTTCTCCCATATTCTACGGCTCTATTGTTGAATATGCTGACCGGCTGGAGGAGTCACTGGCGACTGGAGAAGCGAAGCTGGATGCATATAATCCGGACGTTCTTCTCTGATACTCAGCGGAATTAGGCTATGCGTAACAGGATTGTTGTTCGATCTAATGTGAACGTTGGATGATGCTAACTATTTATGGAAAACAGTTAAAAAAGTTTTTCACCCCTTTTTCACTCCTCGGAGAAGGAGGAAAGAGACGCGAAAACAAAAAAGCTCAGAAGCAATTACGCTTCTGAGCTGCACTAATGCAATGGAGCCAGCGACCGGGCTCGAACCGGTGACCCCCGCTTTACGAGAGCGGTGCTCTACCAACTGAGCTACGCTGGCGGCCATGTGATGACGCAACAGAGGCGTCAACGGCTGTCTATGATACGGGACATCGCAAATCCGCGCAAGGGTTCTGACGGCTTTTCTCACTTTAAATGCACTAATATTGGAAACGCGAAGTCTTGCTCTTATGGGTCTCAAACAGAATGGGGCTGCCATGGCTCAACCCAGGATCCTTCTTACACGTATCGATGACCGGTTTATTTACGGGCAAGACGTTGAGCTGTGGAATGAGGCGATTGGTTCCAATCTTGTCCTGATCGTTAACGACGAGATTGCGGCGGATTCGCGCAAGTGGGCGCCTATGAGGGTCGCGGCGCCCGAGGGCGTGTGGACACGGTTTTTCTCGGTGCAAAGGACCATCGACATCATCCATACCGCAACGCCGCGTCAATGGATTCTGATCATGGTGGCCTCACCCGCCGATGCACTCGCGCTGGTTAAGGGTGGTGTGCCGATTACCAAGATCAGCATTGGCCATATGCAGACAGGGGAGGGCAAACGCTCTGCAACGCCTGCCGTTGCCGTAGACGATATGGACATCGCCGCCTTCAAAGAGCTGCAAGAACTCGGCATAGAGCTAGAAATCCGCTATCTCCCCAGTTCCGCCCCCGATCCCATCGACAATCTGTTCAACTGATCCCTTGGGGACGGAGGAAAACGGATCATTTTGCCCTTGCGAGGGACGCGTGCGATGCTGCCTGTCAAAAACAATGCCCATTTACTACGTTTGATCGGCTATCGCCGAGCATGTCGAATTTGAGAAAAACAAAACCGCAGGTAGGCGGCTCGCGAATTTAGCAAAAACCGGTGCATGGTCGAGCATCCCGGGCTAAACGTAGTAAATGGGCATAGTTTTGATATGTCACTCATACAGTCACAGCGAAATTGAGCCCAAAAGATGAAAAAACGCCCGTCGGCGGTGGTGCCGGCGGGCGTTGCTGTGCAATATGTCGCGTTGTGGGCCTAGTGCCTCATAAAGTGGTATTCGATCACATTGCTGTAGGGATGACCGGGGCCCACGATGCCCTGGGGGAACAGCGCATGGTGCGGCGTGTCAGGATACATTTCGGCCTCGAGGGCAAAGCCGGCGCCCCAACCATAGTTGGCATCGTCTTTGGCGTGTTCGTCGCCCAGCCAGTTGCCGGTGTAGAGCTGCACGCCCGGGGCAGTGGTGTAATAGTCCAGCTCACGGCCGGTCCACATCTCCTCGACGTGCATCGCGCGGCGCAGATTACGGCCGTACTGATAGCCATCGATGCACAGGCAGTGGTCGTAGCCACGGGCCTGCTTAATCTGCGGGTCGTCGGCTTCCATGCCGGGCGCGACGGGGCGCAGCTCACGGAAGTCAAACGGCGTGCCCTCGACCGGAGCGATCTCTCCGGTGGGGATATTCTGCTCGTTGATGGGCAGGTAGTGGGCAGCGTTAGCAACAAAGAAGTGCTCACAGTCCATGCCGGCGTTGTGACCGGCAAGGTTAAAGTACGTGTGGTTGGTCATGGACACGTACGTGGCGCGGTCGCTCTCACAGCCATATTCGATACGGAAGCAGCCGGTGCGCGTCACGGTAAACACGGCCGTAAAGGTGCGGTTGCCGGGAAGGCCCAGCTCACCGTCCTCAAGCGAGGTGGTCATGCGCACGGCATTGTGGACCTCGTCGAGCTCAACGTCCCATACGCGCTTGTGCAGACCATGCTCAAGATCGCTGTGCAGGTTGTTGGTGCCCTCGTTGGCGGGCATATGCCAGTCCGTGCCGGCGATGGTGATCGTGGCACCTGCAGTGCGGTTGGCCACAGGTCCGATGGTCGCGCCAAAGCAGGCGGGGTTGTCAAAGTAATCCTCGAGCTTATCGAAGCCCAGCACCACATCGCGCACGTTGCCGGGGATATCGGGCACGTCGATGCCCAACACGGTGGCGCCATAGTCCATAATGCGAACGCAGATCTCGGGCCCGTTGAGGGTGTAACGATGAACGGGGGTACCGCACGGCGCGGTGCCGAAAAGCTCGGAAGTGATCATTTGGTTCCTAACATCGAGGTATTTCCGACAAACTTTAGCGCGAACAGGCGAGATTATCACTACACCCCACTAAAGCAGGGGGTATTTTTCTCAAAAAAGTGATGATTGGAGCTGTGCGGGCGTTCATTTCTGACGCGTACGAGTCTGATACAATTTGTTCGTTATTGTTTGAATGATATGCGCGCAAAGAACGGCGAGGATTCATCGTGATTAAGGCAGAGCGACAGGATAAGGTTCGTCAGCTGCTCGAGGAGCAGGGCACGGTCTCGGTTAAAGAGATTTCTGATGCGTTAGGTGTCTCGGATATGACGATCCGCCGCGACCTTGAGGAACTTGCGAGCCTGGGCGAGATCGAACGCGTGCACGGTGGAGCCCGCAGTGCGCAGGGCCGTCCACATGCTATGTTGCGCCATGAGTATTCGCACAGCGAAAAGCGCACCAAGCATGCCGAGGAAAAGCTGCAGATCGCGCGCCGCGCCGTGGAGCTTATCGAGGAAGGCTCGACCATCTTTTTGGGTACGGGCACCACGGTTGAGCAGATGGCCTCGATGCTGCCGGCGTGCCGCCTGCGCATCGTGACTAACTCGCTTTCGGTCTTTAACCTGCTTGAGGCGCGCGAGGACTGTGACCTGTGCCTGGTAGGCGGCATGTACCGTCGCCGCACCGCCGCTTTTGTGGGACCAACGGCCGAGGATACCCTGCGTGCACTGGGCATCGACGCGGCGTTTATCGGCGCCAACGGCATTTTGGACGGCGACGTGTCCACGTCTAACATGGAAGAGGGCCGCATCCAGCAGCTCGCCTTTAGCAAGGCCGATTCACGCTACCTCATCGCCGACTCCAGCAAGATCGGCAAGCGCGACTTCTACACCTTCTGCCGCCTGGACAGTTTGGATGCCGTGGTGTGCGAGCCGGGCGTCGCCGCCGAGGATCGTGTCGCCATCGAGGAACATACGCGGGTCATCTGCTAGCTAATGCTACAGACGATACTTCTGCCCCTGCCGGCGCAGGGGGTTATCGCTTCACAATGACGCGTAAATAACTTTGGGCAACAAGGATGAGGCTATTCTGGGATATGACTAGACTCCGTATTTCGTCTTTATGTCCCTTGAGAATGAATCGTAGTCTTCATAGAGCCCCTCTCTGCTTTCATCCTCGGCGTGGTTTACACGTTCAAGGAGCTTATCCTTTGGAGCCTCTTTTGTTATTGCGGCCTCGCTATCGGGTATTGTGGATTGCAAGAATAGTTCTAGAGCATGGACGTCTTTGAGTATGTAGCCCGTCGAACGACCCGCTCCTGTTTTTTCGATTGCGCTGCAACTAACAAGCTGACCGAGGGTTCGTTTAACGGTAACCTCGCTGATATCGGGGCAGTTGGATCGGATGTCGGATTTCTTAATGACGCCGGGTCTCTGTTGAAATAGAACGGCAATACGCGCTTGCTTCGACATGGGACGAGTGCTTGATTCAATTAAGGTACGCTGCTCGAGCTGTCGGTAGGCGGCCAGGGTTGTTCCGAGCATGAAACGGATAAAGGGTGCTTCGGTGTTTTGATTTTCATTCCATCCAATGGAGCTTGCAGCGAGGGCGTTGTAGTAGAGCGCCTTGTTGTCTTCAATAAGTCGTTCGATGCTGATGTAACGCGCAACGTCGTATCCAGTCTTTTCGAGTAGCAGCGTTGTAAGGAGCCGGCTCATCCTGCCATTGCCATCGTTGAAGGGATGAATGCTGACAAAATCGAAGATGAAGCGGAATGATATAAGGAGGGGGTCGCAAACTTGACGAGATAAGGCGTCGTTGAGGGACCGACAGGCTTCTTCGATAAGTCCGGGGGTTGCTAGGGCCGAAGGCGGCCTAAAGCGCACAAATCGATTGCCTTGATCGTCGATGGAGATGATTTCGTTATCGCTATCTTTCCAATGGCCCCCATACGAGATTGCTGTGTGTACCATGAGGTCACGATGCAACTGCAAAATGACCGATGGCGTTACGGGAATGAAATCGTGCTGCTCGTGAATAAGCGACAGCGCATCTCGGTATCCAGCGATTTCTTCCTCTGCGCGGGAGCTTGGCTTGGCGGAATACGCCATGATTGCTTTGAGTCTTTTTTGGGTGGTAACAATTCCTTCAAGTCCGTTGGAGGATTGGGTGCTTTGGATCTTAGCTTCCTCCATAAGTGACGATAGAAGTTCGGGTTTGACTTGACTCAGAGCAAGCTGTCGGCCTTTATGCTCGCGTATCGAGAGGAGGAGGTTGGTGATTGGAGTTGCTTCGAGTTCCGCTGGGACTGTGGTGTAATCGAACTGGCGCATGCGGCTCCTTTCGGTATCACGAACATACTTTCGATATCATAATACCATTAAATGATACCGAAAGTATGTTCGTGATACCGAAAACTAGAAACCATGCTTCATAACTGCTTGGAAAGTTCGGATTTGACTATCTTATTGTCTCGATCTGTAACAGGTAGACGGTCGAAAGTGGGCTATGTGTTACAGATTGAGATATTTCTGCTCGGGCGTTCTGTTTGTCTTGATCTGTAACAGCTAGGGCCGAAATACTCGGCTAGAT
>CABQLI010000015.1 GCA_902464965.1 uncultured Collinsella sp.
CAAGAAGAACCTCGAGATGCGCGTTGAGGCCGAGAACGGCGCCACCGCCGGCAAGACCGATCTTGCTAAGCGCGCCAAGGCCGCTGGCCTCGATGCCATCCACGATACCGTGCACGAGATGGCTCGCGACGAGGCTCGTCACGGCAAGGCTTTCGCCGGCCTGCTCAAGCGCTACTTTGGCTAAGCCAATCGCCTGAGACATAACCTCTGGCTCGATGAGGCCCGGACCGCATGGTTCGGGCCTTTTTGTGTCTCGAGGACTCGTTAACGCCCTGAAATAGGACCGCCTTCGGCATCAGTTTCTCGTCAAAAACTAAGTGAGTAGACTTTTTGGAACTTGCCGAGCTGACCATCCGTATTGCTTTATAAAGTCGCAGGTAAATGACTTGTTTCAAAACGGCCTGGTCGCCAAAGCGCCAAAAGCCTACTCACTTAGAACCGCAGCCGTCCACGAACGAGCTGTTTTGAGTCTAACGGGCATCTTTCCGTCGATTACCCCCAATTTTGTCCAGTCAATGAATAGTTCAGACCGGAGTAACGTCTCAGCCGTTTGCTCATCCGAGCTTTTATCACGATATTCAGCATCGAGCATCCTGCATACGGCCTTAACGATCGCGCGGAATCTATCCTCATCGGATATCTGCCTGTATGTCAGGAGAAGTACATCGTAGCCCATGGCTTGAAGGGCTGTCATGCGGTCAGCGTCACGCAAGCCATCCCCTGCGCGTCCGTGCGAGGCCTTTCCCTGACATTCAATGGCCACCTGTCGCCTGCCGTCCGGCGAAGACAAAAGTAGATCGATATACACACGGGACTTTCCCACAATCGCTCGAGCACTTGTGCTTAACGTCACTTCGACATTGAGCTCTATACCGCAAAACCCTTCGCCTCCCAAGGCTCGCGGCAGTCCAAGCAACAAATACGCCTCGACCTCAAAAGGCGACGCGGCACCCAATGGAACGAGTTGTGATACCGCCATAAATCTATTGCCGTAACGCATCCCGCAAACATCTGAACAAAAACGGTCAAGGTCTCCGCCCAAAACCAAAGCGTCTCGACGCCATAAATTTGAGGCAGTGCCGTCCTCGGACGGGCAGCGCACCCAACCGAACGTTGTCGAAATCGCACCTGAATCAATTGCACGCCTAAGCTCCGCCTCAAGTGCCGCCGGCAGAGCGCACACCGCAAACAAGCCACACATCTCCGCCAATACCAAAAGAAGCTGAAGATCCGTCAGATGCCGCGACATGATGAATGCCGTCAGCAGAGGAGACGTAACCAAAAACCCATGCTCCGTTTCCAGCACGGATTCCCTGGGGAGCTCACCAAGAAACAGCCGCTGCCTAATGCTGGCAGGACAAGTCCGTTTGTTTCTCGTCCGAACCAATGTATACAACGGAAAGCCGAACACAACCGCAGCCGTCGGGTTACGGGCGAGGTCATATCGCTGCCGGTCTTCTTCCGGCCGTGGAAGCGGCGGACATAGAGCGCGGACCTGAGGGGGCAAACGCCAATACCTAAAAGCCGATATGTCACAAAGTAGATCCTTCATACGCACAGGAAACCACGAATTTCAACCCAGTTAGTCACGCATTGGCGCGAACGCACCAAAAATGGCACCGAACGGACTGCTAAGTTTTCAACAGCCCTCCCCAACTGACCAAAAGCTTGCCAAGAGTTGGACGAAGTCCTGTTGAAAACCCTATTTTTTCGCATGCGGAAGCTATGCGCGGCAAGTGAGTAGACTTTTTGGAGCATCCCGAGCAGACCGGTCATCCTGTTTTTCAAAACCGCAGGTAGATAGCTTGTTACAAAACTGCCTGGTCGCCAAAGTTCCAAAAGTCCACTCACTTAGGTTGCAGAGTGCCCCCCATTAGCTGCAATTCCAAGGTATTTAGCACGTTTGGACTCAAATCGTCATACTGTACAAGGATTCGAGTCGGATTTTCAGGGACAGACGCGCCATCGGCACACCAATAACAGTCACTGATATCGATGAACGGAATACCTGAGCGCGTGAGGGCCCGCGCAAAAGAGCTTCCGCCCGTTCCGCGATCCGCAACCACAGTGCAGTAAAGGCCCGCGTCTGCATGCTCGATCGAGACCTCTCCTGCCGGAAATACCTTCCGCACAAGCGCCATCAGGCCATCACGCGCCTCGCGAGCACGAACGCGCACGCGGTTCACATGCCGCTCATAATCACCCGATTCCAGCAAACGCGCCAAAGCGACCTGATCGACGGAGCTCACCGACGAGGCGTAGAAACCAAGGTTGCGCCTAAACCGCTCCATTAGCTCATCGGGCAACACCATGTACGCCAAACGCAACGCCGATGAAAGGCTCTTCGAAAACGTATTGGTGTAGATAACCGACTGGGCGGCATCGATCGACGCGAGCGCGGGAATCGGCTTGCCGGCAAGGCGAAACTCACAATCAAAGTCATCTTCGATGAGATACCGACCTGGTCGCTCGGCGGCCCAGCTCAGAAGCGCATAGCGCCGCGCAATGCTCGTCACAAGGCCAGTCGGATACTGATGGGACGGCATCAGGTGAAGGACATCGGTCCCGCTTTTCTGCAGAGTGCTCAAGTCCACGCCCTCATCATCCAACGGGATATGTCGAACTTTGCAGCCCATAGCCTGATAGATGCGCGTCAGGCGCAAATAGCCCGGGTCCTCAACGGCATACACCTTGTCAGCGCCAAGCAACTGAACCAACATGGTATCGAGCAGCTGGGCGCCTGCACCGATAACAATGTTGTTGGGATCGACATTCATGCCTCTCGTCCCACGCAGATGGTGAGCAATTGCGCATCGCAGCCGAGCGGTGCCCTGCGCCGGTGCGGGCGAAAAGATTTCGCGCTCGTCTTCGGATGCCAGCGTCGCCCGTAGCGCGCTTTGCCAAAGCCGCGCCGCCTCCAAAGCGGAAGGAGAAAGTGCGTCGAATTGCTCGACCTGTCCGGCGGCATCATGCGCGTTGGGACCCACAGAAACGGCATCTCGGTCGATGCCCTCCGCAGTCGAAGCCAAAACCGGTGCATCCGGAAGCTCGCAAGCGTAGTAGCCACGACGCGGCATTGAGCAAATATAGCCCTCAGCGAGTAACTGGCTATATGCATTCTCGATAGTAATAACACTGATTCCCAGATGACTGGCAAAGGCGCGCTTAGACGGAAGATGCTCCCCCGCCGCAATGCGTCCAGCTACGATATCATCTCGAATTTGCTGGTAAACATACTCATAAAGCGATGCCTCGCCACGTTTTTCCAAATTGTAGTCAAGCATGAGTTTGCCACCTGACCTTATCGAGCTGTTCAATCTGGTATTAAGCTGACCTTATTATTATCTCGAAAACTGAGTATTTTGCCATACCCAGCTCCCCGATAGGATGTTCCGTCAAGCAATGCACATGCCAACCAAGGGAGCAACCATGGCAGAACAGACCAGCAAGGCAGATCGCGTCAAACTCAATCGCGAGCTCGCGCAGATGCTCAAGGGCGGCGTCATCATGGACGTCACCACGCCCGAGCAGGCACGCATCGCCGAAGAGGCGGGCGCCTGCGCCGTCATGGCACTCGAGCGCATTCCGGCCGACATCCGCGCCGCAGGCGGCGTGTCGCGCATGAGCGACCCCAAGATGATCAAGGGCATTCAAGAGGCCGTCTCCATCCCCGTCATGGCCAAGTGCCGCATCGGTCACATCGTCGAGGCGCAGGTCCTGCAGGCCATCGAGATCGATTACATCGACGAGTCCGAGGTTCTCTCCCCCGCCGATGACGTCTATCACATCGACAAGACCCAGTTTGACGTGCCGTTTGTCTGCGGCGCCCGCGATCTGGGCGAGGCACTGCGCCGTGTTGCCGAGGGCGCCACGATGATCCGCACCAAGGGCGAGCCGGGCACGGGCGACGTCATCCAGGCTGTGCGCCACATGCGCAAGATCCAAAAGCAGATCCGCGACGTTGTTGCCCTGCGCGACGATGAGCTCTTTGAGGCAGCCAAGCAACTGCAGGTTCCGGTCGAGCTGGTGCGCGAGGTCCATGCCACGGGAAAGCTTCCCGTCGTGAACTTTGCCGCCGGCGGCGTAGCGACCCCCGCCGACGCAGCGCTGATGATGCAGCTGGGTGCCGAGGGCGTCTTTGTCGGCTCGGGCATCTTTAAGAGCGGAGACCCTGCCAAGCGCGCCGCCGCCATCGTCAAGGCCGTGGCAAACTTCACCGATGCCAAGCTCATTGCCGAGCTTTCGGAGGACCTGGGCGAGGCCATGGTCGGCATCAACGCCGACGAGATTGAGATCATCATGGAGGAGCGCGGGCGCTAGTCCAGCAGAAAGGATCGCACATGAGCGATTATGCAGACCAAACGGTCGCCGTGCTGGCGGTCCAAGGCGCTTTTGCCGAGCACGAGGCAAGACTATCCGAGCTTGGCGCACGTTGTATTGAGCTGAGGCAGGCGGCTGATTTGAAGCAGGACTTTGACCGTCTGGTACTTCCCGGCGGCGAGTCCACCGTTCAGGGCAAGCTGCTTGACGAACTGGGGATGCTCGATGCGCTTCGAGCCCGCATTGTTGAAGGCATGCCCATATTGGGAACTTGCGCCGGTTTGATTCTGTTGGCGCGCGACCTTGCCGCGCACGACGATAAGGGGACACCGCGCCTGGCAACCATGGATGTGCTCGTTGAGCGTAATGCCTACGGCAGGCAGCTCGGCAGCTTTCGAACCAAGGGGCAGGTAGCCGGCATCGACGGTGAAGTGCCGCTGACGTTTATCCGCGCGCCCCGCATCGTCGAGGTCCACGGCGATGCCAAGGCCTTAGCGAAAGTCGACGGCCGTATCGTCGCCGCCCGTCAGGGCAACCAGCTCGGCGTAACCTTCCACCCCGAACTCGACGAAGACACCCGCCTCCACGAACTGTTCCTACAAATGTAGACATCGAAATCAACAAACGAAACGAGAGCGGATAATCTCCCACTTTAAGCTTGGATGCAGGCTCAAACCGGGAGATTATCCACTCTCATGCTATGTAGTCGTTGGGGACGTTCTTAAACGACTAGTCAAACAAGAACGTCCCCAACGACTATCTTTTAGCAGGTCTGGATCATGGCAATGCCGATGTTTTGGCACCGACAGCGAGCGCCTACCAGAGCGAACAAATTGGCATGAAAAGAGGACGGCATAGACCTTCTGGTCATGCCGTCCTCTTTGAATGACAAGTTGTCGCTCTGGTGGGCGCGCAGCGTCAACTAGTTACGCGGTTTGGTAAAACCGCGTAACCCAACTAGAAGCGGTTGCCGCGGAAGCCGCCACCGTTGCGGCCGCCACGATCGCCACCGCGACCGCCACGGTCGTTACCACGGTTGCCGCCGAAGCCGCCACGGTTGCCACCGCGATCGCCATAGCCACCACGGTTGCCGCCAAAGCCGCCGCGACCGCCACGGTCGCCGCCACGGTCACCAAAGCCGCCACGGCCACCGCGATCGCCACCGCGACCGCCGCGGTCACCGCCACGGCCACCGCGATCGCCAAAGCCGCCACGACCGCCACGGTCGCCGCCACGGCCACCGCGATCGTCACGACCGCCGCGAGGACCGCGGTCCTCGTCCAGGCCCATGGCGACGAGCGGAGCGATAACCTTATCGAGAGCGGCCATCAGCTCGGTGGCCTCCTCGTAAGAAAGCTCGGGCAGGAGCTTCTCCTTCTTGTTGGCAAGCTCGACCAGGCCCTCAGCGGCATCCTCGGCAGCGAAGACAACGATCTTGCGCATATCGCCCTCGGCGTCGTCGATGCGGCCGACCAGATCGGCAGCCTCGGCCTCGGCCATCAGGCCATCGAGCTCACGAAGGCGCATGCCCAGCAGGTCGGACATTTCCTTCTGCTCCATCTTGGGCTTGAGGTCAAGAAGCTTGATGGCGCGCTCGATGTTCGCCATGCGCTCGGCCTTGGCCTCCTCCTCCTTGGAAATAGCAAAGCGACGGCTACGCAGCAGGCGGGCGGCCTTCTGCATCTTGTCCATCAGCTCTTCATCATCGTAATCAACGGCGGCCTCGACAACCTCGGCCCCCTCCTCGGCGGAAACCTCGTCAGCAACCTCAACCTCGGCAGCTTCGGTCTCCACGGTCTCGACTGCCTCAACTTCGGCAGCCATGGTCTCGTTCTCGGTCTCGTTCATGATCTCTTCGTTCTCGGACATGAGACTCCTTCTTGGCCCTCTCGGGCATCATCGCCCCATTCGCGGGGCCCGTCGCGCACTCTTTGCGCTTTAAACATTCATGCCTCTCGGCAAAACGTCCATTAGTTTATGGTGTCGTCATCTAATCTAGCTGCAGAATCTATGTGCACACATTAATGCGACATGTGCGACTCGCGACGAGCGTACACCAGTGACGCCACGAACCCGACCACGGCAATCACAGCTGCCACGCGCACGGCAGCTGCAAATCCAATCGCCTGGGCAACGTCCGTCGCAACGCCAGCCGCACCGGCAGTCGCCGCAGAACTCGAGAGCAAGCCGATAAACAGCGACGGGCCAAACGATGCGGCAATCATGTTCCACGTGTTGAGCAATGCCGTTCCGTGAGGATGCTCAGCGGCAGGAAGCGTCTCCAAGCCGGCTGTCTGCGAGGGGCTCAGCACCAGGCCGACTCCGGCATACACCACAACGGTCAGCGCCACGACGACGCCGATGTTCATGCTTGCCGCCGTCATCGAGATTGCAGTCTGCCCCACGGCAATCAGGGCAAAGCCGACCGGCAACAGCGGCCATGCGCCACGGGCGTCCATCACGCGTCCGCCCACAATCGAGGTCACGGCGTTGCAGGCAATCGCCGGCAAAATGAGCAGGCCCGCAACAAGTGCGGTCATGCCGTAGGCACCTTCAAAATAGAGCGGCAACAAAACACTCATCGAGAACGTCGTCATCATCGACACCACCACAAGCAGGCACGCAGGCCAAAAGCGAACGCTCGCCATGGGACGCACGTTAAGCACCGGATGCTCGAGCTTGAGCTGGCGGGCCGCAAACAGGCCGAGCAGCACAATGGCGGCGAAAAGCGTCACGATACCGGCAATCAGATTGGTCGAGAACTCGCCTACGGAATACACAAATGCCGTAATACCGGCGGCGAGCAAAACAACCGACAGAATATCAAGCGTGGCGTTCGAACGCTCTCCGACATTCTGAACAAGCTTTACGCCCGCCGCAGCGACCACAATGCCGCCCACCAGCGGCACTACGAACACCGCCCTCCAGCCAAACAACGTGCACATAAGACCGCTGATCACGGGTCCAAACGCCGGCCCCAGCGTAATGCATGCTCCGCCCAGGCTCAGATAGAGACCGAGCTTCTCGCGCGGAGCGCAAGACAGCACCACGTTCATCATGAGCGGGAACAAGATGCCCGATCCCGCAGCCTGCAAAATACGGCTTGGCAGCAAAACGCTAAATGACGGAGCGAACAGGCACAGGACTTCGCCGGCGACCATGCATCCGCATGCGAAAAACAGCAGCTTGCGCGTCGAGAAACGGCCGGACAGGAAGGCCATGATGGCCGTAAAGATCGACGTCACGATCATGTAGCCCGAAACGAGCCACTGCGCCGTGGTGGCACTCACCGAAAAGGCCGCCATAATGTCGTGCAACGCCACGTTAATGATGTTCTCGTTAAACGCGGCAACAAAGGCTGCAATATACATTACGACGAGAATCGCCGCAGTGGCCGATGGCGCTACTTGAACTTGTTGCTGAGATTTGCTCCCCATGCATTTCCTTCCTCTTGGAACGACAGTCGCATCGCCCCAGAGGAACAGTCCAGGGCGAAAAATGAGCCCTAGACTTACGCCAGACGCCGTACTCGACGAGTCTGACAACATGGTCCAACGTCGAAAGATTGTAACGCGGACGCACAGCTTTCCTTCCGCGCTATTATTAAAAGTCCACGAAAGCATAAGACATGAGGAGCCCGCCATGATTAAGCCCATCATGAAATCCGAGTTCTTTTTGCGTCTGCCTTCCGAAGACGCGGGACCCGACGATGCCGCGACCGGGCAGGATCTCCTGGATACGCTCCACGAGCATGAGCGCGAGTGCGTGGGCCTCGCCGCCAACATGATCGGCGTGCGCAAACGCATCATCTGCGTAAAGGACGGCAACAGGACACTCCTGATGTACAACCCTCAAATTCTTGAGCAGGTCAATGCCTATCAGACGAGCGAAGGATGTCTCTCGCTGATCGGCGAGCGTCCCTGTACCCGCTATCGCCGCATTAAGGTTGAGTATTTGGACGAGAACTTCGTCCACCGCATCAAAAACTTCTCGGGCTACACCGCCGAGATCATCCAGCACGAAATCGACCACTGCAACGGGATTGTTATTTAGTTCCGCCGATTCAAGAAAGCTCCCTGCAGCAAAACAACTGCAGGGAGCTTTTCATAGTGCGGAACTTCTATCCCACTAGCTCTGGCGGTAATGGTCAAAGAAGTCGGCGAGGTCTTCGAGGGACTCCTTGAGTACTTCCATGCGCGGCAGGTACACGATACGGAAGTGGTCGGGCTCAGCCCAGTTGAAGCCGCCGCCGCGCGTGATCAGGATCTTCTTCTCGTGCAGCAGGTCAAGGGCGAACTGCTCGTCATCGGTGATGTTGAACTTCTTCACATCCATCTTGGGGAAGATGTAGAACGCTGCACGCGGCTTAACCACCGAGATGCCATCAATCTTGTTGAGCGCCTCATACACAAAGTTGCGCTGCTCGTAGACACGGCCGCCGGGACGGATGTAGTCGTTAACGGACTGATGGCCACCAAGCGCCGTCTGAACGATCGACTGAGCCGGCACGTTGGAGCACAGGCGCATGTTGGAGAGCATGTTGATGCCCATGATGAAGTCGCTCATGCAGCGCTGGTTGCCCGAAAGCACCATCCAGCCAATGCGATAGCCCGCGATCATGTGCGACTTGGACAGGCCGCTAAAGGTGACACAGGGCAGATCGGGAGCGAGCGAGGCAATCGAGACGTGCTCATAGCCGTCCATGCACAGGCGGTCGTAAATCTCGTCTGCAAAAATCATGAGCTGGTGCCTGCGCGCAACCTCAACGATGCCCTCGAGCACCTCACGCGGATAGACGGAACCCGTGGGGTTGTTAGGGTTGATGATGACGAGGGCTTTGGTCGCGCTCGTGATCTTGGACTCCATATCCTCCAGGTCGGGATACCAATCCGCCTGCTCATCACACAAATAATGTACGGGATGACCGCCGGCAAGGGTTGCGCACGCCGTCCAGAGCGGATAGTCAGGGCTGGGGATCAGAATCTCGTCGCCATTGTCGAGCAGCGCGTTCATCGAAAGCTGAATGAGCTCGGACACGCCGTTGCCCGTGTAGATATGCTCCATCTGAACGTTGGGCAGGCCCTTGATCTGCGAATACTGCATGATCGCCTTGCGCGCGGAGAACAAGCCGCGCGAGTTGGAATAGCCTTCGCAGTCGGGCAGCTGCTGGCGCATGTCCTTGATGACCTCATCGGGCGTGCGGAAACCGAAGGGCGCCGGGTTACCGATATTGAGCTTGAGGATGCGCTCGCCCTCGTCCTCCATACGGGCGGCCTCGTCGACGACGGGGCCGCGAACGTCATACAGGACGTTATCGAGCTTGGTGGATTTAGAAAAAGTGCGCATGGTGGTGCTCCTTGCAATTTGAGCTGAGGGATGGGGTTCGGGCTTGGAATCGTTGCGGGGTGATGATGCCTCGCCTTGATCGGCGTCGCCGGCAAGCAGCCAGGTAACATCGACCTCCAAAATACGGGCGAGCAGCTCAGCCACATCGCGCCGCGGGATCGTCTTGCCGCTCACATATTGGCTCATCTGACTCTTGCCGAGTTTTTTGCCGAGCATCTCCGATGCGCGGATCACGTCCGACTGGCGAACGTCGCGATCGGACATAGCCTGTCGCAGGCGATCGCTAAACGTCTCTTGGGCCACTAGAACCTCCTTGCTGGCAAAGTTCAATTTATAGAACATGAATTGAACCAGGGTTCAATTTAGCAAGCAGTATAGCGCCGTACCTCATTCGAAAGTTCAATTTCAAAAATAAAATGAGCCAAACCTCGAGATTTACCCCAAAGCGACAACGGTGTGCGCTCATTTAGAGGTATTCAAGGAATCGAGCGGCGGCAAGCGAAACATCGGCCGTTCGATATATGGCGTTGATCTGCCGATGGGGATGCCCCTCGAGCGAACGCACGGCAACATCGAACTGACAGCGACGCAAGATGAGCGCCGGAAGGATGCTCACGCCCAGGCCGTCCTCGACCATAGCCATAATCGCATAGTCATCCCAGGTCGACAGTTTGGAACGCACCGTTAGCCCCGCCCGACGGAACAGCGGCGTAATCTCGTCATCGGTACCTCGTTCCAGCAGAATAAACTGCTCGTTTGCCAAATCGGCAAGAGAGACGACCTCCGCCGTGGCAAGCAAAGAATCTGCCGGAACCACCGCCATCAGCTCATCACGCACCAAAGACCGCGATGCCATGCCGTTTTCTCGTGGCTCACGCGGGATAAAGCCCAGGTCGCAGCGCCCCTCCGCCACCCATTGCTCAATCTCCGAGTAATCGCCCATCAGTAGCTCGTAATCGACATCCGGGTAATCGGCGCGAAAACGCGCAATGACCGGTGGCAGAACATGGGTTGCCACACTCGAAAACGTACCAATGCAGATCTTGCCGCGCATGAGCCCACGCATCTCGTCCACGTGTCGCTGCAGGCGGCCAAACTCCTCGCAGAGTGCCTCAACCGCCGGCATGATCTGCCGCCCATCGGCAGAAAGCACCACACCCTCGCGGCTACGGTCGAGCACTTTAAAACCCCAATCGGTCTCAAGGTCGCCCACCATGCGGCTCACGCCCGACTGCGAATAGCTCAGCCGCTCTGCGGCACGCGTAAAGCTGCCGGCACGCACCGTCTCGAGCAGCACCTGCATCTTTTGAATATTCGTTTCCACGGCATCCCTCCACCTTTACATGAGTTTTTGTCATGTTATCCATGCATTATATTCGCTTTTCTTCTAAATCCAGTTCACCCATAGTGAACATTCTCGGATATAGAGGGGACGGAAGCGCATGAACAACGGACTGTTTACGTACTTAGCAGCATTGCTATTGTTTGGCTCCAACGGCATCATCGCCGCTGCCATCGCGCTGCCGAGCTCCGATATCGTACTGTTGCGCACGTTTTTGGGCGCTCTCACCCTTGCCGCTATCCTCTTCATAACCAAGCGCCATAACCTGCAGGCTCCGTCTCGCCTCCGCGAGGCCGCAGCGCTCATCGTCTCGGGCGCCGCGCTGGGCGCCAGCTGGATTTTCCTGTTCCGCGCCTATCAGACGATCGGCGTCGGCGTATCCTCGCTGCTGTACTACTGCGGCCCCATCATTGTCATGGCGCTCTCCCCGCTCATCTTTGGCGAAAAGCTGACCGGCGGCAAAATCGCCGGCTTTGTCGCCGTCGCCTGCGGCGCTTTTCTCATTGCAGCGCAAGGTCTAGGCGGCAATATGCCCATTGCGGGCATCGTCTGTGGAATCGCCTCGGCCTTCTGCTATGCATTGATGGTCATCGCCAGCAAGGGTGCGCCGCACATCGAAGGCCTCGAGAACTCCGCGCTCCAGGTGAGCGCCGCCTTTGTGACCGCACTGGTCCTCACGCTCATCACGCAGGGCGCTCCCTCGTTCCTGTCCGCCGGCGTCGCCGCCAGTATTGATTGGCGCGACGTCGCTATGCTCGGCGTCGTCAACACCGGCATTGGTTGCCTGCTCTACTTTAGCGCCGTCGCCAAGCTGCCCGTCCAGACCGTCGCCGTCGTCGGCTACCTCGAGCCGCTTTCGGCGGTCGTGTTCTCGGCCGTCCTTTTGGGCGAAGCCATAACACCGGTCCGCCTGATGGGCGCCGCGCTTATCATCGGCGGCGCGATTTTTTGCGAACTCGCCGGCAAACGCGCAAACGCCAAGGCTGGCATCGCCCAGACAGCACGTGCTTAAAAGCCCCTGCTTTGAAATGCTACCTGCGTAGATAAATAATCCCCAGCTGAGGATTATTGTATAAAATAACCCGATGTGCCAAACTGCTCTTGTATGTATAAAGACGGCATAAAGTTTTTTGTCCTAGACAGATAACCGGATGTCTAAGGGAGTCCTCGTGGCACACAACAAACTGGAGGCAAACCTCCAAGACCAGCGCGGGCAAGGCGGGCACGGAGCCATCCCCCTCTCCGCTGGCATGCTGCTCGTAACGCTCGGCGTCGTCTATGGCGACGTCGGCACGAGCCCCATGTACACCATGAAATCAATCGTCGCCAACAACGGCGGCATCGGTACCGTCAGCGAAGACATGATCTTGGGAGCGCTTTCGCTTGTCATCTGGACCATGACGCTCGTGACCACGGTCAAGTACGTGGTTATCGCCATGAAGGCCGATAACCACGACGAGGGCGGCATCTTCGCCCTGTTTAGCTTGGTGCGCAAGGTGGCACCGTGGCTGATTCTCCCCGCCATGATCGGCGGTGCGGCGCTGCTCGCCGACGGCATCCTCACCCCCGCTGTCACGGTCACCACAGCCATCGAGGGTCTGCGCACCATCGAATGGGGCCATGCGTTGCTGGGCGACGGCCAAACCAACGTCATCATCATCACCATCATCATTATCTGCGGCCTGTTTGCCATGCAGCGCGCCGGTACCTCGTCGATCGGCAAGCTGTTCGGCCCGCTCATGACACTATGGTTCCTGTTCCTGGCAGGCGCCGGCCTGTTCAACATGCTCGGCAACCTGTCCATCTTGCGCGCGCTCAACCCCATCCGCGGCATCATGTTCCTGTTCTCGCCCATCAACCACTCGGGCATTATGGTGCTCGGCTTTGTCTTTCTGTCGACGACCGGCGCCGAGGCCCTCTACTCGGACATGGGCCACGTTGGCAAGGCCAACATCTATGCATCCTGGCCGTTTGTTAAGGCGGCCCTTATCCTCAACTATCTGGGTCAAGGCGCTTGGCTGCTCGCAAACAATTCCAATCCCCAGATGCTCGCGATGGATATCGTCAACCCGTTCTATATGATGCTCCCTGAACCCCTGCGCCCCTTTGCCATCGTGCTTTCGGCCGTGGCGGCCATCATTGCCTCGCAGGCGCTCATCACCGGCGCGTTCTCGTTGGTTTCGGAGGCAACGCGCCTCAACCTTATGCCGCACCTGCGCATCCACTACCCCAGCGACACCAAGGGCCAGCTTTATATTCCACTCGTCAACAACATCATGTGGGTCGGCTGCATCTTCATCGTGCTGCTGTTCCAGAACTCCGAGCGCATGGAGAGCGCCTACGGCCTCGCCATTACCGTGACCATGCTCATGACCACCACGCTTTTGACGAGCTACATCGCCGGCATTCTCAAGCACAGACTGGGCGCCTGCGTCTTCGCCCTGCTTTTTGGCGCCATCGAGCTGTGCTTCTTTGCCTCGTGCCTCACTATGTTCTTTGACGGCGGCTATGTGATGATCTTCCTGGCCGCACTGCTGTTTGGCCTTATGTACGTGTGGCGTCGTGGCACCGCCATCGAGCGCACGCAAACGATCCTGCTGCCCGTCTCCAAGTACATCGATCAGCTCAACCGCCTGCGCAACGACGAGACCTACCCCGTGCTCGCCGACAATCTGGTGTTCCTCACCAACAGCCCCGATCCGCTCACGCTCGACCGCGACGTGCTCTATTCCATCCTGGACAAGCATCCCAAGCGCGCCAAGGCATATTGGTTCATCAACGTGCACGTTACCGACGAACCCTATACGCACGAGTATTCCGTCGAGACCTTTGGCACGGACTTTTTGTTCCGCGTGCGCCTGGACCTGGGCTTTAAGGTCAACCAGCGCGTCAACGCCTATCTGCGTCAGATCGTCGGCGACTTGATGGCATCGGGCGAGCTGCCGCCGCAACATCACACCTACTCCATCTACGAGACGCGCGGCAACGTGGGCGATTTCCGCTTTTGCATGCTGCGCAAGATGCTTGCCCCCGAAACGGACATCAACCGCAATGACCACCGCGTGATGGCCATCAAGTACGCCGTCCGCCGCGCCTGCGGAAGCCCGGCACGCTGGTACGGTCTCGAGAACTCGGCCATCATCATCGAGTACGTGCCGCTGTTTGCCCGCATGCGCCCGGCCGTTAAGCTCGTGCGCACCCAGGTGCCGCTCGAGGTTCAGATCGAAGAGGCCGAGGAAATGGAAGTCGACATCTTCTCGGACGACTTGGTCAACGGCAACGAGGCCGGTAGGGACATGAACGTCGATCCCACCGAGCTGCTCGAGAGCGTCGCCGATACGCCCGAACAGCAACAGCTCGACGGCCTCGAGAGCGAACAGCTCAACGATGCCAACTTCTAGCGACGTCACAAATCAACGACAGCGGCCCTGCATCTCACGGGAGACGCAGGGCCGCTTTGCATTGCAGTAAAGCCAACGGCTACGAACGGCGCGGCTCGGGAACCACGAGCCTATCGGGGCTCGCGCCCTCGGCATCCATCAGGCTCACGTAGCGAATCGACGGATCCCCATACATCGCGTAGTAATAATTGCCCGTGCGCGCGCTAAAGCATCCGGTATAGATAGTCTTCTCGAACTTGCCATCGCCCATCCTGGACGCTCCCTCAATCATCACCACGCCCTCGAGCGAACGGAACATGCGGACGACGTTTTCGGTCTCGCTCTCCTTTTGCGGGTAATTGGCATTGAGGTACGCCGCCTTTACAAAACGGCTCGGCGAATAGCAGTCACCCGGAATACCGCGCATGCCGGCACCCGCGCCATAGGGCTTGAGCTCGGCGCCACGCCATGTCGCCGTCTGCGGAAAATCGCTTGTGGCCGTGATATAGGTGCGCAGGTTTTCCATGTGCCACGGGAAGGTGGGCTGATTGGCAAGGGTATCGACCGGATCGTCGTATACATGCAGGCCGTCAGCCATCATCTCGACCACGATGCTGCGCTGGCTGTCGCCGATAATCCAATGGAGCAGTGACACGCCCAGCCCCTCTCCGGCAGATTTGGCGACAATCACCGTATCGCGCAGCGCGGCCTCGACCTCATCGACCGTCGAGAACGTCGCTGCCACCCACAGGGGAAACTCATAGGCCGCGATATTGTTCTTGCCGTCGACAGGGCCATCGGCATACTCGGCATAGCCGGGGAAGTTGAGTCCCGCCACAGCCAGACCCGCATCGTTACCGCAGTCGAAAAACATAGGGTAGTTCTCGTAATCGATGCACATGCCGATTACCGCGTGCGCCGCCGACGCATCGTCGATAAACGAATACGGAATGTGAAATCCTCGCGGCATCACGCGAACCTGTTGGCCGTAGTCAAAGCTCCAGTCGAGGTTGCGGCCTAGATACATGTGACCAGAATTATCGGTAAATCGAATGCTCGTACACATAGCGCCTCCTAGCTTTACGTTCCTGCTAAGGTTATTGTCACCAAACAAAAAGGCGCTAAACACAAAAGCCCGGACATGACAACAATGTCACGCCCGGGCTATTCAAGCAGGATAAACTCAACCAAGTTAACCCCGCAGGTCGTCTAAGGGGTCAAAGTGCCGCAGATTGCCACGAAAGAGGAGCGAAGCGTACTTAAGGTACGCGAGCGACGATTGAGCGGCAAGGTGCGGTGCTTTGATCCCCTTAGACCAACTTGCCGAGGCAGTGGTCGATCATATGCTGGATCATCTGTGCCTCAAAGCCCGCGTAGTCGCGGCGGCACTCCTTCATCTTGCCGTCGACGATCTGATCAAAGGCGACCTTGCACTTGATGTAGCGCGTGGACTTGGTGACCTCCTCGTGCGTCAGGCAGCTCTCCTCCATCTTGCTGGCGCCCAAGCCAAACACCAGACGGGGGTTATAGAGCACGTGGGGCTCGCCGGCGTCGTCCAGATAGACGCAGACCTTCTTGGTAACGCCAATCTGGTTAGCGGCAAGGCAGCCGGCATCGTCGAGCGACTTGATGGTATCGATCAGGTCCTGAGCAACCGACTCGTCCTCGACGGTCGCGACCTCGCAACGCTGGGACAGGATAGCCTCGTCGTGGCAAAGCTCTTTAATCATACGTTCCTCCATAGGGGTCGTTGTAACCGCTTAAGTATACGGTACCCACACAATTTCATGCGAAAGATACCGCCCGTCCGTTACAAACCGCCGAACATCAACATGTGAGGAACACCAACTTCACAAAGGCGATATAGTGGGTGAGTTCGTGTCAATCGGCCTAAACTCGGGGCCGAACAAGGAAAGGGTATGCATGGACGAACTATTTCACGTCAGCGAGCGCAAGTCCACAATCGGGACCGAACTTCGCGCTGGACTGACAACATTCCTGGCGATGGCCTACATCATCGCCGTCAACCCCGCAGTGCTCTCGGGCGCTGGCATCGATGCGGGAGCGCTCGCCTGCGCCACCTGCCTGGGCGCCGGCATCATGACCATCTGCATGGGCATCTTCGCCAACCGCCCGCTCGCCTGCGCGTCGGGCTTAGGCGTCAACGCGATGATCGCTGGAATCACCACCACCGTCTGCGGCGGTGACTGGCACGTGGCCATGAGCGTCATCTTCCTTGAGGGCGTCGTCATCTTGCTGCTCGTGCTTTGTGGCCTGCGCGAGGCCATCATGGACGCCATCCCGGTTGTCCTGCGTCACGCCATCTCGGTGGGTCTGGGCCTGTTCATCGCCATGATTGGCCTGTGCGATGCCGGCATTATCACCGCTGGCGCCGGCACACTCGTCGGTCTGGGTGACATCACCTCCCCCACCTTCATCGTCGGCATCATCTCCATCCTGGTGACAGTCGCCCTCGCCTGCCGCAACGTCCCCGGCTCGCTGCTCATCGGCATCGTCGTCGCCGTCATCGCCGGTATCCCCCTAGGTGTGACCCATGCTCCGACCGGTATCATCGCCCCGCTCGACTTCTCGAGCATCGGTGGCCCCATCGCCGACGCCGGCGGCGTGCCCGCCATCGTCAAGGTCCTTACCGACCCCACGCTCCTCGTCATCTCGTTCTCGCTGCTCATGAGTGACTTCTTCGACACCATGGGCACCGCGATGGCCGTGGCCAAGCAGGGCGAGTTCCTCACCGACGACGGCAACGTCGAGAATATCAAGGAGATCCTGATCGTCGACTCCGCCGCCGCTGCTGTGGGCGGTTTCATGGGCGTCTCCTCCATCACCACCTTCGTCGAGTCCACCTCTGGCGCTGCCGACGGTGGCCGCACGGGCCTCACCTCCGTCACCACCGGCGTGTTGTTCATTCTCGCCGCGTTCTTCTCCCCCATCGTCACCATCGTTTCCAGCGCCGCCACCTGCGGTGCTCTGGTCTACGTCGGCTACCTCATGATGAGCGAAGCCTCCGAGATCGACTGGTCCGACGTGTCGCAGGGTTTCCCGGCGTTCATGATCGTCGCCGGCGTGCCCTTCACCTACTCCATCTCTGCCGGCATTGGCCTGGGCTTTATCGCCTACGTGATCGTCGCGCTCTTTAAGGGCGAGGCCTCCAAGATCAAGCCGCTCATGTGGATCGCAGCCCTTGCCTTCCTCGTCTACTTCTTCGTGGCGTAACGGCATAGTCTGCTAAAGCAAAACAACAAGGCGCGGAATCGCATCGAGCGGCTCCGCGCCTTTCTTTTAGCGTCTGCCCTCGTGCCAGCGTGCGACAATTGAGGCTGTCAATATCACAACACTGAGAGAAGCCTGCCTTGGAAGCGCATCATAAGCAGATAACCGTTTATTCAGAGTGTGCGGAAGGCGCGCCCGTCATCTATCTCCCCGTGGTTATGGGCAACGGTAGTGAAGTCTACGAGCGCTGCCGAGAGCTCGACTGCCCGCCGTTCACCCTTGTCGCCATTGGAGGGCTCGATTGGAATCGCGAGCTGAGCCCCTGGGAATGCGACGGAACTATACGAGATGCCGAGCCCTTTGGCGGACAGGCTGCTGGTTTTCTTGACGAGTTGTTGAAGCAGATAATCCCCCAGGCCGAATCATCGCTCCCGCAACCGCCCGCCTGGCGCGGCGTTGCCGGCTACTCGTTGGCGGGTCTTTTTGCACTGTGGGCACTTTGGCAAACAGATGTCTTTGAGCGCGTGGCGAGTGCATCGGGGTCGCTGTGGTTCCCCGGCTTTATCGACTACGCGCGCGAGCGCACGATGACGGCTACGCCCGACGCCGCCTATCTGTCGCTCGGTAAAAAGGAAACCAAGACGCCCAACCGCATGATGCGGCACGTACTCGACGATACGCGCGCGATGGAAAAGCTGTTTATCGAGCGCGACATCCCAACAACGCTGGAGCTCAACCCCGGCAATCATTTTGCCCAAACTGACCCGCGCATGGCGCGCGGCATCCACTGGATACTGACGCATTAAAAATGGCGTCCACGCGTACATACGCATGGACGCCATTTTTAATTTGGCTGAACGCAGCTACTATTCAGTAGTCTCCTCAAGCTCGGAAGTATCGAACTCAAAGTCATTACCGGGCAGGATGGCGTTGAGCACAATGCCCACCAGCGAGCCCACGGCAAGGCCCGAAAGCGAAATCGTCACGCCGCCCAGCTCCAGCACGATGGCACCGGCGGTACTGTAGGCAATGCCGAGCGAAAGCACGAGCACCAAAGCCGCAACCAGCACATTGCGGTTGTTCTGGAAATCAACCTGGTTTTCGATAAGGTTGCGAACGCCCACAGCGCTGATCATGCCGTAGAGCACGAGCGACACGCCGCCGATTACACACGCCGGCATGGCGGCGATCACGGCAGCAAACTTGGGGCAGAACGAAAGCACGATGGCGCAGCAGGCGGCAATGCGAATCACGCGCGGGTCGAACACGCGCGTCAGGGCAAGCACGCCAGTGTTCTCGCCATACGTCGTATTGGCGGGGGCGCCAAAGAGCGATGCCAAGATGGTCGCCAGGCCATCGCCGAGCAGGGTACGGTGCAGACCGGGATCGGCAATGTAATTGCGTTCGCAGGTAGAGCCAATGGCGGAGATATCGCCAATGTGCTCAATCATGGTCGCAAAGGCCAGCGGCATGATGGTGATGATGGCCGTCGTGGCAAGACCGCTATCGAACTGCGGTCCAAAGAGCGCAAACACGGTGTTGTCCCACACGACGGGCAAGCCAACCCAGGGGGCGGCTGCAACGCCCGAAAAATCGACCTCGCCCAGCGCAGTCGCAACGGCATAGCTCACCACGACGCCCAGCAGGATCGGCACGATCTTGACCATGCCGCGGCCCCAAATATTGCAGATGACGATGACGGCCACAGCGACAACGGCAACAAGCCAATTGGTCTGGCAGTTGGCGATAGCAGAGCTTGCCAAGATCAGGCCGATGGAAATGACGATGGGACCGGTCACCACCGGCGGGAAGAAGCGCATGACGCGCTTGGCACCAAACGCACGGAACAGCGCTGCCAGCACCGGATAGAGCAGGCCGGCGCAGGCAACGCCCAGACAAGCGTAGGGCAAAAGCTCGGCCTCGCCGTTGGGTGCAATGGCGGCATAACCCGCGATAAAGGCAAACGACGAGCCCAGGAACGCGGGCACCTTACCGCGCGATAGAAAATGAAACAGCAGCGTGCCGATGCCGGCGAACAGAAGCGTCGCCGAAACGGAAAGGCCGGTGAGCACGGGCACGAGCACCGTGGCTCCGAACATCGCAAACATGTGTTGCAAACCCAACACAAACATGCGCGGGCGGCCGAGCGACGATGCATCGTAGATGGCATCGGTGACGGCGGGCGTCGAGGATTGGGACATGGAAGTCCTTTCATGATGGAAGGGCGATCAGGCATATCGGATAACCTGCCCGAACGATATGATCCGAACCATTGTACGTGATACGCCATGTTTCGCACGCGCCGTCACCTGCAAACGGTAGCGTTACTTCCAAACGCGCTCGGCAACGCGCTTGACCAGCGCGATCTTTGCCCATTGCTCGTCCTCGGTCAGCTTGTTGCCAATCTCGCAGCTGGCAAAGCCGCACTGGGGCGACAGGTACAGATTCTCGAGCGGCACATACTTTGCGGCTTCGCTGATGCGCTCGACGATAACATCCTCGTTCTCGAGCTCTGCCGCCTTGGTGGTTACCAAGCCCAGCACGACCTTCTTGCCGGGAGCAACGTACTTGAGCGGCTCAAAGCCGCCGGCGCGCGGCGTGTCGAACTCCAGATAGAACGCATCGACATTCTCATGTGCGAACAGGTACGGCGCGATGGGATCGTAGCCGCCCTCAAAGGCATAGGTGGAGTGGTAGTTGCCGCGGCACACGTGCGTGTTGATAACCAGATCGTCGGGCTTGCCCTCGGTGGCGGCGTTGTTGAGCGCCACGCCCAGCTCGCTTACCTTTTGCAGGTCGACCGGGCTCATGCCGGTTTTGGCGACAAAATCGGTATCGCAGTAGATACCCCAGGTGCAGTCATCAAACTGGATGTTGCGGCAGCCTGCTGCGTACAGGTCGGCGATCACCGTGCGATAAGCGGCTGCAATGGCGTCGGCAAGTTCCTCATCGGTCTTATAGACAGCGCGCAGGCTCTCCTGCTGGCCGTCGCAGCGATCGAGCGTAACCTCAGAGAACGTCTGGATCGGCGCCGGAATGGTCTGGCGTGCGACCTGGCCCTCCCCCTCAAGCGCCTTGACGAACTTAAAATGCTCGACGAACGGGTGGTTCTCGCCGCTAATGGGACCAGTAACCACGGCGGTGTCGGCCGTCGTCTCCTCGTCATGGAACATATAACCCGTGCGTGAGGTGCGGCGCTCAATGCCGTTAAGGCCCCACATAAAATCGAGGTGCCAGTAGCTGCGGCGGAACTCGCCATCGGTGATCACCCGCAGGCCGGCGGCCTTCTGCTTGGCCACCAAATCGCGAATGGCATCGTCCTCAGCGGCCTTAAGGCCGGCGGTATCAAGCGTGCCTGCCGCATAGGCAGCGCGGGCGTCCTTTACGGCCTGCGGACGAAGAAAACTGCCGACGATATCGGCGCGAAACGGCGCGTTCGGTTGAATCGAAGTGCTCATAGATATCTCCCTTTGCATTGGCTGCTTTGCTGGGACAGAGTATGAGCACTTATATGGCCATCGTAAAATATATGTTTATAACAGTTTGATATAGATGCTTCCTATATCAATTTGGACTGCCATAAAGAGATTTGACCCGTGCAGAATGCAGCAGTCTAGATGTGCTGACGAATCGCGTCGATATAGGCCTGCCCGTAGCGCGTAAGTGTCGTGTTCTTGCGCGTGATAATGCCAATCTCCATGTACTCGTCTACATCGAGCGGAATCGAGATAATGCCGGGGCCGTTGAGCTCGTGGCTGATCACGCCCGAGCATACCGTGTAGCCGTTGAGGCCCATGGCCAAATTGAACAACGTCGCACGGTCGCGCACGCGGATATTTTTGCGACGCTCGAACGTCGAGGTCAGCTCCTCGGAATAGTAAAACGAGTTGTAGCTGCCCTGCTCGTAGGACAGGAACGGGTAGTCTTCCAGATCCTCGAGCGTCACGCTGGAGCGGTCCGCCAGCGGATGGTCGGCGCAGACGAAGACATGCGGCGTGGCGCAGAAGAGTCCTTCGAACACGAGCTCGTTGGCCACCAGCATGCGCTCGATGACCTCGCGGTTATGCTCGGATAAGTACAGGATGCCCAGTTCGCTTTTCATATGCGCGACATCCTCGATAATCTCGTGAGTCTGCTCCTCGCGCAGGGTGAAGTCGTAACGCGCGGCATCGAACTCGCGGATCACGTCGACAAACGCGTTGACGGCAAAGGAATAATGCTGGCAGCTCACACTAAAGTGCGGCACCTGCTCGGATGCGCCCTTGTACTTGCCCTCGAGCAGGTCGGCCTGGTCGAGTACCTGGCGCGCATAGCCCAAGAAGGTCTCACCTTCCTCGGACACGATAACACCCTTGTTGGTGCGCTCGAAGATATGCACGCCCATCTCGTTTTCGAGGTCGCGGATCGACGCGGTAATCGAAGGCTGCGACACAAAGAGCCGGCGCGAGGCCTCGGTAATGCTTCCGCATTCGGCAACTTTGACGACATATCTGAGCTGCTGGAGCTTCATGGCTGTCTCCTTAGCTGTTCGCGAGATTCGCGTCGGCTGCACCCTCCTGACGCATAAACGACGGCATCTCCCCCGTCGCGGCGCAGGCGGCAATCTGATGCAGAGCCCCGGCGACCGCATCATCTGCCGCAGCGCCGATATGCCAGCGTGCGGCAGCCGTGACGGCCTCGTTGGCATTGGCGACTGCAACGGAGTTGGGAACGGCATCGATCATGGGCAGATCGTTATCGGAATCGCCAAATACGGCCACCTCGTCGGGCGTCAGGCCCAAGGCGCGCGCCAGCTCCAGCGCAGCGCAGCCCTTGTCCCAACCATCCGGAAGGATGTCGAACAGGCGCACTCGGTTGTTGGGAAACACAAGCGAGAGTTCCGGCACCTCAACGGCAACGCGCTCGCGTAGCTCCGCGAGCTCCTCACGCGAACGGGCACTCCAGATATTCGCCTTAAACACCGGCGCGCCATCGACGACGGGACGACACGGGGCCTCTTCGCCTTTGAGCCATGCATTGCCGCCCGACTCCATAGCGCGACGCACACGCTCGGGATTGCTCGTCACGCAATAGGCATCGTTACCCCAAAAGTCATCGCCCAGGCTGTAGACTTTTAGAAATGTATCGTTGGTCTCTTGCTCCAGATAGTCGGCCAAACGCATCAGAGCATCGTTGTCGATTGCGTGCGAGGCGACTACTTCGCCGTCGACAAACATCACCTGGCCGTTACAGAACGCACCGGTCGAAAAACACTCGGAACGGTTTTTGAACATCCAGCCCATCGCGGACGGCTGACGACCCGAAACCGGCCCAAAGTGCAGACCCGCCGCCTGCATGGCATGAATACCCTCAATGGCGTAGTCGCTGGCGCCGTCATGCCCGGCTGGAATCAGCGTATCGTCCATATCGGTCAGCACAAGTTTGATCATAGAGTCCCCCAGTCATTTTCACCGTATCCATTGTAACGGTGCGCTAGTATAGGGAACAACAGATTCGATGCGGGAGTGCCGGCGGTGCAAACCACAAGGCTGAGAGGGCATGGGGCCCAATCCTTTGAACCTGTCAGTTAATGCTGGCGTAGGGAGCATGCCGCCTTTACAGGGGCGCTGTCTATGCACAGCGCCCCTTTTCTATGCCAAGGAGGCATGTGCAGTGATTGATTCGGAACAGCTTAAGCAAAATGTGGTCAAGGCCGTGGAGGAGATTCGCGCCACCAATCCGATGGCAGGCTCCATCACCAACACGGTGACGATCGACTTTGTCGCCAACGCGCAGCTCGCCGTGGGCGGATCGGCCGCCATGGTCTATCTGCCCGACGAGGGCGAGGCGCTCGTTGCCGGCGGCGGCGCCATCTATCTCAACATGGGCACGCTCTTCCCCATCTACGAGCAGACGATTCCCCGCGCGGCGAAGGCGGCACACGACGCCGGCAAGCCCTGGGTGCTCGATCCGGTGGGCCTGGGCATCGGTAGCCTGCGCACCCAGTTGGTAAACGAGCTCAAGCAGTATAAGCCCGCCATCGTGCGCGGCAACGCCTCCGAGATCATCGCGCTCGCCGGCCTGTGGGGTCTTGAGGGCGAGGCAGCCGATCTGAGCCGCGTGCGCGGTGTCGATACCACCGACACGGTAGACGCCGCCCGCGATGCCGCCGTGGCGCTCGCCCGCTACACCGGCGGCGCCGTTGTGGTCTCGGGCGAAGTCGACCTAATTACCGACGGCACGACCGTGGCCAAGTCCCACGGCGGCAGCCCGCTCATGTCCAAGATCACCGGCTGCGGCTGCTCGCAGGGCGGCGTGCTGGCTGTGTATGCCTGCGCCGCCGATCCGTTTACGGCAGCCGTCTGCGGCACCGCCGTCTACAACGTCGCTGGCACGCGTGCTGCCGCCGTCGCCGATGCCCCGGCAAGCTTTAAGGTCGCCTTTATCGACGAGCTCTACCGCGCGAGCGCCCAGGACATCGCCGATAACCGACTCGAGCTCGAGGAGGCATAAGCCATGTCCGAGCCCGCAACCAATGCCGGCATGAACACGCTCGTCGCTGTGGCCATCGCCCCATGCGGCACCGGCGATGAGCTATCCGCCGAGGTCGCCGAGGTCGTGCGCGTCATTCGCGAGAGCGGCCTTCCCAACCGCACCACCTCGATGTTCACCGAGATCGAGGGCGACTGGGACGAGGTCATGCAGGTCGTGCGCGACGCAACCTTTGTGTTGGCGAGCAAGGGCATCCGCACCGAAGTCGTGCTCAAAGCCGATATTCGGCCCGGATTTACCGACACCATGACCGGCAAGCTCGAGCGCATGGAAGCGCAGATCAAAAAGCAGGAGGAAGCACGATGAGCATCCGCGACAACCTTGATATCTCGGCCTATCTGGTACTCGGCCCCGAAAACACGCTCGGGCGCCCCGTGGGCGATGTGGTGGCCCAGGCGCTCGACGCCGGCTTTACCTGCATCCAAGTGCGCTCCAAGGTGGCAAGCGCCCGCGAGATCATTGCGCTAACCGGCGACGCCGCGCAGGCAATCGCACAGGCCGGCAAGACCGGTCAGGTCGCTTTGCTGATTGACGACCGCCTGGACTGCGTACTCGCCGCGCGCGAGCAGGGTATTGCTGTCGACGGCGTACACGTGGGCCAAAGCGACATTCCCGTGGAGGTCTGTCGCAAGCTTCTGGGCCCCGATGCCATCGTGGGCCTTTCCGCCCGTTGCGAGGAGATGCTCGAGTACGTCAAGACCGCCGACATGAGCCTAGTCGACTACCTGGGCATCGGCCCACTCCACGAGACCGAGACCAAGCGCGACTGCGGACGCGCGGCCGATGGCTCTATCATCACCAAGAGCTTTGAGGACCTGGCCGCCCTCCACGCGGCAAGCCCCGTGCCCATCGTGGTGGGCGGCGGCGTCAAGACGGCCGACCTGCCACAGCTCAAGGCCACCGGCGTCGATGGCTTCTTTGTGGTGAGCGCCGTCTGCAGCGCTGATGACCCCTACGCCGCCGCCAAGGAGCTCGTCGACACCTGGCAGCAGGCGTAAGTCTAGGCCGAGCAGCTGATTCGCAGCCCCATATCTTCAGCAATGGAAAGCGCATCCCAGTTTGGGTCTCCATTCCGGGATGCGCTTTCCGCCGAGATGGAGGCAGCAGCCTCTACCCTGCCAGATATGCCTCCAGTGCCGGCAAGGTCGCCTCCGCATCGCGGCGACCAATCTGGTAGATGCGCTCAAGTTCATCGGGCTCGCGACACAGCGACGGCACCTTCACCGATTCGCTCGGCCGCACCACAAAGATATCGCCGGCAGCCTCGCGACGCGCCAGGTCATCGAGCGTGGCATTGTAAACCTCATGCCGATGCTCAAGCGCTGCGACAAACTCCGGATAGTGACGGAACACGCGCCGCAGCATGGGCATCACGCTGTTGGGCTGCTTCACAAAGCCCGCCGGCTGCGTGAGTACCACGATATTGCGGTCATACCCCTGCGCAAACAGCCACGCGCTGGGAATAGAATCAGCCACGCCACCATCCAGATACTTATGCCCGTCAATAGCAACGGGACGCGTCGCCACGGGAATTGCCGACGACGCCCGAATCCACTCGATATCGCGCTCGTCGCCATACGGCAGATCGTGATAGACGGCCTTGCCCGTCTCGATATCGGTACACACGCACGTAAATCGCATGGGACAGGTGCGATACGCCTCCAAGTCGATGGGATCGCGCTCGATAGGCACCTCGTGATAAGCAAAGTCGGCATTGTACATATCGCCGGTTCGCAGCCAGCTGGTCACGCTCGCATAGCGCTTGTCGGCGCAATAGGCCTTGTTATAGCGAATGGCGCGGCCGATCTGGCGCGATTTAAAGTTGTAGCCAAACGCCGCGCCCGCCGAGACGCCCACCATATGGTCGCAGGTCAAACCGTGCTCCATCCATACATCGAGCACGCCCGCTGTATACATACCGCGGTAGCCGCCTCCCTCGAGCGCCAGCCCCACCGTGCGCGTCGTATTTGACTGTGCCATGCGACCATCTCCGTTCCTGCGTTTTAAAACGGGACAAGTATACCCGTCAACATATATCGTCCCAGTCGCATTTTTATCGAACATCGCATCGTCGCGCTGCCACTTGTCGAATAATAGCCGCCCACAGCATGTGCACCCATATATAATTGTGCACCGTTGTTTACACTACTCAGCTGTTATCAACAGCGAACATTAGCCGGCAAATTAACTCAACAACGCAGCAAGGCGGGGGCCTGGATACACGCAAAACGCCGAGCAACGACGCGTGTACACAACGAGCTCGCCCGACGCAATCCGCCCCGACCTCAGAAAGTCGCTTAGAACATGGAAACTGTCAGCAATTACACCGAAACGCTCGAAAAGACCGTCCGTGACCTTCTCGAGCGTCAGGAGGATCTGATCAGGACGGCCTTTACCGACCAGCTTACCGGGCTTGGCAACCGTGGCGGCTTTGCCCGTTCCCTCGAGGAGCTCTGGGAGCAGGACGCCCCCGTTACCATGGCGTTCATCGATATCGACAATCTCAAGCACTGCAACGACGTCTTTGGGCATGACGAGGGCAACCGCTATATCTTGCAGGTAAGTCTCTATCTTAAGCTGTATATGAAGGTGGGCGAAGCGGCGTTTCGCATAGGCGGCGACGAGTTTGCCATCCTATCTACGATTGCAACCGAGGACGACCTCGCCGAACGTCTGAAACACTGCCGAACGGTTCTGCTCAAAAACAACGATTCCGAGATGCCCCGCTCGTTTAGCTACGGAGTGTCACATGCCGACCCCGCCCTGGGCGAAGCTTCCAATCGCATGACGCTCGATGCCGACCATCGCATGTACGACTACAAGCTACGTCATGCCATGCACCTCGATCGACGCAATATCACGCAAGTCCACGCCGACGACTTCGAAATAAGCGATCGTATTTTTGACGCCTTTTCGATGCTCAACGAGGGCCGTTATTTCTTTATCGAGAACTTGGACAAACATCGCACCCTTTGGTCACAAGGCGCCTTGCGCGATCTTGGTCTTCCCTCGGAGCACATAGACAACTGTCGCGATTACTGGAAAACGCGCGTCCATCCCGACGACCTTGAGGCCTGCATCAACGACATCGACCAAGTCTACAACGGCACCAAGCACCGTCGCGTCATGCAGTATCGTGTGCGCAACGCCGTCGGCGACTACGTCCTTTGCCGTGCTCGCGGGTTTCGTATCGACGGCGACGGAAATGTCCCCTCGCTCTATGTCGGCGAGCTCGTCAACCACTCACTTGCCGAAACCGTCGACGCCGCCACAGGCCTCGGAACGCAGCGCATGCTGGCCAACGCCATCGACGCCTGCCGCCGCGATCGTTGCGAGACAGGGCTTATAGCGGTGCGCGTTCGTGGCACGACAAAGCTCAACGAGCTCTACGGGGCCGAGGCTGTCGACAACATGCTTGCCGAATACGCAGGCCGCATGCTGTCGATCACCCGCGGCAGGAGCCGGGTCTACCGTTCACGAAGCGTCCAGTTCGTCGTGCTCAGCAACGACCTAGACCACAAGGCATTCGAGCAACTGACCCGCCACCTTAAAGAGGCCGTTTTCGCTCCTGTTCGAATCGCAGGCGACACCATTACTCCCGTCTGCCTTGTCGTCCCGGCCTTTTACGAGCACTTAACCCATCAAGCGACCGCCGTTTTAGGCGAACTCGACCGTCGCCTTCGCACGGCCGGCGGGCTTGTTCCCAACGACAGCCTCCCCATACCCGAGGCGGAGCGCAAAAGCGCCATAGCCGAACGTATCGACTCGCTCACGGGCCTCTATCGACCCAGCGAGTTTATGCGGCGCGCCAACGCATTTCTCGAGGCAAGGCGCAACGGCACCTGGTGCATCGCCACGGTCGACATGGGCCACATGCGCCTGTTTAATGAATGGCACGGCCAAGCCGAGGGCGACCGCGTACTCGCCGATGTGGGCACGGTCCTCAAGGACATCGAGAATGCCGATATGGGCGTCGCAGGGTACTGGGGCCAAGATGACTTTTGTGTACTCATCCCCTTTAAGTACATCACCGTCCATCAAATCTACAACCGCGTTCGTGAGGCAGTAGCCAGACATGATGACGGCGTAGGTTTCTGGCCGTCCATGGGCGTTTACCCCATCGGCTCCAATGAGGAAATCACCATCGATGCGCAGGCAAAGGCCATGTTTACCAATCGACGCGCAAAAAACGACTTTAAGGAGCGCATTGCTATTTTCCGCCCCGCGGAGTACGAGCGCGAAGTTGCGTTCCACCGCACGCTGACCGAATTCCAGTACGCGCTGTCAAATGGTCGCATCACGTACTATCTTCAGCCCCAGGTCGATATGGAAACCGGCGAGATTATTGGCGCCGAAGCACTCACCCGCTGGATTGACAAGGACGGCTCTCTCATTTCGCCCGCAACGTTTATCCCCGCACTCGAGGAAAGCGGCTTTGTAGTGACGCTCGACAAGTACATTTGGCAGGGTGTCGCCATATGGCTTCGCGAGCGCCTCGATCGCCGTCTTCGCGTGGTTCCGGTCTCGCTTAATGTGTCGCGCGTGGATATCCTTGCCTGCGACGTTGCCGAACATATGGGGGCGCTCGCCGCCCAATACAACCTACCGCCCGAGCTCATGCGTATCGAGATCACCGAGACGGCTTATACGGGAGAATCCGAGGCCGTGGATAAACTGACCGCAGATCTGCACACCCGCGGCTTCTCGACCTATATGGACGATTTTGGCACCGGTCAGTCCACGCTCGCGATGCTCAAGAACGTCAACGTCGACGTCATCAAGCTCGACCGCACCTTTGTGCCCACCGACCGCGATCAAGGCCGCAGCACGCAAATCATTTCATCGATGCTCGAAATGGCGCAGTCGCTCCATCTGCCCGTCGTGGTCGAAGGCGTCGAGACAAATGAGCAGGCGAACATGCTACGACAAATGGGCGCCCGCTACGCTCAGGGCTTCCTCTACTACCGCCCCATGCCGGTGAAGGATTTTGAGGCATTGCTCGATGGCGGCAATAACAACTGATACGCTCACGCGCAAAACGCCACCGTCGAAGGGGGCATTTGTCTCCATTAGCTAACTTATATCCCCAATTCAAACCGAATTGGGGATATGATACAAACCGTTGTTCCGCCCAAGGAGGTTATCCATCATGAACGAGTCATATCGCCTGGGCGAGCAATCGATTATTGCCTATCTTCAGCGACTTGCGAACGGCGTCTCGACCGCTGAACTCGATGTTGCCGCGCTGCCTGCTGAGCTACGCGCCGTTGGTGAGCAACTGCAAAAGACGCATGCCATCCTGCAACAAGAGCGCCAGCTGCTTGAGCGCAACGCCTATATCGATCCGCTCACCAACTTGGGCAACCGCAACGGATTCGACCGTCACGTCGAGCAACTCTGGCGCAAAGGCGACCCCTTCACCTGCGCCTATATTGACATCGACCATCTCAAGCATTGCAACGATAGGTTTGGCCACGCCGAAGGCAATCGCTATATTCTGAGCATTTGCCGCACGCTCTCCGAAACCATGGAGCACGATGAGATGCTGTTCCGTATCGGTGGAGACGAGTTTGTGCTCATCTCGCCCTCCGCAAACGAGATTGAACTCGAGCAGCGCTTGGAGCAGGTACGTACCAGGCTGATCGAGGCGAGCTCAGGTGGCAAGGCGCCCATGATCGGCAGCTTTAGCTTTGGCTGCTCGCGCATCGATCCACTTGCTGGCGACACGCGTCGCCAGATGACGATGGATGCCGATCGCAAGATGTATCGCTATAAGCTTATGCATCGTGTGCAGCAACCGAAAGACGATGACGCGCCGCAACGCCCAATCGTCGATCAGCTTCCCTGCAACGACCGGGTGTTCCAAGCGATCTCCATGAGCTCCGAGACGCGCTATCCGTTTATCCTCAATCTCGATACGGGAGAATCGCAATGGTCGGTTAACGCCGTGCGCGATTTTGACCTGCCCTCCCAGCACCCTTTTAACTCACTCGACATGTGGCTCGCCCGCGTTCATCCCGAGGACCGCGACAACGTACGTGCCGAGCTCGACATGGTGATAAACGGCACGTGGCACTTCCACTACATGCAGTATCGCGTAATGGATGCCACCGGAAAATACGTGCTTTGCGACTGCACGGGCTACCGCTTGGACGGCACCGATACCGAGCCCGGCATGTATGTGGGCATTATCATCAACCGAAGCTTGGCAGATACGACCGATTCCGTGACCGGCTTGGGCGATATTCACGCCCTGGTCAATGCCATTGGCGAAATGCGTCGCGTGGCGCGCAAGGCTGGTTTGATCGCCATCAAAATCGACGATATCGCTCAGGTCAATGCCCGCTTTGGCTTTGATGCGGGCGACCGCGTTTTGGCAGAAAGCGCCGCCTGCCTCATGGAATGCTCGCGCGGCAAGGGTCGCCTGTTCCGCTCGACGGGGCCGACGTTCGCGGCGCTTTTCGACGACTTTGATCCCGAAGAGACCGACGCGATCGCAGAAGAAATCGAGCGGTTTCTGGGTTCTCCCGTGCTCATCGGCTCGCTTGAATATCAGCCACCCATTCGTGTGGCGACACTTCATCTGGACGCTGTCGATCGACAGCCCGTTTCCATTTTGAACGAGCTCAAAGCGCGGCTTATAGAGGCACCGCAAGTACCGGGCACCAAACTGGACTAGCGTTGTGGGGTGCGATGTGAAACACAAGCCGTTTCACATCGCACCCCACGCCATCTGCCCTCTCGTGCGATAATCCTCCGCAGAAGTCACCGACAGCAGAGGGAGTTTGTGATGAAGGTTCTTTTGGTCAATGGCAGTCCCAAGGCAAACGGCAACACCGCCCGCGCACTCGCCGAGGTCGCCGAGCAGCTCAATGCCGAAGGCATTGATACCGAGGTGTTTCAGCTGGGCGCCAAGCCCATTCGCGACTGCATCGGCTGCGGTCAGTGCGGCAAACTTGGCGGTCGCTGTACCTTTGACGACGACGTGGTGAACGAGCTCATCGCTGCCGCCGAGCAGGCAGATGGCTTTGTCTTTGGCTCACCTGTCTACTATGCGCACCCCAGCGGCCGCATCCTTTCGGCCCTCGATCGCGCCTTCTATGCGGGCGGGCATGCCTTTGAGCACAAACCCGGCGCCGCAGTCGCCGTCGCCCGCCGCGGCGGCACGTCGACCACCTTCGATGTGCTCAACAAGTACTTCACCATTAAGCAAATGCCCGTAGTTGCCTCCACCTACTGGAACAACGTATTTGGCCGCGTGCCCGGCGACGCCGATGGGGATGCCGAGGGCCTTGCCACCATGCGAAACATCGGCAAAAACATGGCCTGGCTCCTGCGTTGCATCGAGGCAGGACGGGCCGCCGGTATCAACGCACCCGAGGCAGATCGCGCAACGACCAACTTCATCAGGTAGAACGGCGGAGCATGAATATCCAGATTTTTGGCACCAAAAAGTCCTTCGATACCAAGAAGGCCCAGCGTTATTTTAAGGAGCGCCGCATTAAGGTGCAGTTTATCGACCTTAAGGAAAAGGAGATGAGCAAAGGCGAGCTCACGAGCGTGATGCAGGCGGTCGGTGGCATCGACAAGCTGCTCAACCCCAAAGCCAAGGACGAGGAGACGCTCGCGCTCATTCAGCACCTCACCCCCAGTCAGCGCTTCGACAAGCTGCTCGAGAACCAGCAGGTCTTGGCCGAGCCCATCGTGCGTAACGGCAAAAAGGCCACCGTCGGCTATTGCCCCGACGTGTGGGGAGCCTGGGAGTAGCCTGTGTTATTTGCCGGCGCGTGGGTATAAGAGCAGGCGTTTGGCATAAGATTCAACTGTAAGCCAAGTCTAACAAAGGAGGGCACATGCCCAACAAACCCGTGAAGATCATCATGCTTACCGGATACCTCGGTGCCGGCAAGACCACGCTGCTCAACCACATCCTCGCTAACGACGGCGGCATCCGCGCCGCCGTGATCGTCAACGATATCGGCGAGATCAACGTCGACGCCAGCCTTATCGCCGACGGCGGCCTTTCCGAGACCGACGACCTCATCCCGCTCACCAACGGCTGCATCTGCTGCACGCTTTCGGACGACCTTGCCAACCAGCTGCAGGGCATCGCCGATTCGGGCGACTTCGATTACATCATCATCGAGGCCTCGGGCATTTGCGAGCCTATCCCCATCGCCTACACCATCTCGAGCTTCTGCGACGAGGCCAAGGTGGGCGGCGAGCCCAAGCTCGCGCTCGACAACATCGTGGCCGTGGTCGACTGCGCCCGCATGTACGACGAGTTCAACGGCGGCCGCGACCTGCTGGCCGAGGATATCGACGAGGACGACATCGAGAGCCTACTCATCCAGCAGATCGAGTTCTGCTCTACGCTGATCCTCAACAAGACCGATACCGTGAGCCCCGAGCAGATCGCCGAGCTCAAGGCTATCGTGCGCAGCCTGCAGAAGGACGCCGTGATTGTCGAGGCTCAAAACGGCGAGGTTCCTATGGAGGAGCTGCTCGACACCGACCGCTTCGACTTTATGCGCGCCTACAACTCCGCCGCCTGGATCGAGGCCATGGAGCATCCCGAGGAGCACGACGACCCCGAGGTGCTCGAGTACGACATCGAGACCTTTGTGTACTCGCGCCGCAAGCCGTTTGACCTGCAAAAGTTCACCAATTTTGTTGAGCAGGAGTGGCCCGACGAGGTCATCCGCGTCAAGGGCCCGCTGTGGCAGACTGGCAATCCAGACATGTGCTACATGTTCGAGCAGGCCGGCCACCAGATGCGCCTGATGGAAAACGGCCTGTTTGTCGACTCTGCGCCCGAGGGCGAGAAGCAGAAGATCATCGACGAGAACCCCGAGATTATGCAGATTTGGGACGACGAGACGGGCGACCGCATGACGAGCCTGTGCATCATCGGCCGTCACATGGACAAGGATGCGCTCATCGCCTCCCTCGATGCCTGCCTGACCGACTGGCACCGCGCCTAGGTTTATCCAAGCGGCCATTTTTCCGCCTACGTAACCGCCAAACCACCACGAAGGTGAACTTCGTGGTGGTTTTTCGTTCTAAGCCAAGGAGATTCATGTTCAATATCGTGCTGTATGCGCCCGAGATTCCGGCCAATACGGGCAATATCGGCCGTACCTGCGTGGTCACCGGCGCCCATCTGCATCTGGTGGAGCCGCTGGGCTTTTCGCTCGACGACAAGACGGTGCGTCGCGCCGGTCTGGGCTACTGGCAAAACTTGGACGTGACGACCTATGCCGGCTGGGAGGATTTCCTTGCGCGCAACGGCCTCTCCCCCGCCGATGGTCGCCTGCATCTGCTGACCAAAAAGGCGCGCCGGACCTATGCGCAAAGCACCTACCGCGACGGCGACTACTTGGTCTTTGGCAGCGAGAGCTCGGGTATTCCCGA
>CABQLI010000016.1 GCA_902464965.1 uncultured Collinsella sp.
ACGCCCACCAAATGTTCGCAGCTCAGAGGCTATGTCCTCTGGGCTGTTTTGTTTTGCTACCAAGCACGCCGCCAAATAAGCCACCAAATATTGATCCAAGGTCCGTACGCGATGGCCTTCGCATCCCGTAGAGGTGCCGGCAGATTGCATACGTCCTGGCCGATCGTGACCGCAACATGTTGGTCAAGCATAATCTTTTGGATTCTTTTGGCGTGAGCGGCTTGGTTTTGGTAGGATTTGTCAGCGGCTTGGCTAAGGGGGTTTTATAACTGCCATGCAGGTAGCCGTGTTGGTAACGTTTTACCGACTTGCCGAGAACCCCTCATTTTTAATGCGTCTGCAAAATGACCAATTGCTTTGACCTGCTGAAACACTATATGTTGTGTTTGACCTAAAAAAAGAATACAGGATATAGATGCCTCTTTGTCGTATGATAGATGTCGGACAGAGAACGAGAACCTTATTCGCCCCATTTGGATAGATCTTTGAGCCCCTTGATTGGCTGCGAGGATTGTCCGCATGAGGGCCTATGGTTATCGAGAACACAGATTGCGCGACGGCGCCGCAAGACAGGGGCACGCCCTGCCGGGCATCGTTTGGCTCTGAAGCGCAATGAGACTACGACGCGAAAGAGGCAAGAGGATGAAGATCATCAAGCGCAGCGGCACCGAGGTTGTCTTTGACATCGATAAGATCGTCAATGCCATCCGCGCCGCAAACTTGGAGGTCGAGGAGAGCTCTCGTCTTACCGACCGCCAGGTGGTTTACGCGGCACAAAACGTCGCCGAGGCATGCGAGAACGCGGGCCACACCGTGTCGGTCGAGGAGATTCAGGATCTGGTCGAGGACGAGATCATGCGTCTCGACTGCTACGAGGTTGCCCGCCACTACATCATCTATCGCTATGTTCAGAGCCTGAAGCGCCAGAAGAACACGACCGACGACAAGATTCTGTCGCTGATCGAGTGCAACAACGAAGAGGTCAAGCAGGAGAACTCCAACAAGAACCCGACCGTCAATTCCGTTCAGCGTGACTACATGGCCGGCGAGATCTCCAAGGACCTGACTCAGCGTGTGCTGCTGCCCCAAGAGATCGTGGATGCCCATAATGAGGGCCTGATTCATTTCCACGATTCGGATTACTTTGCCCAGCACATGCACAACTGCGATCTGGTGAACCTGGAGGACATGCTCCAGAACGGCACTGTTATCTCGGGTACGCTGATTGAGAAGCCGCACAGCTTCTCGACCGCCTGCAACATCGCGACGCAGATCATCGCTCAGGTTGCTTCCTCCCAGTACGGTGGCCAGTCGATTTCGCTGACCCATCTTGCCCCGTTCGTCGAGGTGAGCCGTCAAAAGATTCGCGGCGAGGTCGCCCGCGAGCTCGAGGAGCTCGGCGTTTCCGCATCTCCCGAAAAGGTCCGCGAGGTTGTTGAGGACCGCCTGCGTGACGAGATTCGTCGCGGCGTCCAGACGATTCAGTATCAGGTCGTGACGCTTATGACCACGAACGGCCAGGCGCCGTTCGTGACGGTCTTCATGTATCTTAACGAGGCCCGTACGCCTCAGGAGAAGCACGACCTTGCCATGATCGTGGAGGAGACGCTTCGCCAGCGCTACGAGGGCGTTAAGAACGAGGCCGGCGTGTGGATTACCCCGGCATTCCCCAAGCTCATCTATGTACTCGAGGACGATAACGTTCACGAGAATTCCCCGTACTTCTACCTGACCCAGCTGGCCGCTAAGTGCACCGCCAAGCGCATGGTGCCCGACTACATCTCCGAGAAGAAGATGCGCGAGCTCAAGCTGTCGAAGGGTGAGACCGCGGGCAACGGCGACTGCTATACCTGCATGGGCTGCCGCAGCTTCCTGACGCCTGACCGCTCCGGTAACGGATTTAACAACGTGGCCAACGCGCTGAACTATGACCCGAACAAGCCCAAGTACTACGGTCGCTTTAACCAGGGCGTTGTGACCATCAACCTGCCCGATGTCGCGCTGAGCTCGCATCAGGACATGGACAAGTTCTGGAAGATCTTCGACGAGCGCCTTGAGCTATGCCACCGCGCCCTACTGTGCCGTCATGAGCGTCTGATGGGTACGCTTTCGGATGCCGCACCGATTCTTTGGCAGTACGGTGCCCTCGCCCGCCTGAAGAAGGGCGAGACGATCGACAAGCTGCTCGTGGGCGGTTACTCCACCATTAGTCTGGGTTATGCCGGCCTGTATGAGTGCGTCAAGTACATGACGGGCCACAGCCACACCGAGAAGGAGGGCACGCCCTTTGCCATGGCCGTCATGCAGCGCATGAACGACAAGTGCGCGGAGTGGAAGGCCGAAAGCGATATTGACTTCTCGCTGTACGGTACCCCGCTTGAGTCGACGACCTACAAGTTCGCCAAGTGCCTGCAGCGTCGTTTTGGCATTATCCCAGGCGTGACGGACAAGGGCTACATCACCAACAGCTATCACGTCCATGTGTCCGAGGAGATCGATGCCTTCGACAAGCTTAAGTTCGAGGGCATGTTCCAGCAGCTTTCGCCGGGCGGTGCCATCTCCTACGTCGAGGTTCCCAACATGCAGGACAACCTCAAGGCTGTCATCCGCGTGATGCAGTACATCTACGACAACATCATGTACGCCGAGCTCAACACCAAGAGCGATTATTGCCAGGTGTGCGGTTACGACGGCGAGATCAAGATTGTCGAGGATGACGGCAAGCTGGTGTGGGAGTGCCCCAACTGCGGCAACCGCGATCAGGAGAAGATGAACGTCGCCCGTCGTACGTGCGGCTACATCGGTACCCAGTTCTGGAACCAGGGTCGAACCGAGGAGATCCGCGACCGCGTGCTGCATCTCTAATAACCATCCCAGGCCGCCCCGTAGCGAGGCCCCGGACCTTTACTCGCTATTTCGGACAGTCCTGGCTCACGACGGAGGCGCCACTGGCGCCTCCTGTTCGTGCGGAACTCATATCGAGCAAAGGTCCGGGGGCTCGCTACGGGGCGGCCAAGTTGACGTAGCTGAGATGCAGCGCGCAGCCTGCTCACTCCTCGAAGTTCTTAGTGGAATTGAGTTGACTTGCAACAGCGCTTTGCTTGCGAAGTCGGTTGAGCTGCAACTCAGTATTTATTAGACCTCGAACCCTATACTCGATGTTCGCTTTGTTCACCGAGTATCGCTCGCGAGGGGTCTGGAGTATATCGTCCCGCCCGCAGTTCTGCAGCGAGCGCAGCGAGCGAAGCTGTTTGAGGACGGGATGATATACTCCAGACCCCCAGAAAGGTTACCTATGAACTACGCGAACATTAAGTATTTCGACATTGCTGATGGGGAAGGCGTTCGTACTTCTCTGTTTGTGAGTGGGTGCCGTCGTGGGTGCAAGAATTGCTTTAACTCTGTTGCGTGGGACTTTGCTGCGGGCGAGTCCTTTGATCGCACCGTCGAGGACAAGATTATCGAGAGCCTCGATCATCCCTTTATTGACGGCCTGACGATTCTGGGCGGCGAGCCTATGGAGCCCGAGAATCAGGCGGGGCTCGTTGAGTTTGTCGAGCGTGTTCGTGCCGCGTATCCTGCTGGGTCAGGAAAAACCATTTGGTGTTTTACCGGCGACGTGCTCGAGGAGCTTATGCCGGGTGGTCGTCACCATACCGAGGCGACGGACCGTATCCTTGCCTGCCTCGATATGTTGGTGGATGGCCCGTTTGTTCAGGATCTGTACGATATCTCATTGCGCTTTAGGGGCTCGAGTAACCAGCGCGTGATTGATATGAACGCCACGCGCGACCGTGCTGAGCGCGAGGGCGTTGCGCTTTGCGACGCTGTGGAGCTTTGGCGGGACGATCCAGTCTATTCGACCCATACTATGTAGCTTGTGGCCGATGCCAAAGGGCGTGGTACCATAGCGCGAACGTGAAATCGGAAAAGTGAGGCCCAGATGGTCGATCAGGAAAAAGTCGAGGCCGCCATTAAGCTGTTGCTTGAGGGCATAGGCGAGGATCCAACTCGTGAGGGCCTGCTGGAGACCCCGGCGCGCGTCGCCCGTATGTATGGCGAGATTGCCGGCGGTATGGACCAGAGTGCCGAGGAGCACCTGTCCAAAACCTTTGCCGTCGCTTCGAACGACTTGGTTATCGAGCGCGACATCACGTTTTACTCGCTGTGCGAGCATCATTTGCTGCCGTTTTATGGCAAGGCTGCGATCGGCTATATCCCTAACGGTCGCGTGGCGGGTCTGTCTAAGCTCGCTCGCACGGTTGAAGTCTATGCCCGTCGTCTGCAGCTGCAGGAGCAGCTGTGTGCACAGGTTACCGACGCCCTCATGGATTATCTCGCTCCCCAGGGAGCGATTGTGCTCATGGAGGCTGAGCATATGTGCATGACCATGCGCGGCGTGCAAAAGCCCGGCACCAAGACCGTGACGCTCGCTCGCCGCGGCGTCTTTGAGACCGATCCCGCGCTCGAGGAGCGGTTCTTTAGGATGCTGGGCCGTTAGCATGAGGGTCGTTAACGACTTTACATCGAAGACCGATGAGGGGACGCCGCGTCGCGGCTTTATGGCTTCGGGCCTGACTCCCTTTGGTGCCATGCCTCGCATTGATTACATTTGTGCCAACGGGCTGTTCCGGCGGCACCTGGGCAACATTGCACAGTTGGAATCGGGGCGCATCTTCTGCCGCCACGGTATTGACCATCTGCTCGATGTCGCTCGCATTATGTGGATCAAGAATCTCGAGGAACAGCTCGAATTTGACCGCGAGGTCATCTACGCCACGGCACTTCTTCACGATATCGGCAAAGATGAACAGTATGAATCGGGTATATCCCATGATGTTGCAAGCGAACGCGTCGCTGATGCGATTCTCGGCGGCATGCCCGATGACGTGGCGTTTGAGCCGGCCGATGCCGCAGCCATTAAGACGGCCATTCTGGGCCATCGAAAGCTGCGCGTGAACAGCCAACCGCTTGAGCGTCTGCTCTATGCGGCCGACAAAGCGTCGCGCGCCTGCTTTGCATGCCCCGCGCGCAATGCTTGTAACTGGAGCGATGATAAAAAGAACCTGTCGATTCGCGTGTAGTTAGTTTGCGCGGTCGGGGTTCTAAACGAAGGAGACGATCGCGATGAGCAACAAGAAGCTGCCCGAGAATGCAACCAAGACTGAAGGCGCCGAGCTCGCCCGCCGTGGAAGGGGCGAAATATCCACCGCAACGGCGGTACCCCACGTGAGCTATGACGATCTGCGCCATGCCGACCGTATCACCGTTGAAGGTCTTGAGGTTTTTGCTAACCACGGCGTGTATCCCGAAGAGAACGCGCTGGGCCAGAAGTTCATCGTGTCCTTGGTGCTCTATGCCGACCTGCGTGCAGCGGGGGAGCACGATAACCTGGACGCCTCGATTGACTACGGCTCGGTGTGCCACGATGTCGATGGCTATCTGCGCGAGCATACGTTTAAGCTCATTGAGGCTGCAGCCGAGGGTGTGGCCCAGATGCTGCTACGTCGTTATCCCCTGCTGCTTGGCGTGCGTGTTAAGCTCGATAAGCCGTGGGCGCCCGTCGGTCTTCCCCTGGCAAGCTGCGGTGTCGAGATCGAGCGCGTGCGCTAACCGGTTCTAATACGTCTCTATGGGTGGCTGCTTGAGTCGCTGGGACAGCGCTCTATTGTTGGGGCAGTATGTGTCGAGCAGGGCGTGAAACCGCTGATTGTGGCTTGGCTCGAGCAAGTGGACGAGCTCGTGGGCGACAACCATGTCGAGGCATTCGACAGGGTAGGCGGCGAGCTCGCGCGCGATGCGAATGGCGCCAGATTTGGGCGTGCATGAGCCCCAACGCGTTTTCATGCTGCGTGCGGAAACGCGGGAAACGGCGACACCCATTGCGATTTCGTATGCGTGCACCATATTGTGCAGCGCCGTGGTGACCTCGGTTGCATAGAGCTGGTCGATGCGGGCTTGGAGCTCATCGGACGTTAGGCCGTCGAGGGCCGTGCGCCGCTTTGCCTGCGCGCGCCCACTTGACTCATCGGTACCCATAAAACTTGCGAAGGTGGCCTGTTTGGGTCGCGGTGCGGGCGATGCAAAGTTGTGATCGAGTGCATCCTGTACCGTGATGGGCTTGCCCCAAAGCGCAATGATGGACGAGGGGCTGAGCGGCTCTCGTGCCGTCGCCTGACGTTGCTCGCGCTGGGCAAGTCGGCTGATAATCCAGGCGCTGTTACGCTTCACAAACGCTTCGATACGCTCGCGGCTGGCGCCGAGCGGTGCGCTGGCGTGGACCTCACCGCTCGATGTGACGCGTAGGTTGAAGTTCTTGACGCGCTTTTTGGTAACGACGACGGGGATGGGCGTCCCATCCGGTCGGGATACGGAAATCGTAAACTGCTGCGTCAAAAGCGGTCCTTTGGATTGGGGACGGGCCGGCATGTCGACCGTTCGGCATGCCGGCCCGCTCAAGGGATGTGAAATTAATAACGCTCGAAGAAGGCAAGCGCGTTGTCACTGCAGAGCTTTTGCATCACGGTCTTGCCAAAGTGCTTGGAGAGCATGTTCTGGAACTCGGGCATCATGCTGGCATCGGAGAGGAAAGCGGGCACAGTGGCGCCGTCCCAGTCGCCGCCGAGCGCGATGACGTCCTCGCCGTCCAGGTCGAGCCAGTGCTCGATATGTGCCGCTAGCTGGTCGAAGGTGACGTCTGCGGCGGTCTTGTCGGTTGCGTCGTTGGAAAGGAACTCGCTGCAGTAGTTGAGACCGACGATGCCACCCATGTCGCGAATGGTGCGGAACTGGTCGTCGGTGAGGTTGCGCTTGACGCCGCAAACCGCACGGGAGTTGGAGTGACTGGCGACGAAGGGGCGCGTGGCGTGGGCGACAACCTCGTCAAAGCACTCATCGTTGAGGTGGGAGACGTCAAGCACCATGCCGGCGTGCTCCATCTGCGTAAGTGCCTCGATGCCGGCGGCGGTGAGGCCGGCGTGGGTGTCGTGGCCGCTCGCGAGCGGCCCCTGCGCATTCCAGCTGAGTGACGACATAAGCACGCCCAAGCTCTTGAGCACTTCGATCAGCGCGGGGTCCTCGGCAAAGAACGTGGCGTTTTCGATGGTGTGGATGCAAGCGACCTTGCCGTCCTTGAGCGCGGGGCGAATGTCTGCGGCGCTGCGCACGTTGACCATACGGTCGTGGTTGAGCATTGCCTGGCCGCTCATATGCGCCATGATCTGCGCCTGGAAGCGCGCGGCGTGGGCGGTGGGAATCTCGTCGGGGACAAACGTGGCGAAGCACTGTGCCCACGGCGTGTTGCCGATCTTTGCGAGCGAGATGGCACAGGCGTTACCCTCGATGAGGTCGAAATCTTGCGGATGCGTTTCGTCGCCGGGGAAATAACCGTCGGTGCCGGCGGTAAAGCGCAGGTCGAGATCAAGCGTGGCCCAGCCGATGCGGTCGGCGGTGTCGCAATGTAGGTCAAATACGGGATATGCCATGGTTCCTCCGGATGCAGCGTTTCTTTGCAAACTGTCTTTGAATTGTATGACTAGGGTATAGTTAGCGCCATATGTTCACGGCGGCCCGCGTTGTGCGCCGCCCTTATCACGGAGGTTACCATGTCCAACCAGGGCAAGAAGGTCAAGACTCATTATCGCGGCACGCTCGACGACGGCACGCAGTTCGATAGCTCCTACGATCGCGGCGAGCCGCTGGAGTTCACCTGCGGCGCCGGTCAGATGATCAAGGGCTTCGACGCCGCTGTTGTCGACATGCAAGTGGGCGAGAAGAAGACCGTGCACATTCCTGCTGCCGATGCCTACGGCGAGCACAATCCCGAGATGGTTATTACCTTCCCGGCCGAACAGGTTCCCAACATCGAGCAGATCGAGAAGGGCATGAAGCTTTTCCTGTCCACGCCGAGCGGCATGACCGTCCCCGCCGTGGTCATAGACGTAACGCCCGAGGCCGTGACGCTCGACGCCAACCACGAGTTGGCCGGCAAGGACCTCAACTTTGATATCGAGCTCGTCGAGGTCGAGGGTTAGAGTATGCCTGAACGCTTGGTTTCGACGACATGCTTGGGAAATCTCAACGATCCGTCCTATGAACTCCTGCTTCGCCGGAAGTTGGGCGGCGTCTTTGAAGTTGACGAGCTACTGCTCGATTGGGACCGGGCTGATGTATGCGCGTTTGCGGGCGTGACGGAGCTGGGGCGCACGGTCGATGTTCGGCTGGATGCTACCGACGGCGGTCGTCTTGCCGATGGCGACGTGCTCGCCATCGACCGTTCGGGCATGGTGCCCGTGGCGGTTGTCGTGCGCCTGCGCAGCGCCGAGGTTTATTTGGTCGAAGTCGACCGCATGGACCCGATTGCGCTCGCGCATGCGTGCTGGGAGATCGGCAATATGCACGCGCCGCTTTTCCGAGGCGATTCGGACGAGTATACCGTGCGCATGTATACGCCGGTGCAGCCTGTTTTGGGCCGCATGCTCCGGGGTGTCGAGGGCGTTCGGCTCTCGGTGGTTACCCGTGAACTCGATGCGGATCGGCGCTTTGCGTCGAGTGCGGCGGATGCCGTTGTGAGTATGGCTCCAGACTTTACGATCGTAAAAAAGGCGCGCGGTTAACGTGCGTATGAGTAAGACGGACTTTGAGAGGCAACTATTCAAAGTCCGTCTTGCTGTTGATGAGGTGCTTTGGGGGAAAGCATATGGGTCTTGAAGGAATCAAGCTGATTGCATGCGATTTGGACGGCACGTTGCTGCATCCGGGGGAGCGCGAGCCGCGTTCCGAGGCCTTTGAGCTCATCGATGAGCTGCATCGTCGCGGTATCGTGTTTATGCCGGCGAGCGGCCGTCAATATGCGAGCTTGCGCTATCTGTTTGCCCCGGTGGCCGATGAGCTCGCCTATGTATGCGAAAACGGAGCTCTGGTGATGAGCGAGGGACGTGCCGTTGTCAAGCGTTCCATGGAGCGTAGCCTTGCTATGGATATCGCGAATGCCGTGGTTGCGTACCCCCATGCCGACGTAACCCTTTCCTGCGAGGGGCACCTCTACACCATGAGCGGCAACGATGCGTTCGTCGACCATTTGCGCTATGAGGTCCACTGCGATGTGGCGGTGGTCGACCGTCCCGAGGACATCGACGAGGACGTCATTAAGATTGCCTTCCAGACGCCCGAGGTGGATCAGCCGGCGGCCCTGGAGTATTTTGAGCGCCTCTTTAGCGACCGTGCCGACGTGATGACGTCGGGAACCGAGTGGACGGACTTTATCGGCTTTGGTTCGGGCAAGGGTTCCGCGCTTGCCGATTACGGTCGTGCCCTGGGAATTTCGCCCGACGAGATGATGGCGTTTGGCGATAACGAAAACGACCGCGACATGCTCAACGTCGTGGGCCATCCTTATCTAATGGAGAGCTGCAATCCCTCTATGCGTGGCATCAACGACCGCGTCCGCTACGTGCGCACGGTCGAAGAAGAACTGCGCCGCCTGCTCGCCGAGTAGATATATGTGGCATGCCTAGGAATCTCTTTTTGCTGCAGAGTACAGAAAGGTGGATTTTAAGGCATGTCCCAAACATCTACCGGCAGTCGGGGCAGAGACCCTCGAAGATGGTGTAGTGCGACGTGACGTGCCAGCCGATTTGCTCGGACGCCTTGGCGTCGAGCTGGGCATCGAAGGGGAGCGGTACGTCGATGACGCGGCTGCACGAGGTGCAGATGATATGCGCATGCGGCTCGATCGTGCGATCGAAGCGGCTGCCGCCCGGCGTCTTGATGGAGAGAATCTCGCCGGCGTCGGCCAAGAGATTGAGGTTGCGGTAGACCGTGCCGCGGCTGATTTTGTCATCCTGCGCGCGCACGACGTTGTAGATTTCGTCGGCGGTGGGATGGTTATAGCTTTGGCGCACGGCGTCAAGAACCAGCTTTCGCTGCCTGGTATTCCTTCTTTGCACCGCCATGCGCCTCGCCTCTTTTCTATCAACGGTCGTAGGTAAATGATACCGTATTTAGCACACAATACTAATAACGAGGCGTGAAACCGTCTTCATTGGCAAGTGGGGCTCGGGCCTGGGCGTCTACGAGGCGAAAACGCGTTCCCATGCGCTCGTAGGAGGCATGAAGCGCCTCGAGATGAGATAGGACGTTTGCCGGAGCTCCCTGTATCTCCATCTCGACTGAGCCGTCTTCCATATTACGCACCCAGCCGGTGAGGGAGCGTGCCTGCGCGAGGTTGGCGTTGGTAAAGCGAAAGCCAACGCCTTGGACTTGCCCCGCCCAGCGCAGGAAATAGCGCAGGGGAGTGTCTAGAGTGGCCTCGTCGCTTGCGAGCACAGTAAGTCTGCGGCGCAGCTCGAGCTCGACGTTTGATGGTTTTTGAGGCTCTCGACTGCCGCCGGTGACGCTGGAGAAGAACGTATCGAAGAGGCCCATAGCTATGCCTGCTTGCCTGCGTCGGCCGGGAAGGTTATGCCGGCCTGCTGGCGCACGGCATCCATGATGCGCAGTGAGACGAGTGTGACATCGCGGTAGTGGCCAAGCTCGTGGCGTCCCGCCGGGGTCTCCCAAATCTCTTCCTTAACGTTATCGATGCCGCCGATGGCGGTGATAAAGTCTGCGAGTTCGTATTCCATAGTGTTGCTCGATTTGGGCAGGTCGAGCACGCGGCCGTTCTCGCCCTGTTCGCGCGGTGCCTCGGTCGCCGAGCCGCGTACGACGTCGCCGCGATAGTCGATGCGGACGTTGCGGGGCGTGGACAGATGGTCGATCTGGATAGTGCCACGCTCGCCTTCGATCTGCGAGGGCAGCAGGTCATTCGTAATTTTGGAGTGCGCGAGCTCGACGGAGATGCGGCCACCGCCGTAGCTGGCGAGGATGGAACCGCAGCCGTCGATGGGGCCGTGCGTGAGCTGTCGCGTGGTGGGGTCGAGCAGAGTAGTCATGCTCGTAAGGCCGGAGGGCATGCCGAAAATCTCGACCATGGGCTCGACGGTGTAGACGCCAATGTCCATGAGGGAACCCGATGCCATATTGCAGTCGAAGATATTGGTGGCGCGTCCCGCGAGAATCTCGTTGTAGCGCGAGGAATACTTGCCAAAGCGCAATGAGGCGCGGCGGATGGGGGCGATCTCGCCCAGGGCGTCCTCGATGGCGTGGAAGGCGGGATCGTGGAGGGGACGCATGGCCTCGAGGGCCACGACACCTGCTGCCTCGGCAGCGCGGAAGACTTCCAGCGCCTGCGCTTCGGTGGCGCAGAAGGGTTTCTCGACGATGACGTGCTTGCCACCGGCGATGCAGGCAAGGGCCTGCTCGTAGTGGAGCGCATTGGGGCTGCCGATGTAGACGGCGTCGACGTCGTCGGCGGACGCAAGCTCGTCAAGTGCGGTGAAGTTACGCTCGCCGCCGTGTTCGGCGGTAAAGGCGGCGCCGCGCTCGGCATCGCGCGAGAGCGTGCCCACAAACGCGGCTTGGTCGTTGGCGTTGACGACCTGGATAAAGTCGTCGGTAATCATGGATGTGCCGATGGTCGCTATACGCAGCATGTATCCCCCTCGTGCCGTTCGGTTTACAGGATGAGTGTAGCGCGAGGGGGCAGGAAATAGCGTGCGAAAACGCCGTTACAGGTCGCTCTCGTTAAAGCCGGTATCGATATCGAGGTTGCTGCCGTCGGCCGCCGTGGTGGCGAGCTCATCGCAGCGTTCGTTGAGCTCGTGGCCGGCGTGACCCTTAACCCAGATGAACTCAACCTTGTGCTTGCTTTTGGCGGTGAGTAGGCGCTCCCACAGGTCGCGGTTCTTGACGGGCTGCTTGTTGGCGGTTTTCCATCCGCGCTTTTTCCAGCCGTCAATCCAGTGTTTATTGAAAGCGTTGACGACGTACTGCGAATCGGAATGGACCTCGACCTCGCAGGGGCGGTTAAGTGCCTCGAGCGCCACGATGACCGCCATGAGCTCCATGCGGTTGTTGGTGGTCTTGGCGTAGCCGCGCGAAAGCTCGGAGGTGAAGGTCTTGCCGGCGGGGTTGGTGTATTTGAGCACGGCGCCGTAGCCGCCGCGTCCCGGATTTGATCGGGCCGAGCCGTCGGTATAGATGATGACCTTCACGGGCTTCCTTTCGTTGGGTACGTTTCGTGCGAGTGACCATTGTAGCGCCATGCCCGCCGGGGGCTAGCAATCTACGATTTCTACCCTGTCTTCCGACAGTTAGTTGGCATGGATGATGCGGTTAAGCTCGTCGAGGTATTGCTGCAAGAGGGGAGAGGGCTTGCGCTCGTCGTGCATGATATAGCCTACGTGCATCGTTGGGGCGTCTGCTAACGGGATCGATGCCATACCCCATTGCATTTCATTGGAGAGGACACCGGTCGACAGGGTGTAGCCGTTCGACGTGATAAGTAAGTTAGTAAGTGTTCCGCGGTCCGAGATTCGTATGTTGCGGTCGCAAGGGATATAGCTAAAAGGTTCCTCGGCGTAATAGAAGGAGTTTGAGGTTCCCTGCTCAAAGCTATAACGCGTATAGGGTGTGAGGTCGGCAAGGGACAGCTGCGGGCGGCGGGCAAGCGGGTGGCGCTCGCTAACGAAGACGTGGACCGTCGCGTCGAATAGGGGATGGAAGCTCGCGCGCGCATCGGCAAAAGCCTTCTGCAGAACGCGGGCGTTAAAGTCGTCCAGATAGAGGATGCCGATGTCGCTGCGAAACGCGCGGACGTCATCGATGATCTGCGATGTGGTGGTCTCGCGCATGATGAACTCGAATTTGCTGTCGCGGCAGCGCTCGACCACGTTGACAAAGGCCTCGACCGAAAAGGCGTAGTGCTGGGCGGAAATGGCGAGGCGGGCTTGCGGGGTGCCGCCGTCCTCGTAGCGCGCCTCGAGCATGTCGGCCTGCTCTACGACCTGGCGCGCATAGCCCAAAAGCTCGGTGCCGTCGTTAGTGAGCGTGACGCCGCGGCTGGAGCGCGTAAAGATCTCCAGATGGAGCTCCTGTTCCAGGCTTTTGACGGCGTTTGAGATGTTGGACTGAGCGGTATAGAGGCGCTGAGCTGCGGCGTTGATTGAGCCGGATTCTGCCACGGCAATCAGAAAACGAAGCTGCTGAAGGGTCATCGACGCCATCCTTTCGATTGCTATCTACAAAACCGATAACAGGTTAGCGCTTTTAAGTGATTGACCGAGCGAAACAATGCTCGTACTATTCAAAACACACAAAGGCGGTAGGTAATTAAACCGACCACGGAACCGGGATGCGAAAGGAGGCCCGCATATGAATTGCTTACCAAAACGAATGCCGGGCTCCTGTTTGCGCCCGTCGGCGTGATCAGGAGACAGCGACTTACTTCTCTCTAATTTATTTACTTTTGTTCGATCAAGGAGATCATCATGAGCCAGTTCATCAACAACCCCGAGCACACCTTTGGTTTCGATACCCTGCAACTGCACGTTGGCCAGGAGAGCGCCGATCCCGCATCCGATTCCCGCGCCGTGCCTATCTACCAGACCACGAGCTATGTGTTCCGTAACTCCCAGCACGCCGCCGACCGCTTTGGTCTTGCCGATGCTGGTAACATCTACGGCCGTCTGACCAACTCCACCCAGGGCGTCTTCGAGGACCGTATCGCCGCACTCGAGGGTGGCGTGGCAGGTCTTGCCGTCGCCTCCGGTGCTGCTGCCATCACCTATACCCTGCAGGCTCTTGCCCAGGCCGGTGACCACGTGGTGGCTCAGAAGACCATCTACGGTGGCTCCTACAACCTGCTGGAGCATACGCTCTCCCAGTTTGGCGTCGAGACCACCTTCGTCGATGCCCATAACCTGGACGAGGTCGAGGGCGCCATCAAGGACAACACCACGGTCATCTACCTCGAGACGCTCGGCAACCCCAATTCTGACATCCCCAATATCGACGCCATTTCCGAGATCGCCAAGAAGCACGGTCTGCCGGTTGTCGTCGACAACACCTTCGGCACCCCGTATCTGTTCCGTCCGCTGGAGCATGGTGCCAACATCGTCGTCCACTCCGCAACCAAGTTCATCGGCGGCCACGGCACCTCGCTGGGCGGTGTGATCGTCGACGGCGGTAACTTCGATTGGAAGGCGAGCGGCAAGTATGCGCAGATCGCCGAGCCCAACCCCTCCTACCATGGCGTCTCGTTTGCCGAGGCTGCCGGTCCCGCCGCCTTTGCAACCTATGTCCGCGCTATCTTGCTGCGTGACGAGGGCGCCTGCATCAGCCCGTTCAACGCCTGGGTCCTGCTCCAGGGCACCGAGACTCTGTCGCTGCGCGTTGACCGTCATGTCGAGAACACCAAGAAGGTCGTTGAGTTCCTGGTTGGTGATAGCCACGTCGCCAAGGTGAACCACCCGAGCCTGTCTGAGCACCCCGATCACGAGCTCTATCAGAAGTACTTCCCCAACGGTGGTGCCTCGATCTTTACCTTTGAGATTAAGGGTGGCCAGGAGGCAGCTTGGAAGTTCATCGATCATCTGCAGGTGTTCTCGCTGCTCGCCAACGTGGCCGACGTCAAGTCGCTCGTCGTGCACCCGGCTACCACCACGCACTCCCAGCTCTCTGCCGAGGAGCTCGCCGAGCAGAACATCACGCCCTCCACGATCCGTCTTTCCATCGGTACCGAGAACGCCGAGGATATCATTTGGGATCTGAAGCAGGCCTTCGCCGCGCTGGACGAGTAAGGCGACTTGTGCAAAGACCCCTTGCGACTCGATAGGTATAACTGCATAAAATGCCTGCTCAAGGCGCCTGTGCGAACAATGGTTGCACAGGCGCCTTTTTTGCATAGAGCGGGTGCAAAAACAGGGTTTTTGACACGCTTTATGCATTCGAGTTGTGGAAAACTCCTGTTGAGAGGATGTGAGTTTTACGCAATTGACGTGCGCCTTTTGAGTAAAACCGCAGGTCGCGATTTGCTCGGGGTACTATGCAGCGCGATCGAATCACACGCAGCTCAAACGCAGCAAAAACGCACTACGGAGGTTTCCAGCTACATGAGGATCGATTCACGAAAACCGAAAGCCGCCGCCCTTTCCGCCGCTCTGACCGTGGCACTTTTGGCGGGCGCCGGTGCAACTGATGCCCACGCCGCAACACTGTCCGATACGGTTGGATCTACGCCGTCCGAGACGACGCTGGTACAGCCCGTTGACTATCGCGGCGATGGTTATGGTTCCATGCAGGAGTGGAACGCCTCGATGGGGGCCAAGCGCGATTCCCTGGAGATGCGCGCTCAAATCATTATGAATATGTATGGCGACTATGCTACCGATGACGAGCGCGCTGTGTTGCAGGGTTGCATCGACGGTGCGGGTAGCCTGTTGACGATGGGAGAGGTCGACGCCAAGTCGACCGAGCTCGATGAGTTGCGCACTGCGCTTGAGGATGCCAAGCGCGAAGCGCTCGAGGCAGCCGCCGCCGAGGCGGAGGCTGCCGCCGCCCAGGCTTCGTACTACAACGCCGGTTACACTCCGTCCTACGCGTCTGCCGCGTCCTACGCGAACGGATCGGGCCTGACGCGCTCTGCGGGTGTTAATAACTACAACGGACGCCGCGAGACCTATTACAGCAGCAATGTGCTTTATCACTATCGCACGGGCGAATGGACTCAGGATTCTGAGGGCTTCTGGCGCGATTCCGACGGCTATTACGTTGTTGCCGCGGGCGATATGGCCCAGGGCTCGACCTTTACGGGCTCCAAGGGTGATTGCAAGGTCTATGACTCCGGCTGCGCTGCCGGAACCACCGACTACTACACCGGTTGGTAATTTTTCTGCATCACGGATATTTGGCGGACGGGCGTCTTTACCGAGCTTTAGGGCAACGTAAGGACGCCCGTTCTATGTATGCGTTTGAGCTAACAGAGCCCTTACCGTGACGGTACGTCGCGCATATGGGCGCGGGGCACACTAGTTCATGAGAAATAAGGTCTTTCTCGTGGAGGAAGTGGTCTTGTGAATGCTCGAGATATTGCCGTTGCCGCCGTCGCGTTGATGCTTGGCTGCCTTGGTCCCACGGCCGCGCTCGTCGCGGGCATTCAGGGGACATGCGGGGCTGCTCCTATCGTGGTCGGCGCGCTGATCGCGGCCACGCTGCTGGGAAGCGCCGGTGTTGTCCTTTGTCGCGACGATGAGGACCAGGCGTCGGAGTCGCAGCTCTAACCGTTGTGAAGGTGATTTTTGGCCAAAGATGAAAAAGGAAGCCGCCGCGAGGGGAGTGCCCCTTGCGGCGGCTTTGCCATTGGATCTGTTGGCTGCAGTATGCCGAGCACTACCAGCTGCTTTCTATTTCGCGAATCCTCTGGTAGAGCCAATCGTTTTGCGGCACTTGGATATCGTGTTTGGCGGCCAGGCGGCAAATGGTGCCCGCGAACTCCTCGACTTCGGTTTTTCGTTGTGCGATGCGGTCCTGCGCCATCGAGGGCATACCGGCGGGGTCGATTCCCTCGATGAGGTGCACCATTTGCGTCAGGTCTGCCTCGGTCAGCTCAACGCCCTCGGCGTTGGCGACCGCAAGCGTTTCGCGCATGGCGGAAACAAAGCAGCGACGCTGCTCGGAGCCCGGCTCCGTGGCGCTTCCGTAGGTCCCGCCGTAGGCCATGCAGGTCTGGTTGATGCCGTCGTTGAGCATGAGTTTGGCCCACATGCGGTGAGCGATGTCGTCCTCGACGGTATGGGCGATGCCGCAGCGCGTATAGAGCTCGTCGATAGCGGCGACGGTCGCGGGGTCGGTGCCGGCGGCTGCACCAAAGCGGATTTCGCCCGCATTGGTAAAGGTGAGCGCGCCGTCGAGGAATACGGCGTCCATGCCCTGGCAGATACCCAGGACGGTATGCTCCCAGCCAAAGCGTTCGGCAATCTTTTGCTCGCTCGTAATGCCGTTGCACAGCGAGGCGATGAGCGTGTTGGGTCCCACGACACGCTCCATAGTCTTGAGTGCTTGGTCGAGACCGGTGGTCTTGACCGTCAGGATGACCAGATCGGCGGGCGCTGCCTCGCTGGCGCGGACGGACGTGAGATCGCAAGGCTTTCCGTTGACGGTGAGCGCATCGCCCGCGTGACGCTCAAAACGGGCGTCATCCATAACGTATTCGACGGCGTCATTGCTGAGGGCCTTGGCAATCATGCTGCCGTAGAGCAGGCCGACGCCGCCCTTGCCGATAAAGGCGACCTTGTTGATCTGCATGTGAATCATCTCCTCACAAAAAGGCGCCCGCGTGCGGGGCGCCTGATGGATTGTATGCCGCTGGGGCGTGTAGCGTGCACCGGAGGCTGAATTTAGAAGAACAAACGCATGGGAACTTATGCCGTGGGGCAGATGGCAAAAACGCGGGCGGGGTATCCGACGCCATCGCGGACCTTGGGGAAGGTGCAGAAGATGACGGCACCCGTGGCGGGAAGCTCGTCCAGATGGTCCATGACTTCGATCTGATAGCGGTCGACCGAGAGGATGTATTGCTCGCCGGGGTAGGGGTAGGCGTCCTCGCGCGTGGTCACGCTCGCCGGGTCGGTGTCTGCCGGCTCGTGGCCGATGGCGCCGATATTGCGCTCTTCTACAAGCCATTTAATGGCATCGAGATCCCAGCCGGGGTAGTGGGGCTGGCCGTCCTCGTCCTTGTTTTCCAGATCGGCGAGCTTGGACCAGTCGGAGCGGAAGGCGACGAAAGCGTCCTCGGGAATGCGACCGTGCTCGTCCTCCCAAGTTTTGAGGTCATCGACGGTTAGGATAAAGTCGGGGTTTGCGGCGCACTCCTCGTGCTTGTCGATCACACAGAGCGGATGCATAAACTCGATGGGTTCGATCTCGCCAAGGGAACGGCCGTCAACATGGAAGTGGCGCGGCGCATCGACGTGGGTGCCGTATTGCGAGGCGACCGAATATTGGAAGCAACGCATGGGCGCGAGCATGTCCTCGGGCGTACCGGGCAGGTAGTCGAAGAGCTTGGTGGACTCAAACGGCTTAAAGCCAAACCAGTGCGGGGTGTCGCACGAGAGCGTATGGGTGAGGTCGACCCAGCGATAATCGGTGCTTTTGAGCTGGGAAGCAAGGTTCCAAAGGTCGAGCGCGGGCATGGTCGGCTCCTTTCATCGGGCTTTTTGCTGATGTTAAAGCGGTGCCGTGACAGCTCGATTTCTGCTGCGTTACGATACGTTCTCGATTGCGATTCCGATGTGTTTCGATGACGTGACGGGTTTGTTTCGCCTTGTCAGGGCTTCGATGGGAGGGGAGGGGCCGTGCAATATCGCGTTGACCCCAAAAGCGGCAACCGTATCTCGGCGTTGGGGCTGGGCTGCATGAGGTTTCCCGGTGCGCCGGGACGCCCGGATGCGAAGACAGCCGACGCCATCATCTCCCGTGCGGTGGAGCAGGGGATTAACTACCTGGACACGGCCTATCTCTATCCCGGCAACGAGGCTTGTGTGGGTGCGTCGCTTGAGCGCCTGGGCTTGCGCGACCAGGTTTTGCTCGCAACCAAGCTGCCGCATGCTTCGTGCAAATGCGCGGAGGATTTCGACCGGTTCTTCGACGAGCAACTGCGCCGCCTGCGGACCGACCATATCGACTATTACCTCATGCACAACATTACCTCGCCCGCCCAGTGGGAACGTGTGGTGGCGTTGGGCATCGAGGACTGGATCGCGCGTCAAAAGGCGGCGGGGCGCATTCGCCAGATTGGTTTTTCGTACCACGGCAGCGCGGCGGATTTCCTGACGATGCTCGATGCATATGAGTGGGACTTTTGCCAGATCCAGTACAATTACGCTGGAGAGCGATATCAGGCGGGAACAGCGGGGCTCATGGCCGCCGCCGAGCGAGGCCTCGCGGTGTTTGTGATGGAGCCACTGCTGGGCGGGCGTTTAGCGGGCAAGCTGCCGCCACGGGCCCGCGCTGTGCTCGATAGTGCCCGTGACCCGCATTTGCGCACTCCTGCCGCCTGGGGTCTTTCGTGGGTCTGGAATCATCCTCAGGTGACGATGCTGCTTTCGGGTATGACCGATATCGCGCAGGTGGATGAGAACGCGGTGTTGGCCGATCGGGCCCTGCCGGATTCGATGACTGCCAACCAGCTCGACACGATCGCGCACGTGCTGGATGAGTTTGAAAAATCGAATCGCGTGCCCTGCACGGGATGCGGCTACTGTATGCCGTGTCCTAAAGGCATCAACATCCCTGGGTGTTTCGCCGCCTACAACGCAAGCTATGCGCACAGCTGGTTTACGGGCCTGTCGCAGTATTTTACGGCGAGCGCGGTGCGGACGAGCGAGCCCAAGTTGGTGAGCAATTGCGTCAAATGCGGCAAATGCGCACGGCACTGCCCGCAGCATATCGATATCCCTGAGCGTCTCGATGACGTGCGCCGACGCTTCCAGCCTGGACCCGTGACGGCAGTGCTTAAGGCCTTCGGCAAAACGCGCTCCTCGTGATCCTTTTATAACTTGCGGTGGAATAGTTCCTGTTTGCGGCAGAATAGGGCTTAAACAGGGACTATTCCACCGCAACTGAAAGGGGGCTGTCGTGGGCCATCGGGATTCATGTAATGATTCGCGTGGGGTTCGTTGGGGCATTTTGGGCGCTGGGCACATTTCTCATCGATTTGCATCGTCGCTCAAGAAGGTCGACGGGGCACGGCTGGTGGCTGCGGCCGGCCGCACTCCTGCACATGTCGAGGAATTTTGCCGAGCGTTTTCGATCGATGCTGCGCATGGCCATGCCACGGCTGACGATAGCGGCGATGCGGCTTATGATGCGCTGATTGCCGACCCCGATGTCGACGCAATTTACTTGGCTCTTCCGCATGGCATGCATACGCGTTGGGCCTGTCGCGCGCTGTGCGCCGGAAAGGCCGTGCTGTGCGAAAAGCCGGCCGTTTTGAGTGAGGAAGAGGCTCTCTCGATCGCCTCCACCTCTCGCGAGCGCGGCGTGCTGTTTATGGAGGCGATGAAGAATCGGTTTTGCCCGATGCGCACTCGCGTGAAAGACTTGCTTGCGTCGGGTGAGCTTGGCCGTATCGTCTCGATTGAAAGCGTGCAAAAGCTCGATTACGGCGAGTCTCCTTCGGGCTATCTGCTTGATCCGCTGCAGGGCGGCTGTCTATATGACATGGGCTGTTATGCGGTCGGTTGGTTTGAGGATTTGCTCGCGGGCGCGTGCGAGGTTTCGTCCCGTGAAGTTCGCTGGCGTGACGTATCAGGCGGCCGTGTCGATTGGGCCGACGAGATCCATATGAGCGTCGGCGGTATACCCATTCATATGGTGTGCGACGGCAAAGCAGCATATGAAAGCCGCTTAACGATTGCCTGTGAGCGGGGCTCGTTGGAAATCGAGCGTCTTCATCGCCCCGAGCTCGCCCATGTGAAGTACTCCGACGGTCGAGCACTCGAAATCGATGCACCATTTGAGGTCGATGATTTTTACGGTGAGGTGTCGCATGCGGCGCGGCTCATTCAGGCGGGGAAACTCGAAAGCCCCATCATGTCCCTAGCCGCCACACAGCGCTGTGCGCACATCATCGATGCGATTCGCTTGGAACTTTAGGGCGTGGGGGCATGGCGCCAACGCCTGGAATGCCTTGGAGGCCTTTTCCCCTGATGCCTCTTTTATAACTTACGGTGGAATACGGTCTGTTTGCGCCAAAATATGGCACCAATAGACCGTATTTCACCGCAACTGATGAGGGAGAGCTGGAGATGCTGACGATTGGGTGCCATCTTTCGACGACGAAGGGCTATCGGGCAATGGGGGAGACGGCGTTGTCTATTGGCGCCAATACCTTTGCATTCTTTACGCGCAACCCGCGCGGTGGCAAGGCAAAAGACCTTGACATGGATGACGTGGCGGCTCTGCGCGAGCTTATGGCGCAAAACGACTTTGGACCGCTGGTGGCGCATGCCCCGTATACCTATAACCCCTGCTCCGCTAAGGAGCGGGCGCGCGAGTTTGCCTTGGAGGCATTGGCCGAGGACTTGCAGCGTCTGGAAACACTGCCCGGCAACTACTACAACTTCCATCCCGGTGCGCATGTGGGACAGGGCTCCGACGTCGGCATTCAGATGATTGTCGACACGCTGTGCCAGGTGATGTTTGAGGGGCAGCAGACGACGGTATTACTCGAGACCATGGCAGGAAAGGGCACCGAGGTGGGCCGTAGCTTTGAAGAACTGGCGTGCATTATCGAGGGCGTTGCCGCCAAGCGCCCAGAGCTGTCCGATAAGCTGGGCGTTTGTTTGGACACCTGCCATGTGAGCGATGCCGGCTACGACATCATCCATGATCTGGACGACGTACTCGACGAGTTCGACCGCGTGGTGGGTATCGATCGCTTGCATGCCGTACACATCAACGATTCGAAGAACCCTTGTGGCGCCCATAAAGATCGTCACGAGTGCATCGGCAAGGGATACCTTGGCAGCGAGGAATTTGGTGGCGGTATGCAGGTTATGCAGAATATTGTATCGAATGGCCGTTTGCGTTCGCTGCCGTTTATTTTGGAGACTCCGAACGAACTTGCAGGTTATGCAGCTGAAATTAGACTATTAAGGTCATTGCAGCAGTAATAACTGTTACAAAGTGGAGTGTTCCATTCACGTTATGGGTTTGTTTCAATCAGTTTTCTCATTGCAGATTCGTAATTCCGGGTGCATAATAGCCAACAGTTTTTGCAGACCTCTGAATCAAACGAGGTCACCGGAAGGAGACTGATTATGAAGCTTAAGAAGCTTGGCGCATTTGCCGCCACAGGCGCCATGGCGCTCGCCCTCGCACTGACGGGCTGCGGCTCGTCCAACGCCACCTCTGGTTCTGATGCCGGTTCCAGCAGCTCTGACGACGCTAAGGTCGAGAAGGTCGACGGCTCCAAGGAGTACGCGCTCGTCAAGGACGGTACACTGACCGTCGGCACCTCTGCCGAGTACGCTCCGTTTGAGTACAAGGATGACAACGGCGATTATCAGGGCTTTGACCTTGAGCTCATCAAGGCTATCGGCGACAAGCTGGGCCTGGATGTCGAGTATGTCAACAATGACTTTGACACGCTGGTTCCGGGCGTCGCTTCGGGCGCCAAGTATGACGTTTCCATCGCGGCTATCACCGACACGCCCGAGCGTGAGAAGGAAGTCACTTTCTCTGATTCCTATTACATGGACGATCAGGCTATCGTGACCAAGGTCGATAACACCGACATCACGGCCGACAACTACAGCGAGAAGCTCAACAACGCTGACGCTACCATCATCGTCCAGTCTGGCTCGACCGCCGAGGCCTTTGCCCAGGAGAACTTCCCCAAGGCCAAGATCGTCCCCTACAAGGACGCTACCGAGTGCTTCAGCGCCCTGCAGTCCGATAAGGGCGACGCCGTAGTCACCAACCGCTCCGTTGCCAGCCAGCTGACCGCCGAGCAGTTCAACACCTGCCAGACCATCAAGCAGATCAGCACCGGCGAGGAGTACGCCATCGCCATCAACCAGGGCAACACCAAGCTCAAGGACGACATCAACCAGGCCATCAAGGACCTGACTGATGACGGTACCGTTGACGCCCTCATGGCTAAGTACAACATCAAGTAAAATAGCTACTTGATTGCGCGCGGGCCCTTTCCGTTTTGGCGGAGAGGGCCTTTGCGCTTCTTGAATGGGCGTCATCCCGCCCCGTTATGTCGGCAACTTAAACGTTAGGAGCCACCTTGTCTCGATTGAACCAAGGAGCTACGGGCCAGAGCTATCCACTGCCCTCGATGCTCCAAAAGCTGGCCTGCGCCCTGGCTGTGGCGCTCGCCTTGGTATGCGCGGGGGCCTGCGTGCCCTCGACTGCCCAGGCGCTTGAGACCGCAAAGATCACCGCCCGACCCAACACCGGTTCGGGTAGCGACGTGGTCGGTGGCACCGAGACGCGCATCACTTGGGAAGTTCAGGCCGATGCCGACGAGGAGCTGAGCGGTCTTTCTTTGACGTTTGTCGATGGCACGACGTTTGGTACCGATGACACGCGATTGACGATGCTCTCGGGCGAGGACCTCATGGATCGTACGCCCATGAAGCCCACGTGCAAGGCTGACGGCCAGACGCTCAAGATTGACTTTGGCGAGACGGCGCCTGCCGGTGGCTTTTTCCGTGTCGAGGTTTACGGCGTGACCTTCCCCGTCGAGGGCGGCGATGAGGCCTTTAGCGGCACCTATACGCTCGCCGACGGGTCGACTAAGAAGATCTCCAAGATTCCGTCGGTGGAGATCAAGGGCGTGACGGCCTTCGATAACTTCCTGGCTGACCTTAAAGAGCAGCCGTGGGTCGAGGCGTGGAACTCCAATATGTTCCTGCGCCTGTTCCTGAACCCGGTCATTTTGGTCCAGAGCCTGCCGATCGTCTTCAAGGGCTTCCTTATGTCGCTCTCGATCGTGCTCGTGGCATTTCCGCTGGCAATTCCCTTCGGTTTTGCCCTGTCGCTCATGCGCATTTCCAAGTCGCGCATCCTTCGCTGCCTTGCCGGCATCTATGTGAATATCATCCGCGGCACGCCGGCGTTCTTGCAGATCTACATTGCGTTCTTTGGCTTGCCGCTGGCCGGTGTCAAAGTGGACGACTATGTGCTGGGTGTTATCGTCATGGCCATGAACTCGTCTGCGTACCTGTGCGAGATCTTCCGTGCCGGTATTCAGTCGATCCCCAAGGGCCAAAACGAGGCTGCTCGCTCGCTGGGCATGAATGCCTTCCAGACGCTGCTCTATGTCATGATTCCGCAGACGTTCCGCAATGTCCTGCCTACGCTGACCAGCGAGTTCATCCTGCTCTACAAGGACACGTCGCTGCTTGCCGCCGTGGGTGTCGTCGAGATCGTCATGAACGCCCGCACCATCGTGGCCACGACGGGCTCCATCACGCCGTATGTGGTTGCCGCTCTGTTCTATCTGGTCATTACCCTGCCGCTTGCGCGCTTGGTGAGCGGTCTTGAGGCGAGACTTCTGGGGACGGCCGAAACCAAAAAGAAGCGTCCCACCAAGAGCGCCGGACAGGTTGTCGCGACGCCCGCCGATCACATCGCCGGTCTGTAAGGAGGTCCTGTCATGAGTGAAACGAATTCCAACGAGGTCGTTGTCAGCATCAAGAACCTCCAAAAGGCTTTTGGCGATAACGTGGTTCTGCGTGATATCGATCTGGACGTGCACAAGGGTGAGGTCGTTGTGGTCCTGGGCCCCTCGGGCTCGGGCAAGTCGACGATGCTTCGCTGCATCAATCGCCTGGAGCATCCCACGAGCGGCTCGATTGTCGTTGAGGGCGTGGATGTGTGTGCCAAGGGCGTCGACCTCAATAAGGTACGTACGCACTTGGGCATGGTGTTTCAGCAGTTCAACCTGTTCCCGCACCTGTCGGTCAAAAAGAACGTCATGCTTGCGCAGCAAAAGGTGCTCAAGCGCAGCAAGGAAGAGGCCGAGAAGATCGCCATCGAGGAGCTGACCAAGGTCGGCCTGGCCGAGCGCATCGATTTTATGCCGAGTCAGCTTTCGGGCGGCCAGCAGCAGCGCGTGGCCATCGCCCGCGCCCTGTCGATGAACCCGCACGTGATGCTCTTTGACGAGGCCACGTCGGCGCTCGACCCCGAGCTCGTCCGCGATGTATTGGGCGTCATGCGCGACTTGGCACGTGACGGTATGACCATGATCGTGGTGACCCACGAGATGGGCTTTGCTCGCGACGTCGCCGATCGCGTCGTCTTTATGGACGGCGGCGTTATCGTGGAAGAGGGCACGCCGAGCGAGGTCTTCGACCACCCCAAGAGCGAGCGCACCAAGGCGTTCTTGGGCAATATCTCGTAGCGGCGCGTCGGAGTTGTCGATATAACAAACGGGGACCGGATAGTATCCGGCCCCCGTTTTTGTTTGGGCGTGAACGACTGTTGTTGTGCGGTACTCGGCTGTCAGTTGCCTTGCGACTTTCTGACGGCTTCGTTAGGCCAGCTCCGCTCCCAGGGCCTTGCAGGCCGCTTCGCCCTCATCGTCGGGGGCGTCGTAGCAAATGACGGAATCGACGACGTTGACGCCTGCCTCGTCGGCATCGGCCTTCCAGTTGTCCATCCACTCGCCCTCGGCCCACGAATAAGAGCCAAAGAGGACGACCTTCTTGTCACCGAGGGTCTCCTTGACCTCGTCCCACATAGGCTGGAACTCGTCATACTCAAGCTCCTCGGAACCCATGGCGGGGCAGCCGAAGGCAATGGCGTCATAGTTGGCGGCCTTGTCTGCGGAGAAGTCGGCGCAGGAGATGACCTCTGCCTCGGCGCCGGCACCGGTTGCACCCTCGGCAACGAAGTTTGCCATGGCCTCGGTGTTGCCTGTACCGCTCCAGTAGACGACGGCGATCTTGCTCATATGTTTTCCTTTCGGTTGTGCGGCGTGCGGCCGCGTCTTGTATGCTCTATCGGGTTGCCTGGACAAGTTGTCCCAGGGTGCAGCCCTGTTGATAGATGTAGGTAAGGTATTGCGTGCATGCGCGATAGGAATCGAAGGTCGTGAGCGCCTGCTCAACGTTTGCGTATACCTTCCATGCGCCAAAGACCTTATAGTTTTCGCCGTGCTGGACGATAAACTGATGGACATCTTCGTAGGGATAGCCCAAAAAATAGCCAATTTCGTGGGGGAACTCGCATATGCACCCCGTATCGCAGTGCCTATTTCGCGCGAGTGCGCAGACGCTGCCGTCATAGGCGCTTTCTGCGGCATTGCTGCTTGCCAGCGTGATGCGCGCGGCGAGATGCACCAGGGATGCGGGCAGGTTGTGGACATCGTAACCTTCGTCGGCTAGCGCCGTCGTGGCACGGGGGTCGGAGAGGTATCGCATGAGGTCCGCAGGGCGGTACACATAGATGAGCGCTCCGCAGGGGCGCCAGACCAAAACGCTCATATGGATTCCGAGTGGCTGGAGCTCGCGGTTGCATTGGGCTATGACGGCGAGCAGGCGAGAGCGTCGCTCTTCGATATGGGCGGCGCCGGGTTTTCCGTTTTGGTTGGCGTAAACGCCGGGATAGGTAAAGAGCGAAGCCGGCTTGATACCTGCGAGCGTAGGGGAGCAGTTGCGCACGACAGCCGTTTGGTATGTTGGGATGTCAATGGTTCGAGTCACGATGCTCCTTTCGGGTCCTCAGTTGTTAGCCTAGGAAAACTTATACACGAAAGTAAGCCATGGTCAACAAAAAAGTTTGAAGTGGGAAACTAATTGACCGAACGGACATGAATTTGGGTTAAGATGGGGACACCCCATGGGGGTATCTAGATAGTGCTACTTGAAAGGGGAACGCATGAGTGACTTGCTCAACCCTGCGAATCTCATCGTGCTGGCCGTCATTGCCGTCGGCATGTTTTTTGGACTGCGTCGTATTGCCGCTTCGACACACGGGAAGAGTTGCTGCAGCGATGGCGCGAGCGGCAAGAAGGCCAAAAAGGTTGTTGTGGTGGATACCGATGCGTCACACTATCCCTATAGCGATGAGCTGCTCATCGGCGGCATGAGCTGTGACGGCTGCGCTCAGAACGTAGCCAATGCCCTCAATGCGCTGGATGGCGTGTGGGCAACGGTGACGTATGCGGACCACACGGCACGCGTGCGCTCGAAGCACCCGGTTGATCGTGGTGTCCTCGAGACGGCCGTGAAAGACGCGGGCTACTACGTCATGACGCTGTAAGCGCCGCCCTGGATGCGCTCCCTTGGCTAGGCTCGTCCGCGCAGTTCGATGTCTTGGATGTCGTCGAAGTCGATGGCGATATCTTTGAGCTTGAGGAGTTTGAAAGCAGGGAGCGCCTCGTCGAGGATGCCGGTGCGGCTGCGATAGCCGTATGTATCGTAATAGGTGACACGAACCAAGTCGCCACGCTTGAGGCCCTCGAGCTTTTTCGAAAGTTCGAGGGCTTTTTCTTCTGTGAGTTCGCATTTTGGCTCGGCGGTGATCTCTTGTTTACGCACGAGCTCGTAGTATCCCGTGAGGGCGGCAAAGGGCATAAACTGCGCGGCACGGCCGGCACGGACGGTGCCGTTGGCGGTGAGCTTTGGGTCGGCGGAGCGACGTCTTCCCTCGGGGTCCGCTAGGCGTTCAAAAGGTGTTGGTGGCCGCATCGGCTGTTGTTGGGACTTAGGCACGATGTCCTCCTACCTGATCGTTGCGTTCGCGCGCGGTGGCGCCAGCGGTAAAGCTTAATCCCTTGACGAGCGCGTTCTTGCCGTACTTGCCTTTCACGGCCAGGACGGCGCGCGCTAGGTCGCGCTCGCGCTCATCCGCCTCGATATCGCTAAATAGATCGATGGTGGCAAATTCCTCGGGCATGAGGTTGCCAAATCCCAGGTTGATGCGCTTGACCGGTCGTTTGGGATCGACAGTCTGTGCCCAGAGCTCATCGAAATATCCCATGATCTTCTTAAACGAATTGGTGCGCTCGGGCAGCTTGCGCGAGGCGTTGGAGTGCGCAAAGAGTGCGGCATAGCCACCGCGCGGTTTGCCGCCATGCTCTCCCACAAAGATGCCATCGATTGCCTGCGCCTCACGTACCAGACGACGCCGTTCGTCATCGCGCTGGACGGGCTTGGGCGCACGGGGTGCGAGCTCGGGGCCGGCGGTTGCGGTGGGTTCGATGCTCGACGTACTCGAGCGCAGGTGTCCGCATCCGTCCACATATTGTGCAGTGCCGCTGGCATCAAGCCTGCGGATGTCGGCGCGCTCGCTTGCATAGCCCACAAAGAGCGAGATGCTGTCGCACACCACGTGCTTGTCGATCAAATCCAGCACGGCGGCATCGACCATCTCGCGCAAGATGGTATAGGCCTGTTCGTAGGCATAACCCTTCGAGAGCACCTGTCCTGTGGTGGTCGAAGTTGCTTGCGGGCGATAGGCTTGGATGTCGGCGATGGTTGTCGGCTCGCGCCCGAAGGCATGGTCGATGAGATATTCGGCATTGACGCCGAGCTCGTCGTAAAGCAGGTTTTCGTCGAGCGCCGCGACGCCCATCAGATCGTAGACGCCGTATTTCTCGAGGCGGGCTGCCACGCCGGGACCGATGCCCCAGATATCGGTGATGGGACGATGGGGCCAGATCTCCTTGCGAAAGGCCTCGTCGTCGAGTATGCCGATGCGGCTGGGTACGTGCTTGGCGGTAATGTCGAGCGCTACCTTGGCCTGGAATAGGTTGGGGCCGATGCCGACCGTCGCCGTGATGCCGGTGCGCGCGAGGACCTCGTCGCGCAGCGTGCAGGCGAACCCTTCCGCATCGGTGTGATAGAGGTCCAGATAGGGCGTCACGTCGATAAAGCACTCATCGATGGAGTAGACGTGCACGTCCTGGGGGCTGACGTATTCCAGATAGATACCGTAGATTTTCGCCGACACCTCCATGTAATGCTGCATGCGCGGTACGGCCGTGATGTAGTCGATGCCATCGGGAATTTCGAACAGACGGCAGCGATTGTGTATCCCGAGGTCCTTCATGGCCTGTGTGATGGCGAGGCAGATGGTCGTGCGTCCGCGTGATTCGTCGGCAACGACCAGGTTGGTGGTGAGTGGATCGAGCCCGCGGTCCACGCACTCGACGCTGGCATAAAACGTCTTGAGGTCGATGCAGATGTAGGTGTGCTGCTCGTGCGCCACGCGTCCTCCCATCAAACACATGTTCTTATCGAATACCTGTTCGATAATACCCGCTCGACTGGACACCGTCAAAACCTGTCCTTTTTTGGCGGGTATGGTCGTGCGGCTGCATCGGGTTTTTAACGCAGCCCTAAAGAGCGCGAAACAGCTCGGAAAACCTCGCTTCGTAGCATGAGCCTAACGATTGATACCGCCTATACGCACGGAAGGGTTGTGGAAAAGATGGTCAATTATGGGTTTGGTATGCCGACGCGCCTTGTTGCGGATGGAGACGTGGCTCGCTGGTGCGGACGATTGGTCGCTCACTACGGTGGCACCAAGGCGCTGGTCGTGTTGGGCGGTGACAAACATACGCACGATGAGCTCGTCTCGGCGGCGCTCGGCTCGCTTGATCGAGCTCTGCTCGAACGCGTGCTTTTTCGCTGCGGCTTGGTCGGGGGCGACGGGGGAGACGATTTGGTCGATGAGGCCGTAGCCCTGGCGACCGACGAAGGCGTGGACTTTGTCCTGGCGATTGGCGATGCCGATACTGCCGGCTTTGCGCGCGAGCTCGCGCGTCGCATGGCGGCGCTCGATGCCGGCGAAGACGGCTTTGTGCCTTATGGATGCATTGTCTCGGAGGGCAAGGTGCCTGCTGTCGTGGGCACCGGCGAGGTTCCCGTTTTTGCCATTATCGCGCCCGAACTGCTGGAGGGCATCGGGTCTCCTCTGCGTGAGTTACTCGGTAGCGTCTGCGCCGCGGCCTAATATTTGCCATAAAAGGACGGGTTATTTTTGGTTGGTAAAGCGTTTGACCTGCCAAAATAAGCCTGTCCCTTTTTGATCGGTTGCCGTTTGGGGGCCGATTGGCAACGCTCGCTGATTGTAGTCTTGACCTGCGCTAGAATAGTGGCATCTGAATGTCCGGGCGCATGGAGGCGTGCGCCCGTATGCTGAGGAGGACTCTATGGCAACTGTTGCCGCACCTATCGATGCTACGTCGACTGCCGCTTGGAAGGCACTCGAGGCTCATCAGGAGAAGCTCGAGGCCGAGGGTATCGACCTCAAGGCCTGGTTCGCTGCCGATGCCGAGCGCGTGAACAAGCTGAGCTTTGACGCCGGTGACCTGCACTTCGATCTGTCGAAGAACCTGGTGACCGATGAGACCGTCAAGCTGCTGTGCGATCTTGCTCGTGAGGTGAAGCTCGAGGAGCGCCGCGACGCCATGTTCTCCGGCGAGCACATTAACACCACCGAGGACCGCGCCGTCCTGCACACCGCGCTTCGCCGCCCCGCAACCGAGAGGGGCCAGCTCATCGTCGACGGCCAGGATGTCGTCGCCGACGTGCACGAGGTCCTCGACCGCATGTATGCCTTCGCCGAGCGCGTGCGCTCCGGTGAGTGGAAGGGTGTTACCGGCAAGAAGATCGAGCACCTGGTGTCCATCGGCATCGGCGGCTCCGATCTGGGCCCGGTCATGGCTTACGAGGCTCTGCGTCCCTATGCCGACGCCGGTATCGACTGCCGCTATATCTCCAACATCGACCCCAACGACCAGGCCGAGAAGCTTAAGGGCCTGGATCCCGAGACCACGCTCGTGATCATCGTCTCCAAGACCTTCACCACGCTCGAGACCCTCACCAACGCCCGCGAGGTCAAGACCTGGATGCTCGAGCAACTCAAGGCCCAGGGCGCCATCGACGGCTCCGATGAGCAGAACGCCGAGGCCGTGGCAAAGCACTTCGTCGCCGTTTCCACCGCACTCGAGAAGGTTGAGGCCTTCGGTATCGACCCCGCCAACGCCTTCGGCTTCTGGAACTGGGTCGGCGGCCGCTACTCCGTCGATTCCGCCGTGGGCCTGTCGCTGATCGTCGTGCTCGGTCCCGAGCGCTTCCAGCAGTTCCTCGAGGGCTTCCACGCTATCGACGAGTACTTCTGCGACACGCCGCTCGAGAACAATGCCGTTGCGCTGATGGGCCTGCTCAACGTCTGGTACGTCAACTTCTTCGGTTCCAAGAGCCACGCCGTGCTGCCGTACTGCCAGTACCTGCATCGTTTCCCGGCCTACCTGCAGCAGCTCACCATGGAGTCCAACGGCAAGCATGTCCGCTGGGACGGCAGCGCCGTGACCTCCGACACCGGTGAGATCTTCTGGGGCGAGCCCGGCACCAACGGTCAGCACGCCTTCTACCAGCTGCTGCACCAGGGCACCGTGGTGGTCCCGGCCGATTTCATTGCCTTCGCCAATACCGCCAACCCTGCGACCGACAGCGGCCAGGACGTGCACGAGCTGTTCCTGGGCAACTTCCTGGCCCAGACCAAGGCGCTCGCCTTTGGTAAGACGGCCGATGAGGTGCGCGCCGAGGGCACGCCCGAGCAGATCGTCCCGGCCCGCTGCTTTGAGGGCAACCGTCCGACGACCTCGATCTTTGGCGACACGTTGACCCCGTTCGCACTCGGCGAGCTCATCGCCCTGTACGAGCACATCACGTTTGTCGAGGGCACGGTCTGGGGCATCGACTCCTACGACCAGTGGGGCGTCGAGCTGGGCAAGCAGCTTGCCAAGCAGATCACCCCGGCCTTCCACGATGACGCCGCCAAGGCCGAGCAGGACGCTTCGACCCAGGCGCTCATCGAGTTCTATCGCGCGCACCGCAAGTAGTCGCTGCTGTTAACGCATCGCGTCTTATAGTCAGGGGCCCGTATCCTATCGGATGCGGGCCCCTTTGCTTTGCCGTGGTCCCGGGGCGCACGGCCTTTGTGGAATATCGCCGGGGCGCCGCGCGCTGCGAGAACCCTGTGCCTAGATCTCGGCCTCCGCATGGCCTCGCTGCGCCTCGGGCAGCTCCCCGTAGAGCGGATGGTCTTCGAGCCTAAAGCGCTCGACCTGTTCGGGAGTGCGACCGCGTACAAAGAGCCACGAGCGATCAATCAGCGTCGCCATGAGCGTGCTGGGCAGCGCGTCGGCGCGGTCGGAAAACACCCGGGCACTCTCGGGATCCTGGAACGCCAGCACCAGATGCGTGTCGCAGTTGCCCATGATGGAGCGTGCGCGTGCCTCGCCATAGAGCGCATCGAGCTGGTTGGTCGACTGCAGCAGCAGCGTTGCCCAGATGTTGCGGCTTCGGATAATCGAGAGCACGTTGTCGATCTGGGGGATCTGCAGATTTGCGAAGTCATCGAGCATAAAGCGCACGGGCACGGGCAGGCTGCCGTCGGGCTGCCTATCGGCCTCACGAATGAGGCCCATAAACGCCTGCGAAATAAAGAGGCCGGTCAGCGGATCGAGATTGCGGTCAATATCGCTCACGGTTACAAACAGGGCGCAGGGGGTGTGTCCCATGGAAGCGAAGTCCACCTGATGGCACTCACGATAGAGCTGTGCCGCACCGTCGAATCCCAGACACATGACCTTTTCGGCAAGGATGCCGACGATGCTCGCGTGCATGCGCTCGGCATTTTGCGTAATGGCGTAGCGCCGCCATAGCGAGAGGGCATAGCTTTGGGGGTCGGTCGTGATCAGGTCGTCAAACAATCGACCCGTGGCACCGTCCTGCAGGTGCTCGATCAGCTTGATGACCGAGCTGATCGTCTGCTCGTCGGCGGGTAGCTGTTCGGTGACGTAGGCGATAAGACACGACAGCAGGTTTGCCGCCGCATGATCCCAAAAAGGCTGGTTGTTGTCCTCGATGGGGCAGATGGCCTTTGCCACCGAGAGGATGTCCTGCTGGTTGGGCCTGCCGTCCGCCTTGCGGCGAATGTGCCTCAGGGGGTTGTAGCCGCAGCGCTCGATGCCGGGCGCAAGGGCCGGGACGGTGTTGAGGTCGGCGAAGTTGAGACATTGCACGCGGTAACCGTGGGCTGCCAGCACGGGTCCCACTTCGCGACAGAGCGTGCCTTTGGTGTCGAGCACGATGTAGCTTGCGTTCATTTGCAGCAGGTTGGGCTTGAGGACGTTTCGGGTCTTGCCGGCTCCCGAGGGGCCGATCACAAGTGCATTGTTGTTGAGTCCCGTTTGGCGGGTGTCGCAGGAAAGCGTTCGATCCTTGGCAAGGATGGTGGACGATGCGGACTCAGATGCGGCGAGACGGCTGGCGAGGTTAGACATGGGCGACCTCCTTGGTGGTCGAGAGGATTTCGTGGGCAAAGCCGAGCTCGACGGCGCGCTCGGCCGAAAGGTAGGTGTCTTTTGCAGTGAGGGACTGGATGCGCTTGGGCGTGAGGCCGCTGCGGTCCGAGAGGATTTGCGTGAGGGTCTTGCGGGTCTGCATGAGACGCCGGCTGGTTTCCTGCAGCGCAAGTGCCGAGCCGCCTGCCCCCTGGGGGATCAGCGGGTCGTGAATCATGAGCTCTGCATGGGGCGCCATACGGCGATCGTCGCCACCCATAAAGATCACGGCGCCCATGGACGCGGCGAATTCCAGGCAGACGGTGCGGATGGGGCACGATGCGAGGCGCATGGCGTCATAGATCGCAAGACCCGATCGCACGCTTCCGCCGGCGCTGGCGACAAATATGGTGATGGGGCGGCTGGGGTCGGTGGCATCGAGCAGGCGGATCTGCTGGCATAGGTCGTGGGCCATCGGGGTTTCGATGTTTCCCATGACGGAGAGCTCGCGACGGGCGAGCATCTCATCGTAAATGCTGGTGAGCGTGATGCCTCGGGCGGATTCACGCATGGTGAGGGGGCTGATGATGGGGGAATGATTGGTGTCCATGAGGACTCCTTTCTGTTGGTTGTGTTGTGGAATAGGATTGTTGCCCGCGGAGGGGCTGGCGGGCTACAGGG
>CABQLI010000017.1 GCA_902464965.1 uncultured Collinsella sp.
GCGGCCGCCGCGCTCGCGCACGGGTTTGGGAGGAGCGATGTGCTCCAGATTGTTCATGGTCGGGAGCAAAAAGGCGGCTGTCTTGCCGGTACCGGTCTGGGCGGCGGCAAGCAGGTCACGGCCCTCGAGCACCACGGGGATGGAGCCGGCCTGAACGGGCGTGGGCGCCGTGTAGCCCAGGTTCTCGATAGCACGAAGCATCTCGTCCGAAAGCCCCAGCTCGTTAAAGGCGGGCAGGCTCTCGGTAGCGGACTCGACGGCCTGGGCAGCATTTGCCTCATCGGCGGCATCGAAGGCAGCCTGGGTCATGGCCTCGCGGGTCTCGTCCAGAATCTCGGCGTCGGTGACGTCGGATACAGAATTACGCATATGTTGTTGTTCCTTATCTGCACGCGCAATGAGCGCGGCATGCGGCCGCGCGGGCGTGCTTGGTAGTGCGCTAATACATACAAAAACAGGTGCGCACAGAGAGGACGTTGCTCAGCACGCTGGCGATCGCTTTGGCAGCCCTATCACGCGCCGTCCAGACGCAGCAGCTCTAAGCGATGGAGCAGATTCGCCGCCGGATAGTATACCCGTGCTTCGCATGCCCCCACGTAAACCACAGATGACGGGGCGGGCCCGAGGTGGGCCTGGCCGATTGTCTCAATCTGTAACAGATGCAGGGCAAAACCGGGTCCAAATGTTACAGAACAAGACAGAGGGGGATTTCCGTTCAGTCCAAACCAAATCTCTCGCTCTTCCTGCAATTTCGAACATGTGGCCTATAATGTTGTTTTGGTTACGCTATATATTGCGCAGCCATTTAATACATCGCCCACCGGGAGCCATTAATTCCTATCGCCATATTGGCTAGGAAGCAATCAAAGGAGGTATCCGTGGCAGCAGAGACGCCTTGCTCGGTCCTCTATAACGATATTCGCTCGTTCGGCGGTCTTAAACATCTCGAGATCGCCCGAATGCTCATCAATGGAAACTCTTATCTCGGCAGTACCCTGCTCGAGAAATGCTCTTCCAACCGCTCGTATCTCACCCGTTACATCGTCCATCGCAAGCCTGACCAGTGCGCGCCCGCCATCTACAGCGACTTTACCGTCACCACGCTCAACCTTTCCGCGGCAATCTGCAGCAAGCTCGGCGGCGGCGAGTCCGCCTATCAGGCAATCGCCGAGCACTATCGCGGTCCGGCCGCCAACGAAATGATGTCGGCTCTCGCCAGCTACAAGCTGGACAGCCGCCTATATGCAAATGCCCTCAATCGCATCGACAACTTTGACGGCAATGCCGTGCGTGAAAAAAGCACGCTCTTCTTGATGCTCTTTGTAGCAACGGGGGCGCTCGCCGATCCCGCTCAGGGCGTGGCCACCGTCGAGCGCTTTTGCGACAGCAAGACGGGCGGGCACTTTGGCACCACCGAAACTACCGTCGGACGTGGCTTTATGAGCAGCCTGGAGCAGCCGCACACCGTCGCTCCCAACCTCGGTCTGCTCAGAACCCATGCCGACAACTGCGCCGACATGCAAATCCATCCCCTCACACGCGATCCGCGCGGCACCGTGATTGGTTCTTTGCCCAAAACCTCGCCCAGCATCACCGATGTAGGCGCCGACGCATCGCGCGAGCATCTTCGTATTTGGCTCGAGGGTGAACACTGGTACGCCCAGGGCCTTGGGTCGACCAACGGCACAGTACTCGAATCGGGCGCAGGCGACGACGATATTGTGATTGAGCCGCCCCGCGACCAACGAGAGCCCGGCAAAGTCTATCCCCCCGTGGAAATCGCCAACAGCGACAGGCTCCATCTGGGTCTCTACACGACATTCCTTGTCATTGTGGACTAGCGCGGACGGCGATCGGAAGACGGTCGCCGTCCGTCTTTCGTCTTCTACCTTCTGCGTCGTAAACGACAATACTCAGCGGTATACGTGAGCAGTGCGGCTATCATGGTACTTTACCGATATCCGCACTGCTCACGTATACGCGCGGCAACCCATGCCAGACAAAGGAACGCCATGGATACTACCGATAGCGCCTATGGCGACAAACTCATCCGTCTCGATACGTTCGACACCGCCGTGGCGGTCGACCCCAGTGCCGAGGACGACGCCAAGCGTCGGTTTATGACGCTTATTCTCCAGACGGCCCACCGCAACAACGGCAACATCGGGCACGTGCTTCGCGCGACCAACACAAGCGGCGAGGTCTTTGCCGTCAAGCTACTCAAGGACAACGCCTTTCTCTCTGGCCAAGCCCCCGACCGCTCCGCCGAGCAATCGGCAGCGCACCTGGCCAACACCGCTGCGCTGTTTGAGGAGTACCGTCATCTGTGTACCGTCTCGCACCTGCGCGGATTTCCGCGCGTCTATGGCTACGGATCGTGCGAGGACGACCCGCTCATCCTCATGGAGTGGGTCGAGGGCACCTCACTCAAGCAGGCGCTGCCCCTGCTTCCTCACGACGCCTCGGGCGGGCTGACCACCCAGATGGTCGCCGCCGTCGGAAACGCCGTGCTTCGTGCGCTCTTGATGACCCAAGGCCTCGTGAATCCGGTCGTCCATCGCGACCTTTCGCCTGCCAATATCATGTTCCGCACCACCAGCCGAACGCTCGAGCAGCAGATTGCCGATTGCTCCTTTGACCCCTGCCTCATCGACATGGGCTCCGCGACCATGGCTCTCGGCGACGACACGATCACCCGGCGCGCCGACATCTGGCGCTTTGCCACGCCCGCATACGCCGCGCCCGAGATGCTCACGCAGGATATCGAAGGCATCGCGGCCCTTCGCCGTTCGCCGGCAATCGACGTCTATGCGCTTTCGAGCATTCTGTACCAGCTCTACAGCGGTCGCAAACCGTTTGACTTTGAGTCGACGGACGCCGCTGCAACCGGCTCGTTCTATCTCGTAAAGACCAAGACCAAGCCGGCACCGCTCGAGCCGCGCTGCGAGGGCGATGAAGCGCTCGTCAAAATCATCATGAAGGGTCTCTCAGTCGAGCAGTGCGATCGTCCCACCGAGCAGCAGATGCTCGAGGTGCTCTCGGCATACCTCACCGATGCCGAATCCGAGGGCCGCGAAGGCGCGGGCAGTGACGCCGCAATCGACATCGACTCCGGTACACACCTTAAGGTCGACGTCGCCGGCGAGCGCGCGCGAGAGATCCTGGAGCAGGCCCGGCACGATGCCATGACCCGCCGCCGCTTTATTATCGGTGGCGTTGTCGCAGCCGTTGCGGGGCTCGGCGTTATCGGGGCGGCAACCCATGGCTTTGGCATCCCCGACTACCTGGACGGCATCCGCAGCTCACTTGACGACTACACTTGGGATCAGCTGCAGGAGATTTCGCTCAAGATTAAGGCCACCGAGACCCGTAGCGAGGCACGCGAGATTGCCAGGCGCTATCATCTGCTCGATGCCGATGGGCATATCCCCTATCCGTGTACCAAGCGTGTCACGCTCACCAACGGGCTGCAGGTTGGCGCGCAGCTTGTGGGCATCCGCCACGATGAGCTTCTGGACGGGACGGGCAAGGCCGGACTGACGTTTATGTTCGATGCGGGTATTGCCGAGCGCAACGCTGCGGCTGAACCGCCGAGCGCCGGCTGGGCAGATTGCGAGCTGCGGGAATGGCTCAACGGCGACGGCCTTAAGCTGCTGCCCAACGAGTTGCGCGCACTCATCAAATCTGTCAAAAAGATCTCGAATAACGTTGGCGCCGCCAGGAGCGCATCGTGTCTGAGCGAGCTGCCCGCGACCCTTTGGCTGCCCGCCATGGTCGAGCTGTGCGGAGTGCAGCCGCCCGAGTCGTTTGCCGAGGGCTTTCACTACCTGGCAGACATCTACAACGGCGAGGGCAAGGAGTATCAGCTCTTCCGCGAGCTCAAGGTGAGCCCGTATTCCACGAACGAGACGATGGTCCGCCAGTGGAAGGGCAAGGATACCTGCTGGTGGGAGCGCACGGTGAGCCCCGACTCATCGGAGACCGAAGGCACGCTCTACATAAACCGTGTGGGCCACGACGGCGACGCCTTTACGTACGCAACGCCTGCGGACAAGCCAAACAAACGAACCTGTGTGATCCCCGGATTCTGTATCTAGGCGGTGGGCGTCTTGCCGTGACGGGACCCCTCCCCGGCAATTGTCTCAATCTGTAACAGTTAGAACCCAAAAACCGGTCTAGATGTTACAGATCGAGACGTTAGTTTTCGGCTGAAATGTTTGTCTAAATCTGTAACAGCTATGGTTCAAAAACCGGTCCAGACGTTACAGATTGAGATGATTGGTTGAGACGGTCCATCGGCCAACCATCCATCCTCATCTGTAACGAAATCTCATATATTATTTCTGTACTGGACACCCCCAGGGGGTATGGGTGTATAGTATCGGATGGTTAACATTTCCGACACTACGTCACAGAAAGGAGAAGCCATGGCTCAAGATAAGTTCGATGTGGGCGGCATGACGTGCGCCGCCTGCCAGGCGCACGTGGACCGTGCCGTGAGCAAGCTCGACGGCGTCCAAAGCGTCGCGGTCAATCTGCTCGCCGGCTCCATGCTGGTCGACTACGACCCCGCGCAGGTCTCCCCCGACGACATCTGTACCGCCGTCGATCGCGCGGGTTATTCGGCCTCGCCCGTTAGCACGGGCACCGGTGCCGCCGGCTCAAGCGGCAACGCGCAAGCCAGGTCCGGCGCCGCCCATATGGAGTCGCCGACCAAAAAGTTGGAGGCCGCCGCCTCTGCCATGCGCACCCGCCTCATCGTCTCGATCGTATTCCTCATCCCACTGTTCTACATAGGCATGGGGCACATGCTCGGTTGGCCACTGCCCGGCGTCTTCACCGACCACACCCACAGCATGACGCTCGCGCTCACCGAGCTCGTCCTGCTCATTCCCATCGTCTACGTCAACGACGCATACTTTATCAACGGGTTTAAATCGCTTACGCACGGCGCGCCTACCATGGACGCCCTTATTGCCGTGGGCGCCACTGCTTCCATCGCCTGGTCGCTCTACGCCATGTTCATCATGGCCGACCAGCTAGCCGCGGGCCAGGTCCACGAGGCCATGATGACGGGCATGGACAACCTGTATTTTGAGAGCGCCGGCACAATCCTGTCGCTCGTCACCGTGGGCAAATATCTCGAGACACGCAGCAAATCCAAGACCGGCGGCGCCATCGAGGCGCTCATCGACTTGGCGCCCAAGACCGCGACCGTCGTGGCAGAGGACGGCACCGAAACCACCGTCGATGTCGACGCCATCCTTCCCGGCCAGGTCCTGCGCGTGCGCCCCGGCGAGTCCATCCCCGTCGATGGCGTGGTGCTCGAGGGCAGCTCGGCCGTGGACGAGAGCGCGCTCACCGGCGAGTCCATCCCCGTGGAGAAGACCGCCGGCGACACTGTCAATGCGGCCACGGTCAACCGCACGGGCTCGTTTACCTTCCGCGCCACGCGTGTGGGCGCCGACACGTCGCTCGCCAAGATTATCCAGCTCGTCGAGGACGCCAACGCCACCAAGGCGCCCATCGCCCGCATGGCCGACAAGGTCGCCGGCGTGTTCGTGCCCGTGGTATTCGTGATCTCGGCCGTGACCTTTGTGGTGTGGATGGCACTGACCAGCGACGTGAATGAGGCGCTCACCTCCGCCGTCGCTGTGCTGGTGATCAGCTGCCCGTGCGCGCTGGGCCTGGCCACGCCCGTCGCCATTATGGTCGGCACCGGCAAGGGCGCCGAGATGGGCATTCTGTTTAAGAGCGCCGAGGCGCTGGAGAACCTGCGCAGCGTGGGCACCGTGGTGCTCGATAAGACGGGCACGGTCACCCGCGGCAAGCCTGCCGTGACCGATATCGTGGTAGCCACGCGCGCTGACGGCTCGCCCGCCATGAGCGAAAAGGCGCTGCTCAAGTTGGCCGCCGCGTTGGAGCGCTCGAGCGAGCACCCGCTGGCTGAGGCGATTATGGCCGAGTGCGAGACACGCGGGATCGTCGCGCGCATGGTCGAGGACTTTACTGCCGTGCCCGGGCGAGGCGTTACGGCACGCGAGGGGCAAAACGCCATTGCAGCCGGCAACGTACGCCTGATGAACGAGTTGGGCGTTACCGTGCCCGCGGGTCTTGCCGAACAATTTGCCGCCGAGGGCAAGACGCCGCTGTTCTTTGCCAAGAACGGCGAGCTTGCCGGCACCATTGCCGTGGCTGACGAGGTCAAGGAGACGAGCGCCGGGGCCATCGCCGCACTGCGCTCGCTTGGCGTCGACGTGCGCATGCTCACCGGCGACAGCCGCGTGACGGCCGAGGCCATCGCCCGCCGCGTGGGACTGAACAGCAAGCAGGTCATCGCCGACGTCCTCCCCGCCGACAAGGAGCGCCACGTGCGCAATCTGCAGGATGCGGGCAGCAAGGTCGCCATGGTGGGCGACGGCATCAATGACTCCCCCGCCCTGGCGCGCGCCGACGTGGGCCTTGCTATCGGCACCGGCGCCGACATCGCCAAAGAAGGGGCTGATGTGGTGCTCATGCGCAGTGACCTCATGGATGTTGCGCGGGCCATCGAGCTTTCGCGCGCCACGATCCGCAACATCAAGCAGGACCTGTTCTGGGCGCTGTTCTACAACGGCATCGGCATTCCGCTGGCGGCGGGCGTGTTCTTCCCGCTCACCGGATGGCAGCTCTCGCCGATGTTTGGCGCTGCGGCCATGAGCCTGTCGAGCGTATGTGTCGTAAGCAACGCTCTGCGCCTAAAATCCTTTAAGCCCAAAGTGGCAAAATAGGATCACCATTAAGTCCATTTAGAACGAGTTTTCCAGGTGCCCGAGATTGACCTGAAAGAGGAGCGGCGCGTACTTTGGTACGCGAGCGACGGCTTGAAGGTCAAGGTCGGGTGCCTGGGAAAGCCGACACAACAGAGAGGAATACCCATGCGTTTCACAATTAAGACTTCCGGCCTTATGTGCGGCCACTGCGACGCCACCGTCGAGACGGCGTTGCTCAACGTGGCCGGCGTGACCGACGCCGACGCCGATCACGAGACTCAGACCGTACAGGTGGAGTGCGCCGACACCGTGACCGCTGAGCAGCTCGCTGCCGCCGTCGAGGGCGCCGGCGAGAAGTTCCACGCCCTGTCCGTGACCGCCGCGTAGCAGCTACCAGAAGCATTCGACCCCATCGACCAGAAACGAGGACCCGCCATGATGGCAGACCACAAATCGGTGACCCGCATGCTCAAGACGGCACGCGGCCAGATCGACGGCATCTTGCGGATGGTCGATGAGGACCGCTATTGCGTCGATATTTCCACACAGCTCATGGCTACACAGGCGCTCCTCGCGCGCATTAACGCCGACGTGCTCAAGGCGCATATCGAGGGCTGCGTGACTTCGGCAATCGAATCGGGCGACGAAGACCTCAAAGCCGCCAAGCTCGCCGAGATCGAACGCGTCGTCGACAAGCTCTCCAAGTAATTGGGGCATTGGGGACAGGTACGTTTGCACCACATTGGTGCAGATTAACCTGTCCCCCTTGCTCTAAATCGGGTATAAAGGCGTGCGGCATATCGAATGAAAGGCAATTTGCATGAATGACTTTATGAAGGGCCGCAATGGCACTGACGAACTCACCATCGTGATGGGCTTCGCAGGCATTATCATCGCCGTGATCGGTTCGATGGCTCGTATCCAGTGGCTCAGCTGGATCGCCATCGCCGTAATCGTGATTGGCGTGCTGCGCGGCCTGTCCAAAAATATCGATGCACGTCGCAAGGAGAACGAGGCCTTTGTCGCCACGACCGCCAATGTTCCCGGCTTGGGCAAGTTCGTCGCCAGCTTGGGCGGCGGCGCTGCAGCGGCTAGCACCTCACGCGCAGCCGGCACCAGTAAGGAAGACTTTGAGCGTGCCAAGCGCACGGCCAAGAAGATGTGGAAGGGTCGCAAGACCACGGCATACCTCAAGTGCCCCAACTGCGGCCAGATGCTCTCCGTCCCCAAGGGCAAGGGCAAGATCCGCGTCACCTGCCCCAAGTGCCACGCCAAGATGGAGACACGCTCATAGCCGCCATACCATGGGACAAAATAAAGCCGAGGCCTCGCACTGAGACCTCGGCTTTTTTGATTATGACAAAGGGATTGCCCCTTTGTCGCATCGTCATATCGCACGCTTACGCCACGCCGTCGCGGGCAAGCTCCTCGGCCAACGCCTCGGCAGGCATGGCCATAATCGTGTCGAGCTCGGCGTCCACCTCGGGAATACGCTTCACCTTGAGTTTGCGCACCAGATCACCACGGCACATCACGTGCATCGGCTCACGCAGTGCGCACAGGTCATCGAGCGGATTCTTGCGCGTCACCAGGATATCGGCGGCCTTGCCGCACTCGATCGTGCCGGTCTCGCCGCCCAGCCCCAGTAGCTCAGCATTGACCTGCGTGGCCGTGTGCAGCGCGAAGGCGTTGCTCACGCCGACATACTTGGCAAAATAGGCCACCTCACGCCACATGTCGTACTGCGTCACGAACGGGCAGCTCGAGTCCGTGCCAAGGCCCACCTTAACGCCAGCTTCCAGTGCGGCACGGGCGCTCTCGATGATGCCCGAGCACACGATGTCGCCGTTCTTCTTTTGCGTATCGGTCGAATGGGTCTTTTCCGGGTCGAGCAATACAAACGGCAGCGCCGGGCTGATAGTGCAGGTCACACTCGGCGCACGCCCCTCGAGCTGTGTGCCCGCGGCGCCACGATACAGCTCCAAGATTTCGGGTGTCAACGGAGCGCCGTGCTCGATCGTATCGACGCCGGCCTGAAGCGCAGCCTTCACGCCTTCGGTGCTCTCGACATGGGCCATAACCGGCAGGCCCACCTCGTGCGCCGCCTTGCACGCCGCCGCGGCAACCTCGACCGGCATACGCAGCACACCCGGCTCGCCCACCTCGGTAGCGTCGAACACGCCGCCCGTCACGAACAGCTTGATGACGTCGGCACCGCGCGCATACAGGTCGCGCACCTGTTCGGCTGCCTCGGCGGGACTGTTGGCCACCTGGGCGAACAAACCCGCACCATGGCCGCCCGGCACCGTGACACCCGTTCCCGGCGCCACCAGGCGAGGACCTTGATACTTGCCGGCATCGATAGCATCGCGCACGGCAAGATCGGCAAACAGCGGGTCGCCCGCGCCGCGCACCGTGGTCACGCCACTTGCCAGTTGTTGTTGGGCGCTGCCCTTAAGAATATGGCGCACGATGGCGCGCCCCACGGGATTATCGAGCTTCTTCATCAGCGCGCCCGCATCGCCCGCCGAAACCGGCTTGCCCGAACCGCACAGATGCACATGCATATTGATGAGGCCTGGCATGAGATACGCACCTGCCAGGTCGATAACCTCGGCACCCGCAGGCGCCTGCGCCACAGCACTCGGCCCCATCCACGTGATGACACCGCGCTCAACGGCCACGGCCATATCGGGTTGCGGCTCCATATGCTCCGAACCATCCAGAATGGTCGCATTGATAAACAACGTGGAACGATCGGCAGACGCCATATCGAGCTCCTCCCTCACGATTAACTTGAACATTTGTCCATTATCACCTAATGCAGCGACCTAAAGTCGAGCATATCGGTTAACGGAGGGAAGAGGGGATGTGGGGGACGAAATACGTTGCAGCCCCACCCCAGCAACATCAGGGGAATGTCTCGATCTGTAACAGGTACAGGGTTATTGGGCCCCTTGATGTTACAGATCGAGACATTCGGTCGACGTTTCACCGGTTTGTCTCGATCTGTAACAATTACGAACTCAAACAACTTCTAAACGTTACAGATCGAGACAAAACCTCTCAGCGCCCATACCACTGGCGTCTCCATTCCTCAGCCAGATCGGCCCGCTGTGGAATTCCCGCCAGTCTCATCTTTTCAGCCAGCTTCCCCGGGTTCTTGAGTTCATCAAACGTAAACCGAAGCACCTTGTGCCCGAGCATCGTCAGATGAGACTCTCGCTGACGTTCTGCCACGAATGGGTCGACCGACCCCCGATCCCCACCATCCTGCAGGGTATACTTTCCCTTCCCGTCGAGCTCGCCGATGACACACGTCCCGTCCATGAGCCGCCAAAAATAGTCGACGCGAAACGCCTGGCTCGGATCGAGCGGGTCGCGAAACTCCACCTGCAGCTCCGGAACTGGAAAGCCGTACGCAATAAAGAACGCTCGGAACCGAGACTCGCCGCCGTTTTCGGACAGCCCGTCCGCATACGACGCAATCACCTGTGCCCTGCGATACCCTCGCCTGCCCTCGCAATCGGCGCGGAGGCGCTCGCACAAATCCCAACGTGATACGCCTTTCGCCCGCAGTGCAGAATCGGCAATCGCCAACCCGTAGGAGAACGGCGCACGCAGTAAGCAATCCTCCACCGTGCGCCAAAACGACGTCACCTGCACGCCGTCGGCTTGTTCAAGTGCACCCGCCGCCTGCGGACGCAACAGCCGACATCCTGCACTCAGCGGCACCGAGCAACCCGTCTTAACAAGATATCGTGGCCCGAGCAGATCATTCGGCACCTCCAGACCCCACAAAAGCGCCGCGTCATAGCCCCAAAACGCCCAATCGGGATGAAACTCCGCAAGCCCTTTGATAGTCCTCAGCGCTTGCTCCGCCGGCGTCAATGCATCCCAATCATGCTGAAAACAGAACAGGTACGGCTCGGGCTCCGCGATATCGTCGGTTCCAACATGGCGTCGTAGCCACATGAGCTCGGCATTGTCATGCGTTGCGAGCAGTGCACCTTGCTCGGTCGCCTCCGTGAGCCGCGCGAGCATCCTGTTCCGCGCCAAGGTGTTACGTGCTGCATGTTTGTGTTTAAAAACGGTATTAGACACTTCCATCACCACCACATCGGACAAATGGACCATTGTCACCGCTGCCACTGTCGGCAAACGCCTCGATCTGTAACAGGAAGACCGATTTTTGACCGCTAGATGTTACAGATCAAGATCTTTCGGTACCGCGTCCACCCTTTGTCTCAATCTGTAACAGGTAGGTCGAATTTTGGCCTGTAGATGTTACAGATTGAGACATTCCCCCAACCAGGTGCCAAACGTCTCGGTCTGTAACAGTTAGACGTTCTCCAGGCCCCCAAACGTTACAGATTTAGACAAACCAGCGGCACCCAAGCGTTCGTCTCGATCTGTAACAGGTAGACCGGTTTTTTGTCCCTAAACGTTACAGATCGAGACAAATAGACACGCGGCGGCGCTGCGACAGCCCATCCCCTACTCCCACTCCTGCTCGTAGATGTTGAGCGACTTTACGTACCGCCCCTGGGCGCCCATGATGTCGCGGACCAGGCGCAAAAAGAAGCTGATGCATGAGGTGTCGAAGCCATCTTCCAGGTCCTCCGGATGCACCGCACCAGGCCCATCGACCGCCGTGTCACTCAGGCGTGCGATGTCATACAGATAGAGCTGCCCCGCCGTCAGCCAGACATCGTCGACGCACGCGAGCCGCACCGCGATCGCGCCGTCGCTCCAATGCTCCTTTTGCACGATATGCGGGTCGTAGACATCAAAGCGACGGTCGGTGCGCGTATCCTTCAGCGCAACCATGCCGTTCGCAGGATCCTTGTCCAAAATGCCAAAGCGCGAGAAATACTGTGTGTCGCGCACCTGCTCGAGCCGCTTAAGCGAGGCAGGCGAAAGCGATGCCGGCGGCTCATCAACATACAGCTCGAGCAGCGTCTTGCCATGGCGATAGGGGCGCTCAAAGAGCAGCCAATCGGTAAATGCCATGTTGTAGGCCATGATTTCGTTTTGCGAAGGCTCGGTGCAATAGCCGAGCCATGGGTCGACAATGATCTCGAACTGTTCGCGCGCCGGCTCCAAAAACTGGAACTTCCGCAGCATCCAAAAATGGGCCATGTCGGCAATATCGTTGCCGACGGCTTCGGCCAGATGCGCTCGGTCTAAAACGTGGTCAGTCACGGCATCCTCCTCAAACTGATGAACCTCAATTTGAGCTTACGAGGAGGGTGGGCAGCCACTGTCAGCACGGACAAAATAGGCCTCCGGCTGCAAACCAACTGCTGACCAAACACTTGACGGGATGCTTGACCGAAAATGCGCACCGCAACAAAACCGCAGGTAAACATAGACGGCCAACCCGCCCTTTTGAGCCAAGCACCCCCGGCCACCACAGAAACAGCAGAGCACCACAGCTCAAGAAGACGCCGAATGGACACTCGCGCGTCGACAAACGAACAAATCGGTCGCAAACCCGCAAGGAGTGTCCCCGAATGCCGGCACATAAGGAACGTCCCCAGCTGCCGGCACTTGGGGACGTTCCTTTTGGGCCGGCCGTTGGGGACAGCCCTTGACGATTCAGCTGTGGACAGCCGCCTTACAGCTCCAGCGCCTCGGCGACTTCGGCAGCGCAGGCCAGGGCGTCGGCCATGGCGCTCACCACGAGCGAGCTGCCGTTGCGAGCGTCACCGGCAACATACACCGGCACGGCATCCGCGGAGACGCCGTCGACACGTGCCGCAAGATGCGAGCCCTCGGCGGCCATCACAGGCAGCGGACGACCAGCGGTGGCAACAGGCACGCCAACGGCGTCGAACACGCCATGCTCGGGACCCGTAAAGCCGCAGGCGATGAGCACCAGCTGGGCCGGCACCTCGTGCTCGGAGTCCGCGATGCGCTCGGGCTTGCCAGCCGACCAATCCAGATTGACCACGCGCAGGCCCGCGGCCGCGCCCTTCTTGTCCAGCAGCACCTCGAGCGTATCCACGCCCCAGGCACGTATCTCGCCGCCCATGGCAGCGATGGCCTCCTGCTGGCCGTAATCGGTCTTCTTCACGTTGGGCCACTGCGGCCAGGGGTTGCTCGCCGCGCGCGCATCAGGCGCCGCCGGCAAGAACTCAAACTGGCGCACGCTGCGCGCACCCTGACGTACCGCGGTGCCCACGCAGTCGTTGCCGGTATCGCCGCCGCCGATGACCACGACGTCCAGGCCGCGTGCATCGACGACAGACTCGCCGCCATCGAGCACCGAGACGGTCGAAGCCGTCAGGTAGTCCACGGCATACACCACGCCGGGCGCGTCAATATTCTCAGCAGCCAGTCCACGCGGAGCACGAGCGCCGACAGCCACCACGACGGCGTCAAAGTCATCGAGCTTGGCCGCCACCGCAGGGTTCGTAACGTCAGCACCCAGCTCGAACACAATGCCCAGCTCGCGCATAAGTGCCACGCGACGCTCGACAACGGACTTCTCGAGCTTCATGTTGGGAATGCCGTACATGAGCAGGCCGCCCGGGCGGTCGTCACGCTCAAACACCGTCACGCGGGCACCGCGACGCGCAAGCTCCCATGCTGCCACCAGACCAGCAGGACCGGAGCCCACCACGGCAACCGTGGGCGCATCCTCCCCTGCCGGCTCAAAGCGGCGCGGGCCGCCGTTGGCCCACTCATGGTCGCTGATCGCACGCTCGTTGTCGTGAATCGTCGTGGGCTGGCCGTCGACCGAGCCCAGGTTGCACGCGGCCTCGCACAGCGCCGGGCACACGCGGCTCGTGAACTCGGGCATGGGCGAGGTGAGTGACAGACGCTCGGCAGCCTCGTTCCAGCGGCCGCGATACACTAGCTCGTTCCACTCGGGAATCAGATTGTGCAGTGGGCAGCCACTCGGACGCGCCTTGCCAAAGCTCGCGCCCATCTGACAAAACGCCACACCGCACATCATGCAGCGGCTCGCCTGGGCACGGCGCGCATCGTCGTCGAGCTCCACGTACAGCGGATCGAAATCGCGGCTGCGCTCCTCCACGGGGCGCAGCTCGTGGGTCACGCGATCGATATCAAGAAAAGCACCGGGCTTACCCATGGCACTTACGCCTCCTTCTTGGTCGAAGCAACAGAGCTGGCGGCGGCGGGCACAGCGCCAGCGACACCACCCGCCACATCAAAGCGAGCGACATCGGCGGCGTCGGCGCGACCGGTCACAATGTCAAACGCCAGCTCCTCGGCCTGCTCATGCGTCTTGCCGATGGCCTCGGCGGCGGCGACAATCGCCAGCACGCGCTCGTACTCGGCCGGAATGACCTTCACAAAGTGCTTGCTCATCGTCTCAAAGCTGTAGAGCAGCTTAATGCCGCGCGGGCTCTGCGTCGCGTCCACGTGCTCCTGGATGAGCGCACGAATCTGCGCCAGCTCACCGGCCGTCGGGGCTTTAAGCTCAACGCTCTCGTGGTTCACACGGGCATCGAGCGTGCCGTACTGGTCAAAGACGTAAGCCACGCCGCCCGTCATGCCGGCGGCGAAGTTCTGCCCGACCTCGCCCAGGATGAGCGCCAGACCTCCCGTCATGTACTCGCAGCCATGGTTGCCGCAGCCCTCGACCACCACCGTGGCACCGGAGTTGCGTACGCCAAAGCGCTGGCCGGCCAGGCCGTTAATGAAGCCGCGGCCACTCGTAGCGCCAAAGAACGCAACGTTGCCCACGATGATGTTCTCGTCGAACTTGTAGGTCGCATGCGGGTTGGGGCGCACCGACACCTCGCCGCCCGAAAGGCCCTTGCCAAAGTAGTCGTTGGCGTCGCCGCACACGTTGAGCGTAATGCCGCGCGGCAGGAAGGCGCCAAAGCTCTGACCGGCCGAACCATCGCAATCGATGGTGATGGAGCCGGCGGGCAGGCCCTCGGGATGCGCCTTGGTCACCGCGTTGCCCAAGATGGTGCCCACGCAGCGGTTGACGTTGGCGATATCGGAGCGGAAGCGAATCGGGCGCAGGTGCGCACGGGCATCGGCCGTATAGGGCACAAACAGCGTGGAGTCGAGCGTCTTGTCGAGCTCGCTGTCCGCAGCCATCTGGGGCAGGAAGTGACGGCCGTCGGCGCCCGGGATGTGGGCACCAAACTCACAGGTCACGCTTGCCAGCACGGGCGACAGATCGAGCAGGTTGGCCTTGCGGTTGCCCGGGACCTCGATCTGGCGCAGGCACTCGGGATGGCCGACCATCTCGTCGACGGTGCGGAAGCCCAGGCTCGCCATGACCTCGCGCAGCTGCTCGGCAACAAAGAGCATAAAGTGCTCAACGTGCTCGGGCTTGCCGCGGAAGCCGCGACGCAGGCGGCAGTTTTGCGTGGCGATGCCGGCCGGGCAGGTGTCCTGCTGGCAGTCGCGTTGCATGAGGCAGCCCATGGAGATGAGCGGCATGGTCGCAAAACCAAACTCCTCGGCGCCCAACAGGCAGGCGACGGCAACATCGGTGCCGTCCATGAGCTTGCCGTCGGCCTCGAGCACCACGCGTGAGCGCAGGCCGTTTTGCAGCAGCGTCTGCTGGGCCTCGGCAAGACCGAGCTCCAGCGGCAGACCCGCATGCCAGATCGAGTCGCGCGCAGCGGCACCCGAGCCGCCATTGTGGCCGCTGATCAAGATCTTGTCGGCAGCACCCTTGGCCACACCGGTGGCGATGGTGCCGACGCCGGCCTCGCTGACCAGCTTGACCGACACGCGCGCGCCGGGGTTGGCGTTCTTAAGGTCAAAGATCAGCTCTGCCAGGTCCTCGATGGAGTAGATGTCGTGGTGCGGTGGAGGCGAGATCAGGCCGATGCCGGGCGTGGACTGACGGACCTCGGCGATCCAGGGGTAGACCTTCTTGCCGGGCAGGTGGCCACCCTCGCCGGGCTTGGCGCCCTGGGCCATCTTGATCTGAATCTCGAAAGCGCTGCACAGGTAGCGGCTCGTCACGCCAAAGCGCGCGCTTGCTACCTGCTTGATGGCGGAGTTCTTGGAGTCACCATTAGCCAGCGGGGTCTCGCGACGCGGATCCTCACCGCCCTCGCCGGAGTTGGAACGGCCGTGCAAGCGGTTCATGGCGATGGCCATGCACTCGTGTGCCTCTTTGCTGATGGAGCCATACGACATGGCGCCGGTGTTAAAGCGGCGGACGATGTTGAGCGCGGGCTCGACCTCGTCGAGTGCCACCGGAGTGCGGCCGCTGGCATCAAAGTCCAACAGGTCGCGCAGGCGCACGGCGCGGCCGGTGCGGTGCAGGCGGGCGCTGTATTCTTTAAAGGTGTCGTAGCTGTCCTCACGGCAGGCGGTCTGCAGCAAGTAGACAGTCTGCGGATCGATGAGGTGATCCTCGCCGCCGAGCGGGCGCCACTTGGTCAGGCCCAGCGTGGGCAGCTGATCGGGAGCCGGGCTCTTAAGGATAGCGAGCGCGGCGTCGTAGCGCTCGTTTTGCTCGCGCTCGACGTCCTCGACACCCATACCGCCCACACGGCTCACCGTGCCGGCGAAGTACGCGTTGACGAACTCCGGCGTAAAGCCCACGGCCTCGAAGATCTGCGCCGAATGGTAGCTCTGCACCGTGGAGATGCCCATCTTGGACATGATGGAGACGATGCCGGCGGTCGCAGCCTTGTTGTAGTTGGCGATGCCCTGCTCGGCCGTCACGTCCAGGTCGCCGCATGCCGCCAGATCGCGGATGCACGCATGTGCGTTGTACGGATAGATGCCGCTCGCGGAGTAGCCCACCAGTGCCGCAAAGTCATGCGGGGACACGGCGTCGCCGCACTCCACCACGATGTCGGCAAAGGTACGCACGCCGGCGCGGATCAGGTGGTTGTGCACGCAGCCCACGGCGAGCAGCGACGGCACGGGCACCTCGTCCGCCGCGGCGCGGTCGCTCAACACCACGATGTTCACGCCGTCGCGGACGGCAGCCTCAACGTCCTCTGCAAGCTGCTTGAGCGCAGCCTGCAGCGCGCCCTCGCCGGCATCGCGGCGGTACACGGCACGGAAACGGCGGGTCTTAAAGCCCACGTGGTCGATGGCGCAGATACGCTCGAACTCCTCCTCGTTGAGCAACGGGCGCTCCAAGCGAACCAGCTGGCAGGCCGTACGGGAGTCCTCGAGCAGGTTGCCGTGGTTGCCCAGGTAGAGCGTGGTCGAGGTGACCATATGCTCGCGAAGGGCGTCGATGGGCGGGTTCGTGACCTGAGCGAACAGCTGATAGAAATAGTCGTAGAAGGAGCGTGTCTTCTTGGACAGGCAGGCCAGCGGCGCATCGATGCCCATCGAGGCGAGCGGCGCCTTGCCCTGCTGGGCCATGGGACGCACGACCTCGTCAACATCATCCCAGTGATACCCGAGCTTAGCCATGCGCACGGCGGCGGGCACCTCGGCGTCCTCGGCGGACGCGGGCGCGGTGGGCTTGTCGAGTGCGTCGACGGTCAGCGTCTCCTCGGCGATCCAGTCGCGATAGGGCTTTTCCTTGGCATAGCGGGCGCGCAGCTCGTCGTTGTAGATGACGCGCCCGCGGGCAAAGTCGACCTCGAGCATCTGGCCCGGCCCCAGACAGCCGCTCGTCAGGATGTTCTCGGGGCGCACCTCGATGGTGCCCACCTCGCTCGCCAGCATAAAGCGGCCGTCGCGCGTCACGTAGTAGCGAGCCGGGCGCAGGCCGTTACGGTCGAGGGCGGCACCCAGCGTGCGACCGTCGGTAAAGGCGATGGCGGCCGGGCCGTCCCAGGGCTCCATGAGCATGGACTGGTAGGCGTCGTAGGCGCGACGTTCCTCGCTCAGGCTGTCGTTGTGGTCCCACGGCTCGGGCAACAGCATGGATGCGGCGCGCGTGAGCGGGCGACCGTTCATGACCAGGAACTCGAGCACGTTATCCAGAATCGCGGAATCGGAGCCCTCGCGGTTGATGATGGGCATCACGCGCTCAAGATCGTGCTGCAGCACGGGGCTGTACAGGTTGGGTTCGCGGGCGCGAATCCAGTTGACGTTGCCCTTGAGAGTGTTGATCTCGCCGTTGTGGATGATAAAGCGGTTGGGATGTGCGCGCTCCCAGCTGGGCGTGGTGTTGGTGGAGTAGCGCGAGTGGACGAGCGCCACGGCCGTTTTGACGGCGGCGTCGTTGAGGTCGATGAAGAAGCGGCGCATCTGCGTGGCCACAAGCATGCCCTTGTACACGATGGTGCGCGAGCTCATGGAGCACACATAGAAGATCTTGTCGCGCAGGGCGAACTCGGCGTCGGCCTTCTTCTCGATGGTGCGGCGGCACACGTACAGGCGGCGCTCAAAGGCATCGCCAGCGGGCGTGTCGTCCGGACGGCCCAGGAAGGCTTGCAGGATGGTAGGCATGCAGGCGCGGGCCGTCTCGCCCAGGTCGTGCGGGTCGACGGGCACCTCGCGCCAAAAGAGCAGCGGCACGCCGGCCTCGGCGCAGCCCTCCTCAAACACGCGACGGGCATCCTCTACGCCCTTGTCGTCCTGCGGGAAGAACAGCATGGCCACGCCATAGTCGCCCTCTGCCGGCAGAATCTGGCCGCACTTTTGAGCCTCTTTGCGGAAAAAGTGATGCGGGACCTGAAACAGGATGCCGGCGCCGTCGCCGGTATTCTTCTCGAGTCCCGTGCCGCCGCGGTGCTCCAAGTTGACCAGAATGGACAGTGCATCGTCCAGAATCTGGTGATGGCGCTCGCCGTTGATATCGGCAAGCGCGCCGATGCCACATGCATCGTGGTCGAATTCGGGGCGATAAAGGCCCTGCTGCTGAGCGGAATCTGCCTGCATCGCGATCCTCCCCTAGATATTAGACAGTCAGTTGAATAGGCATACTAGGAGCATCGCCGGCCCGTTGTGTTTCCCGCCCGTTTCGAAACAATCGCGTAACGCACGCCGGCCATCAACGCCTTGCTATTAAACATGTACGTCAGCCCCCAAGTTCGGCTTCCAAGCTCACCGCTTCAAACATCTCAATCTGTAACAGGAGGAGCCGATTTTGGCGCCTAGATGTTACAGATTGAGATTTTCTGCGGGACGGTTTTGGTTTGTCTTGATCTGTAACACGAAGGGCCGGTTTTGGCGGCAAACTGTTACAGATCGAGACATTTCGGTAGCCCCCTTTCAGCATCCCATTCAAATACAACAATTTTGTTAGTCTTGGTTAACTTTTTGGCCTAAAACGGGTATCCTTTGCGGCGTCAAGCAAACGGCACGCACACCGTGCCAGATCAAGGAGGCCCCTATGGCGCACCAAGCAGACCAGCAGACGATGCAACTCGTCCTTATCCGTCACGGAGAGTCCGAGTGGAACAAACTCAACCTGTTCACCGGCTGGACCGATGTTGAGCTCACCGACACGGGCCGCGAAGAAGCGGCGGCAGGCGGCCGCGCCCTCAAAGAAGCCGGTTTCGACTTTGACGTCTGCTACACTTCGCGCCTCAAGCGCGCGATCCACACCCTCAACATCGTGCTCGGCCAAATGGATCGCGAGTGGCTGCCCGTCATCAAATCCTGGAAGCTCAACGAGCGCCACTACGGCGCGCTGCAGGGTCTCAACAAGGCCGATGCCGCGGCGGAGCACGGCGACGAGCAGGTGCTCATCTGGCGCCGTTCCTTCGATGTCTGCCCGCCGGCGCTCGAGCCGGGCGACAGTCGCGACCCCCACACCCAGGAGCAATACCGCGACGTCGCGCCCGATCAGCTGCCCTATACCGAGTGCCTCAAGGACACGATAGCCCGCGCCTGGCCTTATTTCGAAGACGAAATTCGCCCCCAGATGCTCGCCGGCAAGCGCGTACTCATCGCCGCACACGGCAACTCCCTGCGCTCACTCGTCATGAAGCTCGAGCACCTCACGCCCGAGGAGATCCTCAAGGTCAACATCCCCACCGGCGTGCCGCTCGTCTACACCTTCGATATCGATTTCAATGTCCTCGACAAGCGCTACATCGGTGACCCGGCGACCATCGCCGCCAAGATCGACGCCGTGGCCAATCAGGGCAAAGCGCACAAGTAGCCCCAGCCCAAATCCGACGCGTGGCGCCGCACGACCCAGATGCGACGTCACGCCGCCCATACACAGGAGCGCACCATGATCAACCATCTCAAACATCATTTTGGCTCCCGACGCACCGGCGGTCACGGAGGACTCGACATCGCACGGCATATCGGCCCCGGATTGCTCGTGACCGTCGGCTTTATCGACCCGGGCAATTGGGCCTCCAATATGGCCGCCGGCTCGCAGTTTGGCTACGCGCTGCTGTGGATCGTCACGCTGTCCACGATCATGCTCATCGTGCTGCAGCACAACGCGGCGCACTTGGGCATCGCCACGGGCATGTGTCTTGCCGAGGCCACGACACGTTACCTCCCCCGCTTCGTCGGGCGCACGGTGCTCGCCAGTGCCTATCTCGCGACCATCGCCACCGCCATGGCCGAAGTCCTGGGCGGTGCGATCGCGCTTCAAATGCTCTTTGGCCTGCCCGTACGCGCCGGCTGCATCATCGTCGCGGCAGTATCGATTGCCATGCTCATGACAAGCTCCTACAAACGCGCCGAGCGATGGATCATCGCCTTCGTGGGCGTGGTGGGACTCTCGTTTTTAGCCGAGCTTGCACTAGTCAAGGTCGACTGGCCGCAAGCCGCCACAAGCTGGATCACACCCAGTATGCCCACCGGCTCGGCCGCGATTATCGTAAGCGTCCTAGGCGCGGTCGTTATGCCCCACAACCTCTTCCTGCACTCCGAAGTCATCCAATCCATGCACTTCGAAGGCCAAGGCGAGCGAGTTATCGAAGAACGTCTGCGCTACGAGCTCTTCGACACGCTCTTTTCGATGGGCGTGGGCTGGGCAATCAACTCGGCCATGGTCATCCTGGCCGCAACGACCTTCTTTGCGCACGGCATTGTCGTAGACGACCTCGCCGTCGCAGCGGCCACGCTCTCCCCCATTCTGGGCCCGGCAAGCTCAATCATCTTTGCGGTGGCACTGCTGTTTGCGGGCATATCGAGTAGCGTGACGGCGGGCATGGCGGCGGGCACCATCACCGCGGGCATGTTCGACGAGGAATACGACATCCACGACCGACATTCCTCGATCGGGGTGGCGGCCTGTTTCGTCGGCGCAGTGGCGGCGTGCCTGGTCGTCCCGAATCCTTTTGAGGGTCTCATTTGGAGTCAGGCGCTGCTGTCGCTTCAGCTGCCGATTACGGTCTTTGTGCTCATACGACTCACCAGTTCGCCCCGCGTCATGGGCAAATACGCCAACTCGCGCCCGCTCAACGCGTTGCTCGTGGGGATCGGTGCCATCGTGACGGTTCTCGACATCGTGCTGCTAACGGGGATGTAATTGGGATGGCGTGACTGTCCAGATATAACGTCTCAATCTGTAACACGTAAGGCCGTTTTAAACCGTCAGATAAATCAAAAGGGCCCCGGCCGAGAATTCGACCGGGGCCCTTGGACAGAGCTCTGTATAGCTAATCGCCGTGTGTCTACGAATTACTCCTCGACGAGCTCAAACTCATCGGGGCCGACGCCGCAGACCGGGCATACGTAATCCTCGGGCAGCTCGGGCGTGTCGACCTCAACCTCGTAACCGCAAACGGTGCACACGAACTTATAGGTCTTCCTCTCCTCAGCCATGATGTTCTCCTCTCGAACGCGACTGGTGATGTACTTCGTTTATTAGTATAGATTCTCAATAATATAATGCAAGTATTTTTAAAACATTTCTAGCCTTGATACGAGGACGCCTTCGGAGGCGTCTTGCCCTTCAGGACCTTATGGTAGTAATCGTAGGTGAGCGGCGTCTCGTTGCTCAAGCGCTCGGCATCCTCCACCTCGCCGATAAAGAGCAGGTGCGTGCCCACATCCACGGTATCAATCAGACGGCAGCTAAACAGCGCCGCCGCGTGCTCGGGCACATAGGGCATGCCCAGCGCGGTCTCGTGGGTCTCGTACTTGGCAAACTTGTCGTAATCGCTGCTGGTGCGGAAGCCAAAGTTGCCGATATAGAGCATGTCGGCGGTCTGGTCAATCACGGTCAGCGCAAAGGCCTTAGCCGATGCGATTACGCCGGACGTGACATTTTCCTTGTTCACGGCAATCGAGATGCGCGGCGGGGCGGATGTCACCTGCACTGCTGTGTTGATAACGCAGCCGGCACGCAGCCCGTCGGCCGCGGCGCTCACCACGTACAGGCCACTCGGCATGGTAAAGAACGCAGTTTTGTCCATAACGATCACTCCCCTAGCTCGGGTTGGAACCTCATGGATGTATGTACCCACAAAAAAGGCGGCACCCATAACGGACGCCGCCTTTGAGACATATGTGTCAGAACAGTAAGAAAGATGAGACGTGTCCCACCAATCCACCTGCTAGAAACCTAGCGGTTGCGCTCTTTGAGGGCGCGGTCGATCTCGCGTTGGACATCACGCTTGGCCATGTCCTCGCGCTTGTCGTAGAGCTTCTTGCCGCGACCCAGACCCAGCAGCAGCTTTACGCGGCCGTCGGTATTAAAGTAGAGCTCCAACGGAACCAGCGCATAACCACGGTTGCGAAGTTTGCCGTCAAGAAAGTCGATCTCCTTGCGGTGCAGCAGCAGACGACGCCGACGGTCGGGATCGCGATTCCACACGCCACCATGGCTATAAGGGTGGATATGTAGGCCGACGAGCCAGCACTCGCCGCCACGAATCAGCGCAAAAGCGTCAGTGATCTGACAGGCGCGCTCGCGAATCGACTTGACCTCGGTGCCGCTCAGTTCAATGCCGCACTCAAATGTCTCATCGATAAAGTACTCGTGATGTGCCGAGCGATTCTTAGAAATGAGCTTGCGCTCGCGCTTACTGGGCATCGCCGGCCTCCTTGGCGCCATCGGAACCCTTGCCCGTAGCTTCGCGCTTAGCCTTGCGCTCGGCATTGAGCTCGGCATCGCTCTCGCGTACCAGTTTAATAATCGCCGCGCAGGCCTCCTCGCCCACCAAGTCGCGAGCACGCACCGTCAAGCGCGTCGCCTCCTGCTTGTCGCCGTCGCTTGCAGCATCGGTCGCGCACATAATCAGGCAGATGGCAATCTCGGCCGAAGGTGAGGTCGGAACGCCCTGCAACGCCAGCTCGCCCATCACGTGCTCGTCGCTCTCCTCGGCGGCATCCGGATAGGTAGTATGGATCTTGTTGAGCAGGCGCGTCGTATGCGCATCGTTGGGCGCCAGGCGCAGCGCCAGACGCGCGCAGCCCACGGCAGCCGAAATGTTCTCGGTCTCGGGCTCCAAGAAGTACTGACCCAGATTGGCGTAAGCGCGGGCGGCGCACTTGCCATCGCTTGCACGCTCCAGCACCGAGAACGAGAGCGATGCCCATTCCTGCTTGTCTTCGAGTGCGCGGAACAGCTCGGCCAAATCCAAGCGATAGTTGCAGTTCATGGGGTCCCAACGCACAGCCTGCATCAGGGCATTACGAGCGCTCACATAATCCTGCTGGCGAATGTAGGCAAACGCCATGTCAGAGTACAGGCGGTCAAACGGCACCTCGACCTGCACGAGCTCGCGCGGATCCTTCTCCACGCGGCGATAGGCCAAGCGCTCAAACTTGCTATCGAAGCTAAAGTATTGGCGCTTCTCCTCCGTCTTGCACTCGGCGTCGATATACTCCTCGGCGAGCTCCACCAGGCGCTCCAGCAGCGGCGTCGCCGTAGCCAGGTCGCCCTGCGCCAGATAGTTCTCGGCATACGTGATGTCTTGCAAGCTGATGGGCAGGTCCATGGCTACTCCTCGATCTGAGCGAAACACGGCAGGCGCCGTATATACGGTCAATACACAAAACCCGGGTCTCTTACGAGGCCCGGGCGTTCAATTTTGGTAGCCCGTACCAGATTCGAACTGGTGATCTCCGCCTTGAGAGGGCGGCGTCCTAAACCGCTAGACGAACGGGCCATATGTAGAAATGCAATGGCTGGGATGGAGGGAGTCGAACCCCCATTGACGGAACCAGAATCCGCTGTCCTGCCATTAGACGACATCCCAATGACTGCATCGCTGCGCTCGGCTGTGCCTTTGCGCAAGAAAGAAATATACGGGAAGTCCCGCCGTGACGCAAGCCCTAATTTTGACTTTTTTGAAATTCTGTCAAATACGGCCAACACGTGAAGGACCTGTGAAGCACCAGCGACACCTACGGCGTCAAAGCCCGTAAAACATCCCACATCTACCGCTGGTAGATTACAACAATGCAGCACTCACGGCTGATGGCACAATCGAACCGTCATCATTGCGCGGATATCGAGGCACCATGGACGAAGAGCTTGATTACCTATGGGAGACCCTGGGCCTCGAGATCACTGCTGACCTTTGGCCCGAACGGGACAAAATCCATCCCACACTGCGCCCCGCCATCACGGTGATGCAGGCAAAATACCGCCGTGCATCCTTTTTGATCATGCGGGTGTCATGGCACGCGGGACTCCCCGACCTTAAGCGAATCCAGGCAAGCCTCGTCGAGCTGTCCGGTATGCCGACCGTCATATCCGAGGCGCACCTGGAGCAGCGCCAGCGCGAGCGACTGCAACAGCAGCGGATTCCCTTTATCTGCCCCGGCGTTCAGGCATATCTGCCCTTTATGGACGAGGAGTACTGGAGCGGCAAGCCCAACAAGCACGTAAAGGTCTACGATCCGCACGAATGGGCGCGGCTGGCGGACTGACTGGGGCAGGCCCGCCGGCGGAAAGTGCGTCCCACCCTGAGCACTCAAAACGGGTCGCACTTTCCGCAGCTGCTACAGCAACGCCTCGGGCCAAGCCGCTTCCCTAAAGCCGGGAATCGCAAAGTCGTCGCCCACCAGCAGCGGACGCTTGACCAGCATGCCGTCGGTCGCCAGCAGCTCGTAGCACTCCCGATCAGTCATGCCCGCATCCAGACGCGCCTTCAGGCCCAGCTCTCGATATTTCATGCCCGACGAATTAAAGAAGCGCCGCACCGGCAGCCCCGAACGAGCAATCCAGGTCGCAAGCTCATCAGCCGTGGGATTGTCCAAAACGATATCGCGGTCGATATACTCTACCCCATGTTCGTCCAGCCATGCCTTGGCCTTCTTACAGGTCGAGCACTTGGGATATTCAACAAACAATACCGCCATGGGATTTCCTTTCTTAGAGAAAACAGGTGTCTGGAAAACTGCACATCGACGACCACTCGCGATTGCAGCCGTTATTGTAGTCAATGTCGAAGCGTAGGCAGTCGCGATGTCTCGTCTTAAGGCTAGTGCCTCGCATGGGCGCCGATCGGCCGAGTCGCATGGCGCACCAACGCCGCCGCCAGCAATACCAACAGCATGGCGGCGACATAGCCCGCAGCATCGAATCCTAAATCGATAACGTCGAAATGCCTGCCGGGAACAAAGATCTTATGTACCTGATCGCCAACGGAGCAGGCGACGCAAAAGAGCAATACGGGCACGCAACGGGAGCATACGCTCCACGGACGCCTGGAAAAGCAAACCACGACCACCGAGGCGAACAATCCGACGAAGAAAAACTCTACGGTATGGGCAACGCGACGGACGTTCGCGCCCACCCACATGCGAATGGAAGCAAGTCGGCCAGACCGGACATTCGAGGCAGCCGAATCGGTGCCCCCGGTCATTCCGTTCTCCGTCTGGGCTTCACCCGTGGCATCGGCAGCCTGAACGCCCGTAGCCTGACCCTCCACCACACGCGCGATGGACTCGCTCAGCAACGACGTCTCCACCGCATTTTGCTCCGTCAGCACCCAGATGCCCGCCAGCGTTGCAGCGAACAGAACGATCGCGGTCCATCCGATTATCTGTTTTACGCGCGCCAAGGGCCAACCTCCTTTTTTGAATATCAGCGAGTGTAGCCCCAAATGGCATCGTTACCGTATCAAAATTTGAATCGCAACAGGAAGCGACAAAGCGACGCAAACCCCTACCCCGCCTCGCGCATCCAGCGATCGAACGTCCCCACGCACACGCCCAGGCACTTTGCTGCCTGGCTGCGGGTAATATCGCCTGCCTCATAGCTATCGCGCACCAGCTCAAACTGAGGAGGGCACGGCTTGCGAGGTCGACCGAAACGGACCCCTCGCGCCCGCGCCGCTGCAATTCCCTCCGCTTGGCGCCGATGGATATTCTCGCGCTCCACCTGCGCCACGTAGCTCAGCAGTTGCAGCACAATATCGGCAATCAGGACGTTGGTCACATCCGGCGCGCCGCTGGCCCTAGCGCGCGTGTCAAGCAATGGCATGTCCAACACCACAATGGCAACCCCGAGCTCCTTGGTAATGCGTCGCCATTCCTCAAGAATCTCGGAGTAATTACGGCCAAGTCGGTCGATAGAAAGCACCACCAGCACGTCCCCGTCTCCCAGGACGTGCAGCAGCTCGCGATAACGCGGTCGATCGAAGTCCTTGCCGCTCGCATGGTCAGCATAAATATTCGCCGAGCCCACGCCATAGGCGCCCAGCGCATCCAGCTGCCGATTCAGGTTCTGATCGCGCGAACTCACCCGCGCATAACCGTACACCGTCGCCATCTCATCCCCGCTTTCTTGTAAACCTGCCAAAAGGGACAGGTTTATTTTGGTAGGTTTTACCTCTCAAATAGCAGGTAAGCGGGCGGCCGAGCAGACGGCAAGGTAGCCATGATTCAAATGCGAAGGGCGGTCCCGAAAGGCCGCCCTCCGCTCCCCCACCATGAGTCGGGATTTGGCTAATGGATAAGCTTAAAGTCCAAGTGCCCACGCGTGGTATTGACGCGCGAGACCTCGACAATCACGCGCTGACCCAGTTCATAGCGAGTCCCCGTGTCGGCGCCCGTCAGCGTAAGCGCGTCCTCGTCAAACTCGAACCACTCGTTGCCCAGGCTCTTGATCGAAACCAAGCCTTCGACCTGCGTTAGGTCCAAGCGCACAAAGAGGCCCATGCTGCTAACCCACGAGACGGTTCCGGCATAGCGCTCGCCCAGACGGTCCTCATAGTACTGGGCAATCTTGATCTTTTGCGTCGCATGGCTGGCGGCATCTGCCGCGCGCTCGGCATCGCTGCATGCGCGGCAGATCTGCGGCAGAATGCGTGGCAGCGACTCGCGCCCCTTGCCGATCAGCCGCGGCGTACGGACCAAGGCGTCCTTGCCGCCAAGCCGCTCATAGGCCAACTGCAGTTTGAGCACGCGGTGCACCACCAGATCGGGGTAGCGGCGGATGGGACTCGTAAAGTGACAGTAGCACGGCGCGGCGAGCGCAAAGTGGCCCTCGTTGCGCGGCTTGTACAGCGCGCGCTGCATGCTGCGCAGAAGCAGCGTGTTGACGAGCGGTGCGTTGGCCGTACCGGCGGCAGCATCAACTGCAGCCTGCAGCTCATCGGGACTCCCCAGGGCAATTCCGGCAGCACGGCGATCGTCGATGATGCCTAGCTGCGCCAGCGCAACGGCAGCACCGTGCAGGCTATCGGGGCTCGGATCCTCATGCACGCGATAGCAGGCCTCGATATCACGGTCTGCCAGCCACTCTGCAACGCACTCGTTGGCGAGCAGCATGGCTTCCTCGATAAGCGACGTGGCACACGAACGCTCACGCGCCACAATCTGCACGGGTACTCCGTCCTCATCCAACAGAGCGCGAATCTCGGCCGTGTCAAAATCGACTGAGCCGCGGGCGCGACGGATACGACGGCGGAGTTCGGCGAGTTCATTGGCAGCGACAAGGAAATCGCCGAGGTCGACATTGTAGCCGCGGGCGGCCTCCTCGCACGCAAGACCGCGCTCAAGCGCTTCCTCGCGCGAGGTCTCGGCAGCCGCAACATCCTCGGCTGCACCCTCCAGCACCGAATACTCAACCGCGCCGGCACGCACCAGCAGCGCCTCGGCGCCATCATAGTCCATACGCACACGCGAGCGAATCACGCTGGGGTACGGATCGTAATGCCGCACGCAACCCTGCGCATCGAGCTCGATATCGACGGTAAACGAAAGACGGTCCTCGTCAGGGCGAAGCGAGCACAGGTCACAGGACAGGCGTTCGGGCAGCATGGGAAGCACGCGATCGGCCAGATACACCGATGTCGTGCGATGGCGAGCCTCAAGATCGATATGCCCGTCCCAAGCCACATAGTGTGAAACGTCGGCGATATGCACGCCCAGCTTGTAGCCACCCTCGGGCGTACGCTCCAGCGAAATGGCATCGTCAAAGTCGCGCGCGTCGACCGGGTCGATCGTGATGACAAAGCGGTCGCGCAGATCGCGGCGGAGCGGGTCCTTAAGCGCCGCGGACACATCGAGCGCAAGCCCCTCGGCCTCGTCTAGCGCGGCCTCGGGATAGCTATCGGTATAGCCGTAACGCGCCATCACATATTGAACGCCCAAATCGGGCGCGTCATCTCCGCCAATGCGGCGTTCGATCGTCACAGTGCCCGATTCCAGGCGCGTCGGGTAGGTCAAAATGCGCGCGACAACAGCATCACCCGGGTGGACACCCAGACGATCCGCCGAGGTGTCCTCGGGCAAAATGAAGAAGTCGGCCTTCAGGCGCGAATCGAGCGGCTCGATCGCACCGAGCGGACCGGCGGTCTGGTACGTGCCCACCACGCTTATAGCTGCGCGCTCAACCACGCCCTCGATCACGGCGCGACGCTCGCCATGCGGGCTGTTCTTAATGCTCACGGCAACGGTATCGCCGTCCATGATCTCGCGCTTACCGCGGCCCATGACCTTGTAGTCGCCATTCTCGGTTATGACATAGGCACTGTGCTCATGGAGCAGCACGCGCCCGGTCAGGCTCGGACGGCGTTCGCTGCGCACCGGCCCGCGCTTATTGCGAGCTCCACGCTTATGCTTGTTATTGCGCCCCATGGCGCCTCCTAACTATCGATTGCCGTTTACATCCCAAGAGTCTACCCAAATGATCCCAAGGGGACAAAAAACGGGCCGCCCCATAAGAGACGACCCGTTGGAAGGGATGAATTCCAGGCATGCCTACACGCGCAGGTAGCGGCGCATGGCGATGGCAGAACCAAAGAAACCGATAATCACGCCGACCAGAATCAGCGTAGCATAGGTCACCAAGTAGTACTGCATCGGCAGGGCAAACGACATCCAGCCGATGCTCTCCTGCAGACGCGGAATCATCAGGTTGCGCAGCAGCTCCAGAACGCCGATGGAAAGCAACGAGCCCAAAATGGCCTGCAGTACGCCCTCGGTGATAAACGGGCCGCGAATGAAGCCGTTGCTGGCGCCGACCAGACGCATAATCGCAATCTCACGACGACGCGCCGTGATGGATAGGCGAATCGTGTTGTTGATGAAGATGAAAGCGATAAAGGTCAGAAGGCCAACGAGCACCACGGCGGCGATGCGGATGTAGTTGGTCACCTGGAACAGGCGGCTCACTGCCTCCTGGCCGTACAGCACGCTCGCGTTGACGTCGCCGTCATCCACGATCTTCTGGAAATCGGCATCCTTCTTGAGCTTCTCTGCCGTGCTCTCGACCTTGGACGGATCGTCCATCTCAATAGCGAAGGAAGCCGGCAGCGGGTTCTGGCCATCGAGCGCGCTCATGGTGGCGTCGGCGTTGCCCGACATCTTGCTCGTATACTCGGCCTTCGCGTCGTCCTTGTCCTTATAGGTCACGGACTTGACGTTATTCCACGTCTTAAGCTCGGCCTCAAAAGCCTGAACATCAGCCTGATCGGCGTCATCACTAATGAACGCGTTGATGACAACCTGATCCTCGACGGTGCCGATCACGGAGTTCAGCACCGCGGAGCCCATGATGAACAGGCCGATGATAAACAGCGAAAGGAAAATCGTGATGACGGCGCCGAGCGAGGTAGTCCAGTTACGGAAGAAGTGGCTGATTGCCTCTTTGAAGGAGTAGCCCACGTTAGTTGGTGCCATAGTTGCCGTAACCTCCCCTCTCCTGGTCGCGGATAACGTGGCCGCCCTCGAGGGCGATCACGCGACGGTGCATGCTATCGACCATCTCGCGGTCGTGCGTGGCGACGATCACGGTGGTGCCGGTGCGGTTAATACGCTCGAGCAGCTTCATGATGCCCAGCGAGATCGCCGGGTCGAGGTTACCCGTGGGCTCGTCGCAGATCAGCAGCGGCGGACGGTTGACCATAGCACGGGCGACGGCAACGCGCTGCTGCTCGCCACCGGAAAGCTGGTCGGGCAGCGAGTCCATCTGATCGGCCAGACCGACCAGACGCAGCACCTCAGGCACCTGACTGCGAATGACGCCCTTGGGCTTGCCGATGCACTGAAGGGCAAACGCCACGTTTTCGTAGGCGGTCTTTTGCGGCAGAAGCTTAAAGTCCTGGAACACGGCGCCAATCTGGCGGCGCAGGAACGGAACCTTGCGGTTCTTGATCTTCATGAGGTCCTGACCGGCAACCAGGATGCGGCCGCTCGTCGGCTTGACGTCGCGGTTGAGCGTCGACAGCAGCGTGGTCTTACCCGAACCGGAGTGACCGACCAGGAAGACGAACTCGCCCGGATAGATCTCGATGTTGATGTCGTCGAGTGCAGGCTTGTTGGGCTGTGCCGGATAGATCTTGGTGACATGCTCCATAAGGATAACGGGCTCGACACCGGCCTGCTTGGCCATCTTCTTGCGGCTGGCCTGCGGATCGATGGGCGCAAACACCGACGTAAAATCGGGGTTGTTGAGCGCGTTATCGAGGCTTGCGACCTCGGCCGCCTGATCGCTCTCGACCACCGGGGCAGCAGGCTGCGTGGGGTCGGGAATAGCGGCAAAGAGACCGGACTGCGCAGGCTGAGGAGCCGGCGTCGCAGGGGCCATGGGGTCGGGAATGCCGGCCATGGTAGGCTGCGGCGTGGCGGCACCAGCCTGAGGCTGCTCCACGCGAGCGGTCACGGCCTGAACGGGCTCAAAACCCGCCGTGCCGGAAAGCGCGACATCGCTGGTTGGATTGTAGGCAAAGGGATCGGATGCCGGCTGTGCCTGATCTGCCGGCCGAGCGGGGGCCTGAGCAACAGGCTGGTCCTCTGAATCCGGAGTGGCGAAACGGCTGCCCTGGACGCCTGTCTGCGTCTTGGGGGCATCATCGCCCGCACCGGAGGTACGGAAGTGGTTACCCACTGGTGCTCCTTATCGTCGTGCGTTTAAACTACATGAGCGCTTTGTATTTTAGCAGCATTAGCTTTGCTGCACATAAGAAGCATGGCGTGCTTAGGGATCCCGTCGGCCGGGCACAGGGTTACTCTCCAAATCGTCCTCGGACATGTCGGAGCCCCCGCTGCGCGCTTCGCGCGGCGGGGGCTCTCCGTCCTGCGGAAAGATTTGGAGAGTAACCCTGTGCCCGGCCTGCGGTAACCAAGGAGTCGCTGCGTTTTACTTGGGTGCAGCAGCGCCGTGCTTGGGGGCTGAATTGCACTTTGCTGGTCTGGGCCCGTTTCCCGGAAAAAGCCCTTACTTGGTGCGGGCCTAATTTGGTTGTCGATAAAAAACAGGGGCGTCCTCTTTGAGGACGCCCCTGTTATGGATTGCATACAGTTGCTGAAGCGATACTTTGCCTCGTCTTGCCCTAGACCAAGAACTCCTTGGTGGTTGCCACGATGTTGGCGGCGTCCAGGCCGTACTTGTGCAGGAGCTCGGCGCCCGGGCCAGACTCACCGAACGTGTCGTTGACGCCGATCTTCTTGAGCGGCGTCGGGCACTGCTCGCACAGGACGTCGGCGACGGCGCTGCCCAGGCCACCGATCACGGAGTGCTCCTCGACGGTCACGACGTGGCCGGTCTTGGTGGCGCTCTTGACGATCAGGTCGGCGTCGATGGGCTTGATGGTGTGCATGTTGATGACCTCGGCATCGATGCCCTCGGCAGCAAGCTGCTCGGCGGCCTCGAGCGCCTCGCCGACCATCAGGCCGCAGGCGATGATGGTCACATCGGTGCCCTCGCGCATGACGATGCCCTTGCCCACCTCGAACTTGTAGGTCTCGGGGTCGTTGATAACCGGCGAGGCCAAACGGGCGAAGCGCATGTACACGGGGCCGTCGCACTCGTAGGCGGCGCGCGTCACGGCGCGGGCCTCGACGTCGTCGGCGGGAACGATCACGGTCATGCCGGGAATGACGCGCATGAGGGCGATATCCTCGCAGCACTGGTGCGTGGCACCGTCCTCGCCCACCGAGATACCGGCGTGCGTGGCACCGATCTTAACGTTGAGATGCGGGTAGCCGATGGAGTTGCGGACCTGCTCAAAGGCGCGGCCGGCGGCAAACATGGCAAAGCTGGAGGCAAAGGGGAC
>CABQLI010000018.1 GCA_902464965.1 uncultured Collinsella sp.
GATGCCGCCCGCGACCTTCACCAACTTGCCGATGTGTCCCACAAGAAGGACATTGGTAAATCCCTCGCGAACGCAGCAGTCAATCGCATCGCCCACAAAGTTGGAGATGAAGACCACCGGCGCACCGTTTAGGTGGAAATGCCCCGAGATGAACTGCGCGCCGTAGTTGCCGGGCGTGAGCACGAGTCCGCGCCGCCCCATAGCCGCATGCTGCCGGATCTCGAGCTCGATGCTGTCGCGCAAGGCAGCGAGGCTGCGCGGCTCGACGATGCCCGTCGTGCCCAGGATGGAGATGCCGTCCTTTATCCCCAGGTGCGGGTTGAAGGTCTTTTCGGCAAGGGCAACACCCTCGGGTACCGAAATTGTCACAGCAATATCTCCAGAAAAGCCGTGCACGGCGCACACCTCGCGCACCGCCGAAGTGATCATCGCGCGCGGCGTCGCGTTGATGGCGGCCGCCCCCACCGGCTGCTCGAGCCCGGGCAACGTCACGCGCCCCACGCCCACGCCGCCATCGACGGAAACTTCCGATTCGTGCGCGGGCACGTCCTTGCTGCCCGCAACACCCGTGCCCGACCCCGCATGTTCCACGCGCGCGTACACGAGCACGCCGTCAGTCACATCGGCATCGTCGCCTGCGTCCTTTCGCACGGCGCACTGGGCGCACCCCTCGCCGATGAATGCGTCGACCACGTTCGCCTCGACGGGCAGCCCGCCGGGGGTGACGATCGACACGAGGCCGACGGGCTTTCGTGACAAGAGCATCTCGCAGGCCGCCTTCGCCGCGAGCGCGGCGCAGCTCCCCGTGGTGTAGCCGCAGCGCAGGCGGGTCGTCCCGGTATATATGTAGTGCTCGAAGGCCACGCTAGCTGCTCGCCTTCCGATACCCCGTGGCAAACGAAGGGTCGTAAAGCTTGCTGCGCTCGTACGACTCCGCTTGCGCGCCGTTGTGCGCAAGCCCGCCGCGAGCCCCGAGCACGCGGCCCACCACCACGAGCGCCGTGCGGTCGATGCCCTCTCGCGCGCCCGCATCGGCGAGCGTGCCCACTGTGCATCGCACCACGCGCTCCTCAGGCCAGGTCGCCTTGTACACGAGCGCCGCCGGCTCGTCGGAGCTGCGGCCCGCGGCCAAAAGCTCAGCGGAAAGCTCGGCGAGCATACCCGAGCTCAGGAAGATGACCATAGTCGAGCCGCTTTCCGCCATGGTGCGCATGCCCTCGCCCGCGGGCATAGGGGTACGTCCGGAAAGCCGCGTGATCACGACCGACTGGCTGATTCCCGGCAGCGTGTATTCCTGGCGAAGCGCCGCCGCGGCACCGCAAAAGCTCGACACGCCGGGCACCACCTCGTAGTCCACGCCGCGCGCGTCGAGCGCGTCCATCTGCTCCTGGATGGCGCCGTACAGGCAAGGGTCGCCCGTGTGCAGGCGCACCACTTCCTCGCCCCGCGCATCTGCCGCGCACATCACGTCGAGCACTTCCTCCAAGGTCATGTGCGCGCTGTCGTAGACGATGCAGGATTCCTTGCACTCAGCGAGCAGCTCGGGGTTCACAAGGCTTCCCGCCCAAACGACCACGTCGGCTGCGCGCAGAAGGCGCGCCCCGCGCAGGGTGATAAGGTCGGCGGCGCCCGAGCCTGCGCCAACGATATGAATCATCCGAGCCTTCCCTTCCCGTTTCTCATCGCAACCGTTTACGCCGCCATTCGCGCAGCGGGCAAAACACGGCGCCTGCGGCGGCAATCGGCGCAAATACGCAGGCAGGAGGCGCAATGCCGCCCGCCCTGGCTTTGACACGTTCACAAGTGCCCACTATCATAGTAAAAGATTCGGCAACGAGCATATGACAATCGGATAAAAGGAAATGACCGGCGCGGCGCCCGCACAGCCCGCGCTGGCTTGCGGAGGGAACCAGGTGGGAATCCTGGGCAAGGGACATTACTGTATAGGACGCGCGGGCGAACCGCCTCGCGCCCCAAGCCAGACTGCTTCGCCTTTTCCTCACGGCATCGCCGTGGCGTTAGCTCCTTGTGAACCCCGAGGGGCGCGCTTTTCTTTCGCTTGTGCCGACAAGCAACTGTCGCCGGGGGACCGGCAAACCGAGGAAAGGAAAAACCATGTCCGACCAGATGTCACGCCGCGGCTTCATGGGCGCCGCAGCAACCGGAGCCTTCGCGCTCGCCGGAGTCGCGCTCGCGGGCTGCTCCAACACCTCCGCGAGTTCCGAGAAATCGAGTGAAAAGGAGAAGGCCGTAAAGCCGGTCATCCTCGTCACGAGCTTCGGCACGAGCTACAACGACTCGCGCCACATCACCATCGGCGCCATCGAAGACGCTATCCGCGAGAAGTACTGGCAGGACTACGACATCCGCCGCGCCTTCACCGCGCAGATCATCATCGACAAGCTGAAGAAGCGCGACGGCATCACGATCGACAACATGACCGAGGCGCTCGACCGCTGCGTGGAAGACGGCGTGAAGGAAATCGTCGTGCAGCCGACGCATCTCATGGGTGGCCTGGAATACACCGACGTGAAAGACGAGCTCGACAAGTACGCCGACAAGTTCGACAAGATCTCGCTCGGCGACCCGCTGCTCACCTCCGACGACGACTACAAGAAGGTGGCCGCAGCCATTAAGGAGAACATGGCGTCCTTCGACGACGGCAAGACGGCGCTGTGCCTCATGGGTCACGGCACCGAAGCCGATTCCAACGCCGACTATGCCAAGATGCAGGAAGTGTTCAAGAACGAGGGCTTGACGCAGTTCTTCGTCGGCACCGTCGAGGCTGAACCGACCTGCGAGGATGTTATCGCCGCCGCGAGCGCCGCAGGCTACAAGAAGGCCGTGCTCGCGCCGTTCATGGTGGTCGCGGGCGACCACGCGAACAACGACATGGCAGACGAGACCGACCCCGACAGCTGGGCTGCGAAGTTCGTGGCCGCCGGCTTCGAAGTGACGTGCCTGCTCCAGGGTCTGGGACAGAACGTCGCGGTCGACGACATCTACGTCTCGCACGTGGACGACGCCATCGCCAAGCTGTAAACTCGCCGCGCACGGGGGCGCCGGTCGCGTCCCCGTGCAACGGGCATGCGCCTTCCCCGACCGACGGCGCATGCCCGTTGCATTCGCGTCCCGCCCGCCTACCGCACGGCGCGGGAAGTCGAACCGATTGAAAGGAACCCCTCCTTGTTGAAGAAAACCCTCGTCTTCGCCCTGTCGGCGGCGCTTCTCGCGTTCTCGCTCGCCGGCTGCGCCGGAAATTCAAGCGACAGCGCAAAGGCAAGCGATGCCGATTCCCAGGAAAAGACCGAACAGGTGGCCGATGCACCCGAGGGCGCAAGCGCTGCCCCCATCACCGCCGACAAGGTGGCCGACGGCACCTATCCGATCACCGTAGATTCCAGCTCAAGCATGTTCAGGATTGTGGACGCCCAGCTCATCGTGGAAAACGGCTCCATGCACTGCGTGATGACGCTTTCCGGCACGGGCTACGGCAAGCTCTTCATGGGCACGGGCGACGAGGCTGCCGCCGCGAGCGAGGCCGACTTCATCCCCTATGTGGAAAACGCGGAAGGCAAGTACACCTACGACGTGCCCGTTGAAGCGCTCGACGAGGACACCGACTGCGCCGCGTGGAGCATTAAAAGGGAGCGGTGGTACGACCGCACGCTCGTGTTCGAATCCGCCGGCGTCGATCTGCGCGCCGACGCACTGAAGTAACGCCATGCGGTCGATTCTTCCCAAGGGGGAAAGCAGGAAGCGCCGCAGCATCGCGGCGCGCGCGATCGCCTGCGTTCTCGTCGCCCTGCTCGCGCTTCCCTTCGCGGGGTGCAGTGCGAGCCCGAACGCGACCGGTGATATGGCAGGCTCTCAGGAATACACTGTGAGTGTCTCGCTTTCCGGCGGGTCAGGGCGCGCAAGTATCGCCTCACCCACCAAAATTGTGAAGGCTGGCGACACCTACACCGCGACCATCACCTGGTCGAGTTCGAACTACGACAAGATGACCGTCGACGGCGTGGACTACGCGCCCGTAAACGACGGCGGCAACTCCACGTTCGAGATACCCGTCACGCTCGACGAGGACATCGCCGTGTCGGCCGAGACCGTCGCCATGTCGACGCCGCACACCATCGAATACACGCTCCACTTCGACTCATCCACCATGAAGGAGAAAACGGGCGACGATGCAAGCGGCGGCTCCCCTGCGGGAACGGCTTCAAGCGCCGCGGCTGACTTCCACAACGCCGATTTGGGCTGCGGCTGGGAGCCGACGGGGGCGCTTCAGCTTGAATACGCCAAGCACTTCACTGTCGACGAGTTCGAAGGCGGCCTGCGGCTTATCTGCGTTTCGAACGGGGAGCGCTTCCTCGTGGTGCCGCAAGATGCGAAGGTACCTGATGGGTTGAGCTCCGACATCGCGGTCATAAGGCGCCCCGCCGACAAGGTGTACCTCGTGTCGTCGGCGACGATGTGTCTGGTCGACGCGCTCGATGCAAACGACAATATCATCATGTCGGGCACGAAGGCTAACGATTGCTCGGTCGCGGGCTTCAAAAGCGCGCTCGAAAGTGGGGCGATCGCCTACGGCGGCAAGTACAGCGCGCCCGACTACGAGCGAATATCGGCCTCGGGCTGCACGCTCGCCATCGAGAACACCATGATCAACCACACGCCCGATGTGAAGGAAAAGCTGCAGAAGCTCGGGCTCGTCGTGCTCACCGAACAGTCGTCGAGCGAGCCCGAAGCACTCGGGCGCGTCGAGTGGATTAAGCTTTTCGGCGTCCTGTTCGACAAGGAAGACGAAGCCGCGCACCTGTTCAACGAGCAGAAGGCCCGCGTCGAGCAAACGTCGAGGCTCGCGTCGTCAGGTAAAACCGTGGCGTATTTCTACATTAACTCGAACGGGGCCGCCGTCACGCGGCGGGCGGGCGACTACGTGGCGCAGATGATCGAGCTTGCAGGCGGCAACTACGCGCTCGATGACGCGCAGACGGCGTCGACGTCAGGTTCGTCAGTAACGCTCGAAATGGAGCGCTTCTACGCGACGACGAAGGATGCCGACATCATCGTCTACAACGGCACCATCGACGAATCGGTTGCCACCTTGAAAGACTTCGTAGGCAAAAACGCGCTATTGTCGCAGTTCAAAGCTGTAAAGAACGGCAACGTCTGGGTCACAAGCGCCGACATGTACCAGCAGATGACTTCTACCGCCGACATTATCGACGAGCTGCACGGGGCGTTCACCGGCGATGACGCGAGCGACTTCCATTATCTGAGGAAGCTTGGCTAGCGTCATGAGAAGCCGGCTTTCCATGACATACGACGAATCGGGACGCGACGCGCGGTGTCGCGTCGTGACGGCGCTGCTCGCTGTTGTCCTCATCGTGCTCGTCGGGGCCAACCTGTGCATCGGGAGCGTGCTCGTGCCCGCAGACCACATCCCCGGCATCCTTTCGGGCGGCGCGGCCAATTCCATGGAAAGCCAAGTCATCTGGGAGATTCGCCTGCCGCGCGTGCTTTCAGCCGTGCTTCTCGGCGGGGCACTTTCGCTCTCCGGGTTCCTGCTGCAGACGTTTTTCAACAACCCCATCGCCGACCCGTTCATCTTGGGCGTCTCCTCGGGCGCAAAGTTCGTCGTCGCGCTTACGATGATCGTGCTTTTGGGCGCAAACCAGGCCATGTCCTCGCCGGCCATAGTGGCCGCAGCGTTTCTGGGCTCGCTTATCACCATCGGCTTCGTGCTCCTCATCGCACGGCGCATAAGTTCCATGGCCATGCTCATCGTGGCGGGCGTCATGGTGGGATACATCTGCTCGGCGGCGACGAACTTCCTCATCGCCTTCGCCGACGACCAGTCCATCGTGAACCTGCACAACTGGTCTTTGGGTAGCTTCTCGGGTTCGAGCTGGAACGACGTCGCGGTCATCGCGGTCGTGGTGATCACCGTGAGCGCATGCGTATTCGCGATATCGAAGCCCCTTTCCGCCTTCCAGCTGGGAGAAGCCTACGCAAAAAGCGTCGGCGTGAACGTCGCACGCTTCTGCGTGGTGCTCGTCCTTCTAGCGAGCATGCTCTCCGCCTGCGTGACCGCGTTCGCTGGTCCGGTGTCGTTCGTAGGCATCGCGGTTCCGCATCTCGTTAAGTCGGCGCTGAAGTCATCGAAGCCCATCCGCGTGATTCCTGCGTGCTTCTTGGGAGGCGCCATCTTCTGCGCGGGCTGCGATTTGATCGCGCGCACGCTGTTCTCCCCCGTCGAGCTTTCCATCAGCGCCGTCACCGCCATCTTCGGCGCGCCGGTGGTTATCGCGCTCATGCTGAAGAAGCGGGTGAGGTAGATGGGGGAATTCGTGCCGCGGCCCAAAACGCTCGGAGGGGACATTCCATGCTTAGACAGTCCTAAGCTTGCACGAAAGCGCCAGAAGACACTTTCGGCTCGTGCGGAACTGCGCGCGGAACGCCTCCTTCGAGCGGAGTCGAACCTCGAAACCCCGGTCGAAACGCAGGCTGACGGAGCGCCGCTTTTCCGCATAAGCGACCTGTCGGCGGGCTACGACAAGAAGGTCGTAGTCGAAGGCGTCGATCTGGAGGTTCGCGCGGGCGACGTCGTGGCACTCATCGGGCCGAACGGCTCGGGCAAGTCGACCATCTTGAAAACCATCACACGCCATCTGGCACCGCTTGCCGGCGCGGTCGAGCTCGACGGGCGGGAGATTTCCCGATGGAAGACGGCGGAGTTCGCAAGGAACCTTGCCGTTATGCTGACAGATCGCCCCCGGACCGAGCTCCTCACCTGCCGCGATATCGTAGAGGCGGGAAGGCATCCCTACACCGGGCGAATGGGCACACTCACGCCCGATGACCATAATCGGGTCGACGAGGCCATGAAAACCGCACATGTGGAAGGGCTCGCCGAGCGCGACTTCATGCAGATAAGCGACGGGCAACGCCAGCGCGTCATGCTCGCACGCGCCATCGCGCAGGATCCGCGTGTGCTCGTGCTCGATGAGCCCACGTCGTATCTCGATATCCGCTACCAGATCGACCTGCTGCGAATACTTCGCCACCTTGCGAAATCGCGGAATGTTGCTGTCATCATGTCCATCCACGAACTCGAGCTCGCGCAGAAAAGTGCCGACAAGGTGATTTGCGTGAAGGACGGCCGGGTCTTCCGCGCCGGCGCACCCGAGGACATATTCACGCGCGAGACGATTGGCGAGCTCTACGGCCTTCAACATGGCACCTTCAACGAGCGCTTCGGCAGCGTGGAAATTGGGCGCCCACACGGCGATGCGCACACGTTCGTCATCGCCGGCGCAGGTACGGGATCAGCTGTGTTTCGCCAGCTAATCCGGCAGGGCAAGGCGTTCTACGCGGGCGTTCTGCACGAAGGGGACATCGACTGCGAGCTTGCGCGCGACCTGGCGACGGAATGCGTGGCCGAGCGCGCCTTCGAGCCGATCGGGGATAAAACCATAGCCCGCGCCAAAGAGCTCCTCGTCCACTGCGCGCGTCTTATCGTGTGCCCCGCCGCCTTCGGCACCATAAACGCCCGCAACGCAGAGCTCGTCGAGTTCGCACGATCGCATGGTATCGAGGTCATGCGAGCGTGCGAAGGCGCATCGGAGGATTCCATTGGATACGCCTAGGCGCGGCCCAAGAAATCGTCCGCATCCCCATCTGACACTATTTCACCGCAACTTAGAAGGTGTCGGCGTATAACGCTTCACCCCAAATTAAATTGATTCGTTGAATAGACACATTCCAAATCTTTAGACTTCGTTTAATCTACAAGTGGGTATTATCACACATTAAGCACACGTGAAAGGATATACCCATGTCGCTTACACAGTCAGCAGAGCGTGCAGCGCTTAACAAGCTCATCGATTATCTCGACGACAACCCGCAAGAAAACATCGACAAAATCATGGACCTCGTGAACAAGCTGGTCCCCAATCGCGTATTTCCTGTACAGCGAGAGGCATTCACCAATGTCATCAAGAGCCGCGGCAATTGGTATGACCTGATCATGCGTGTGTTCAGCCTTAATCCCCAGATGCGAACCAAACTGCTTAAGACCCTCATTGTCGACGCCAACCTGCTTGCTTGGCCAGAGCAGGAAAAGAACCGCGAAAAGTACCAGTGCAACGTTCCGTGGGCCATCCTGCTCGATCCCACGAGCGCCTGCAACCTGCATTGCACGGGCTGCTGGGCCGCCGAGTACGGCTACAAGCAGAATCTCTCGTTCGAAGACATCAACTCTATCGTTACGCAGGGCAAAGAGCTCGGTACGCATATCTACATCTATACCGGCGGCGAGCCGCTCGTCCGCAAGCACGACCTGATCAGAATTTGCGAAAAACATCAGGACTGCGTGTTTCTCTGCTTTACCAACTCCACGCTGATCGACGAGGCCTTCTGCGACGATATGATTCGCGTAGGTAATTTTGTCCCCGCCATCAGCGCCGAGGGCAATGAGCACACCACCGACGCCCGTCGCGGCGAGGGTACCTACGCAAAGATCGAGCACGCCATGAAACTCCTGCGCGAGCGCGACTTGCCGTTTGGTATCTCCACCTGTTGGACCAGCGCCAATGCCGATACGGTAGCAACCGAGGAGAACATGGACTGGATGATCGGCGAGGGAGCACTCTTCTGTTGGTACTTCCACTTTATGCCGGTTGGCCGCAACGCAACCCCCGAGCTCATGCCCACGCCCGAGCAGCGCGAGCACATGTATCACTTTATCCGCGAAATGCGTGAGAAGAAGCCGTTGTTTACGCTCGACTTCCAAAACGACGGCGAGTTTGTAGGCGGATGTATCGCCGGCGGCCGCCGCTACCTGCACATCAACGCCGCCGGAGACGTGGAGCCGTGCGTGTTCATCCACTACTCAAACGCCAACATCCACGATGTGAGCTTACTCGACGCGCTGCGCTCTCCCCTCTTTATGAAGTACTACGAGAACATGCCGTTTAACGACAACTACCTCAAACCATGCCCCATGCTCGAGAATCCAGATGTACTGCCCAAACTGGTCGCCGAGAGTGGCGCAACGAGCACCGATCTCATCGAGAAGGAGTCACCCGAGCAGCTGCGCGAAAAGACCCAGGCTGCCGCCGAGGCATGGTCACCTGTCGCCGACCGCATCTGGAACGACTCCGACGATCCGTTATACGCCAAGCGTCACGAGGACAAGTCGCAGGGCATGGCCGATAGCGACATGCACAAGTTCGAAAAACAGGGCCGCATACTCAAAAACGGCGATTAATGCTGCCCTACACGACAAACGCTCAGAAATGAAGCGGAGCAGTCTCGAGGCTCATCTTCGAGGCTGCTCCGCCTTACCATCAAAACAGTTTTACTAAGTTGCGGTGAAATAGGGACCAGAACGGCCTACCAATAGCCAAAACGATCCCTATTCCACCGCAACTTCTTTAAGTTGTTGAATTATCAATGCTATTCCAAGCGAGATTCCAGACTCGACAGGCCATTAAGAGTCAGGTCGTTGGCGACCTCAGAGACGCGCTCGATAGGAACCGAGCCGTCAGACAGTGCCCACGTGCGATAGATACCGATAATACCCGACAGCAAAAACGCCAGATAATAGTCGAACATCTCGTCCTTGAGACCTTGGGGCAGCAGATCGCGCTCGGCAATCTCATGTTCGAGCGGCGCACGAAGACGAGCCATGAAATCATCGAGCGGAATATTCTCGATCAGCTGACGATTGAGCACTAAGTTGTTGCACAGCGCCTCATTAACGGTTTTAAAGAAGGTCGCCGCCGAGCCCAGGGCGCGCTCATTGGTGTCGCCGTCCATGGAAGCAAGCGTTTTCTCGACCGAGTCGACAATCATCTCCACCACATCGACGGCAATGGCATCGAGCAGGCCGTCAACCGTACCAAAGTGAACGTAAAAGGTCTTGCGGTCGACATTGGCCTCGCGCGCGATGGCACTCACCGTAATGTCTGCCAGCGGCTTTTCCATGAGCAGGCGCTCGAAAGCGGAAAGGATGGCATTACGGCTGCGAACGATGCGGCGGTCAAGACGCGGTTTGCTGGTTGCCATGGGCATGTCCCTTCGATATGCGAGTATTCATCAACAGATGAGAGATAATCTACGTAAGAGGATTATCCCCCATACAGCACAAATATGCCCCGCATCATGAAGAACGCACGACTGCCCTACTGCGACTTAGGGTGCTTCTTCTTATTGAGTGCCGACGGAGATACGCGAATACCGTCGCCTGTCTGGCGCACATAGGCTTTATGAGCCGGCTTAGCGGTCCCAGAAGCCTTCTGAGCCTGCTTCTTGGGATCAACGGTAACAGCATTCGCGGGGTGCGGCTTAGTGGGCGCAGAGGGCGTCTGAGGCGCGCGGCCGAGCTTGCGCATCACACGATCCCAGCGCGCATGGATGCTCTCGTTGTGAGCGCTCTTAAGCCCCAGCAGGGGCGCAGCCAAAATGGTCGGTGCAATAAACGTAATGAGGCGCCACAGCAGATAGCCGGCGGTCGATGCCGAACCGAAGAAATGACCCAAGAACAATGCAAAGCCGCCCTCAGCGCCACCAGTTCCACCGGGCAAGGGAACCGCAGAGCTCAGCAGCTGGACAAAGGCGCTCGCGGCCATGACCGAGAAAAAGTCGACCTCGTGGTGGCCAAAGGCAAGCATCAGGAAATACGGCACCAGATAGAAAAACGCGAGCTGCAGCATGGTGATAAACACGGTGAGCAGCATGGAAGAAAAATGTCCGGCTGAAAGCTTGAACTTCTCGGAGAAGGAGTAGATCTCGCCATCGACAAACGTGCGCCATCCCTCGATCTTAGTGGCCGAGACACCAATGCGCTCAAGCCAATTGATGATGCAATGGGCGACGCGCGTGACGGTCTTAGGCATGAGCGCGACGGCGAAGATGCCCAGCAAGATGCAGCAGTGCCCACCAAAGCTAAAGACACACAGCAGCGTCATGTCGCCATAGCGCTCGGCAAAAAACGGCATGCGAGCAAGCAGTAGGATAGCGCCCCAGGCAACGAGGCCAAACTGATACACGATAAAGCGCGTGAACTGCGTGGCACCAGCCTCGCCGACATTTTGGCCCGCCTTGGTCAGGCGGTAGATCTGGGCGGGAGTCGAGCCCATCATCATGGGCGTCAGGTTGCCAAAGAAGATGCCGCTCGCCTCGACCGAAATCAGGTCGCGGATGCCGACGGGTGAATATGGGTCGAGCCAGACGGCGATCGCATAGGCCACAATGCCAAAGAACAGATACATGAACATGCAAAGACACGCGACAACGAGCCATGGCGCCTGGACGCTCGACATTGCGGCCCAGAACTGCCCCATCTGCCCGGTTACCACCAGATAGACGATATAACCCACCAGCACGACGCCGATAAAGATGGCGCCGCGGCGTGCGCTCTTATTGTCATCTCCGCCCGAGGCCTCAACCTCGACCTGGGGCTTAGACGTATGCTGAGAGGACTCCGTCATGAGACTCCTTCTAACAGTCAAAATATCTTGGATATTGTACCCGCAAGGACCATAGACAGAACGCAAAGCTCTGGTTCAAACGGGAATTGCAGACGGTTGTTTGAAAATAAAAAACCCGGCCTTCCATAGGAAGCCCGGGTATCAAATGCGTGGTAGCCCGTACCAGATTCGAACTGGTGATCTCCGCCTTGAGAGGGCGGCGTCCTAAACCGCTAGACGAACGGGCCATAAGCCTCAGCAGAAAAGAAGTGGTAGCCCGTACCAGATTCGAACTGGTGATCTCCGCCTTGAGAGGGCGGCGTCCTAAACCGCTAGACGAACGGGCCACATGACATCTGCACTGCCGTGCTGCGAAGAAATATATTACGGGACAAAAAACGTCAGCGCAAGAAGAAATTCCAAATTGCCGAAAAATTGTCGGCAGGTTATGGAACACGCAGGTAAACTGGGTAGCTAATTCAAGTTGAGATGGACCAAAAGGGCTTCGCGCTCATTGGGAATGTTGTCTTCGATCACGGCATCGAGGGCAGCGTTGAGTAGTTGACCTAGCTCGGGCCCCGGCTTCACACCGGCACGGATCAGGTCGCCGCCGTTGACGGCGAGCATCTTGAGCGTATAGGGCTCCCCCGCCTCCAGTAGCTCGTGCGCCAGCGCACGCATTTCCTCGATTGTCTCGACATAATAGAAGCACGACGGGGCCTTGCCGAGCGTGTCAGCACGCTTAAGGTCCATGAGCTCGTCAATCAGGCGGGCCGTGTCGACGCCCTCACCCGAAAGCGCGCGCATCATATTGAGCAGGCAGGAGCGCTCGGGGCGCAGCGGCTTATCATGGTATTTGATAAGCAGACACACATCGCGCACCAAATCGTGCGAGAGCGCCAGGCGATCCATGATGACGCGCGCCTTCTTGGCGCCGAGCTCTGGATGACCGTAGAAGTGTCCGCTGCCGGCGTGATCGACCGTAAAGCACTCGGGCTTGGAGACATCGTGCAAAAACGCCGCCCACATAAGGCTCGACGATGGCGCGACGCCGTCGCACAGCGCCAGCTCCCCTGCCACTGTCAGCACACGGGCGATATGCTCGTAAACGTTAAACGCATGGTAGACACTTCGCTGATCAAACCCGCGACCCGCTGCCAACTCGGGCACAGCGGCACAGATGAGCTCGGGATAGCGAAGCATCGCGTCTCCCCCATGACCGGTCGAAAGAATGCCCTCGAGCTCAATACCCACACGCTCGCGCGCCACGGCATCGAGCAGCGGCGCGCACTCGGCAAGCGCACGCTTGGTCTCGGGCTCAATCATAAAGTCCAGACGGCAGGCAAAGCGCACCGCACGCAGCATGCGCAGGGCGTCCTCGTTAAAGCGACGCTTGGGATCACCGACAGCGCGAATCAGCTTGCGCTCCAGATCACCCTGGCCGTCGTAGCGGTCGACAAGCCCGCGCTCGGGATGCCAGGCCATGGCGTTGACGGTAAAGTCGCGGCGGGCCAGATCGTCCTCGAGCGAGGCGGCACGCTCGACACTCTGAGGATGGCGCCCATCGGTGTAAAAGCCATCCAGGCGGTACGTGGTGACCTCGATACGCTCGCCATCGGAAATAGCCGTGATTCCGCCAAATTTAATGCCCGACTCCACGACCGCGATATCAGCGGCCTCGAGCGCCGCCTTGGACTCCTGCCACAGGCCGCTGCAGCACATATCAACATCGTGGCTGGGGCATCCCATCAGGGCGTCGCGCACCCAACCGCCAACGTACCAAGCCTCAAGACCAGCCGCCTCAAGCGCGCGCAGGACGCGCAGGGAGGCATCGGACGGTTGCGTACCGTTGAGCGAAACATTGCACATGCCTATGGCCTCCTGCACTTGTGAGCGTTAATCGATGGTTCTCAAGAAGTCTAACAAGAAACGAGAAAGCGCGCACACGCAATCGCGTCGTCAATTCGATAAAACGAGACAGCAGACGCCAGATACGTTCAGCGCGCAAAAAACACCCGCCTTGGTAATCCAAAGCGGGTGTTCGGCAACGACGTATCGATGCTGCTAGCAGACCTGGCGAACCTCGATGTGCTTCTTATATTCGTCCACCTTGGCAAAATCGCCCAGGCCGGGGCACTCGACCACGTTGGCGCCGGTGGCCATCGAAAGACGCAAGGCATCCTCAACACGCTCAGGGGCGTCGAGCCACACGGACAGGAAGGCAGCGAGCGAGGAATCGCCGGCGCACACCGTCGACAGCAGCTTGACGTCGAAGGTGCGGTTGGCAAACCAGATATGCTCGCCGTTAGAGAAGTACGCACCGGCGCCACCAAGGGTCAGGAGCACGTTCTTGGCGCCCTTGGCGTGCAGCTCGGCCATAGCGCCCTTGACGGACTCGTCGTCGCCACCGCTCACCTTGATGCCAAAGATGTCAAGCAGCTCGTCGTCATTGGGCTTGATCAGCAGTGGCTCCAGAGCAATGAGGTCTGCCAGCTGATGGCTCGAGATGTCGAGGACGAACTCGGCCCCCTTGGCCTTGACACGGCGCAGGACCTCGGCCAAGAAGCCCTCGGAAGTGTTGGGAGGCAGCGAGCCGCTGATGACCAGGCAGGTCATGTCATCGAGCGAATCGATAAGTTCAAACATCTCCTGCTCGTTGGCCTCATTGATGGCGGCACCGGCATTGACCATGTTGTACTCGGTGTCGGGACCGGCGTTGAGGAACACATTGACGCGCGTAATACCGTCGGTCCACACGGGCTTGACGGGCACGCCCAGGGCCTCGGCGCCCTTAACGATAAACTCACCCGAGAAGCCGGCGAAGAAACCCAGAATCGTGGTGTCGACACCATAGTGGTCAAGCGTAAACGAGACGTTGAGGCCCTTGCCGTTGGGCGTGTAGACGGCATTGCGGGTACGCGTGACGGTATTGGCAGTAAGGCCGTCGCAGGCGATGTTGTAGTCAATGGCGGGATTTGCAGTGAGCGTGTAAATCATGAATGTTCCTTTCACGAAGCAACGTGTTAATGAAAGTATATTCCACGCATCGGTAAAAGGCTAGGACAACTCGGTGAACGGTGTGGAAGCGATGAAGTACGGCGGGACACCTCTCCCCCGTGGCGGAACAAAAAGGCGCTCCAGCCGAAACCGGGGCGCCACATGCGCACGAATATGTCGCGTTTCGATTACTGACGATCGAGCTTGCGAACAGCAACGCGCTTGCTGTACTCGTCGACGTGACCAAAGTCGCCAATGCCGACGGACTCGGCAACGTTGGCGCCGGTGGCCATAGCGAGCTTCATGGCCTCCTCGACGTTGTCGCGATCCCTGTACCACTTGTGCAGGAACGCAGCGAGGGTGCAGTCGCCGGCGCAGACGGAAGAAACCAGCTTGATGTTGAACTCACGCTTGGCGTACCAGATGTCCTCGCCGTTGGAGAAGTAAGCGTCGCCGCGGCTACCGCGGGTGAGCAGCACGTTCTGAACGCCAGCGTCGTGAGCCATCTTCATGGCAACGCGAACCTCGTCGTCGGTATCGACCGGCACGCCGAAGATGGCCTTCATCTCGTGATGGTTCGGCTTGATGAGCAGCGGCTTCTTGTGAGCGAGCTCCTTGAGCTTGTCGGAGGACAGGTCCAGGACGACGTCAGCGCCACGAGCCTGAGCGTGCTCCATGACCTGAGCCAGGAAGTCGGGCGTAGCTTTGGGAGGCACGGAGCCGGAGACAATCAGGCACTCAAGATCGCCCGCGGTGTCCAGGATGTTGTAGAGCTCCTCCTGGTGCTGCGGCGTGATCGGGGCGCCGGGGTTCAGGATGCCGTACTCGTGCTGGCCATCGTTGACGTAGGTGTTGATGCGCGTGATACCGTCGGTCCAGACCGGGCGGCACAGGCAACCCAGGTTCATGACCTCCTCGACGATAAACTTGCCCGTGAAGCCGGCGAAGAAGCCGAGCGCGACGGTGTCGACGCCCATCTTCTTAAAGGCGAAGGACACGTCGAGGCCCTTGCCGTTAGCCGTGTAGCTGGCCGAGCCGGTGCGGACGTTCTCGTCGGGCTCGAGCGGAGAGCTCGAAACCGTCATGTCGACAGCCGGGTTAGCGGTTAGCGTGTAGAACATTTACAGTACCCCCTGTATATGTGAGGGCCGCGTGGCCGGCCCATTCCAACCACGCGGTTACCTCTGATACCAAATTAGCGAGCTGCGGACTCGAGCAGTGCCTTGACCTCGGCGGCGGTGTTGCAGGCGAGCGCCTTCTCGGCGAGCTCGTCGCACTCGGCCTTGGTCCACTGGCTGATGGTCTTGCGGGCGCGCAGGATCGACGGAGCGCTCATCGAGAACTCCTCCAGGCCCCAGCTGATCAGCAGCGGTTCGAGCAGCGGATCGGCAGCGGCCTCGCCGCACATACCGACCATGATGCCGGCCTTCACGCCGCTCTCGATGATGTTCTTGAGCGAGCGGAGCACGGCGGGATAGTAAACCTGGTACAGGTTGGAGATGGTGTCGTTGCCACGGTCGGCGCACATGGTGTAGCCGATCAGGTCGTTGGTGCCGATGGAGAAGAAGTCGGCGACCTCGGCCAGACGGTCTGCGAGCAGCGAAGCGGCGGGCGTCTCGACCATGATGCCGACCTCGATGTTCTCGTTGAACTTGCGACCCTCTTCGGTCAGCTCGGCCTTGCACTGCTCGACGAGCTCCTTGACAGCCAAGACCTCCTCGACGCAGGTGACGAGCGGGATCATGATCTTGACGTCACCGAAGGCGCTAGCGCGCAGCAGAGCGCGGAGCTGGACCTTGTACTGGTCGGGATTGGCCAGGCAGTAACGCACAGCGCGGAAGCCCATGAAGGGGTTGTCTTCCTTGACCATATGCAGATACGGAATCTCCTTGTCGCCACCCACATCGAGCGTGCGGATGATGACCGGAGCACCCTTGAGCGCGCTGGCGACCTTACGGTAGGCGTTGAACTGCTCCTCCTCGGAAGGAAGCTCAGCGGAGTCCATGAACAGGAACTCGGAGCGGAACAGACCGATAGCCTCGGCGTCGTGATCGAGCGCGTTGGGCACGTCATCGGGGTTACCGATGTTGCAGGCGATGATCTTCTTGATGCCATCGGCAGTCACGGACGGCTTGCCACGGAAGGCCTCGAGGGCTGCCTTCTCGGCAGCGAAGGCCTCGGCCTTGGCGGTGTAGGCAGCGAGCGTCTCCTCGTCGGGATCGGCCTCGACGATACCCTTGCCACCGTCGACGACAACGGTCATACCGTTGCGCAGCGCGGTGCAGCTGTTGGAAACCGAAAGGACAGCCGGGATCTCAAGGGCGCGCGCAATGATCGCGGAGTGCGACGTGCGGCCACCGGTCTCGGTGACGATACCGGCAACGTGGGCCTTATCGATCGTGGCGGTCATGGACGGCGTAAGGTCGTGCACGACAACGACGGTGTTCTCGGGCAGGACGGAGAGGTCGACGACCTCCTTGCCCAGCAGCTCGGCCAGAATACCGGTGCGGATGTCGGCGATGTCGGCCGCGCGCAGACGGAACATCTCGTCGTCCATGGACAGGAACATGTTCTCGAACATGGTCGAGGTGTCCATGAGCGCCTGCTCGGCGCAGGTACCACCGTCAATGGCGGCGTTGATGGCGTCAGTCATGCCCGGGTCCTGAGCCAGGACAATGTGTCCGCTCATGATCTCGGCCTCGGCCTCGCCCACCGTCTCCTTCATATGGTCGGCCTGAGCCTGGGTCTTCTCGCAGAAGACCGAAAGAGCGGACTGATAGCGCTCCTTCTCTGCTGCCGAATCAGCAACCTCGTGCGGCTCAAACGTCAAGTCGGGATCGACGGCGACCATGACGGTGCCGATACCGATGCCCTCGGAAGCGTTGACTCCCTGATACATTCCCATTCCTCTCTCCGTGTCATGTGATAAAGCGTTTTGCCATATCCATGACAAAAGAGCGCAGCTACCTTACAACAGGTCACTGCGCCCCCAAATATGAACTTAGTTGTTCAACATGCGACCCGTTTGAGTTCTACTCGCCAAGACCGCTCTTGATGAGCTCGATGGCAGCAGCCAGAGCCTCGGCCTCGTCGGCGCCGTCGCACTTGACCTCGACCTCGGTACCGCAGGGGATACCAGCAGCCATGAGGGCCATCGGGGACTTGCCGTTGACCTCCTTCTCGGGGGTGACGACCGTCACGTCACAGGCGTACTTGCCCATGGTGGAGGCGAACAGACCAGCCGGACGCATGTGCAGACCCTGAGGATTAACGAGGGTAGCCTTCTCAGAAACCATAATTGACTCCTTTTTGTGTTTAACCCCTGTCATGCATGTGGCAGGAGTCAGATTCACGACGTTGTTTATATTAACTCACATCAAACGGTTTTTCATTGTGTTTCAGACGAATTATTGGACAGATGTGTTTGTCGTCCGCTTGCTCGCCGGGCGGAAAGCACATTAAGTGCTTTCCTTTGCGTGCGGAACTCGCGACAAACTTAATCGCCCCGCCCGGCGAGCAAGCTGCGGAAACTTGGTCGGTCCAAAGTAATATCGTGCGAACGAAATTCTGGCTGATTTGTTGTTCGCCTGGTTGATTTGGTTGATGGGGTCTATCTAGACCCTTTTGTAAGTTGCGGTGAAATAGGGATTGAATTTGGGGTTGAATCGTTTAAACAGTTCCTATTTCACCGCAACTTATTTGGGGATGAAAAAGGCGGAGGCCCTGGTGAGGGTCTCCGCCTTTGTTACAAGGGGCGATATTATTCGCTAACTGCTGGATTAGACCAGGCGGGCGTTGATCGTCTTGGCGATCTCGGCGGCGTCGGTGGAACCCTTGACGGTGGCACGGAAGTCCTCGTCCATGAGCGCCTCGGCGACCTTGGACAGGATCTTGAGGTGCGTGGTGCCGGCCTGGGCACCGGGGATGAGCAGGGCAATAGCCACGTTGACGGGAGCGCCGTCCATGGTGTCCCAACCGGTCACGCCGGACTCGTCCTTGACGACGATGACGGCAGCCTCGGTAATAGCGTCGGACTTGGCATGCGGGATGGCGAAGCCCTCCATCATGCCCGTGGTGCCCTCGGCCTCGCGGGCCAGGAAGGCGTTCATCACGGCGTCGGCGTCGCTGGCGATACCTGCCTTGACGGCCTGGTTGGAAACGAAGCTCAGAGCCTCGTCACGAGAAGCGAAGTCCTCGGCGACAAAGACATTCTCGACCTTCACGAAGTCGGCAGCCTCGGCCTTGGGGGCCTCGACGGCAGCGGCCTTGGGGGTCTCAACGGGCTTGGCTGCAGGAGCGGCCTTCTGGTTCTTCTCGAAGTCGTACTTCTTGAAGGCCACGAACAGGATGCCACCGACCACAGCGCCGATGAGGATCGCGAGGACCCACAGCGGACCGTTCTCGACAACGGGCAGGACCAGGAAGCCACCGTGAGGCGCCGGATCGTGAACGTTGAACATAATGGTCAGGATCGAAGCGATAGAGGAACCGAGCATCATGATGGGCATGACGGGCCAGATGTTCTTGGTCATGAACGGAATGGCGCCCTCGGTGATGTGGGTGCAACCAAGGATGAGGTTGACTACACCGGCGTCGTGATCCTCCTGGCTGAAGTACTTCTTGCCGACAACGACGGCGAAGGTGGTGATCAGCGGCGGAACGATGCAGGCGGCGGAAACGGCAGCCATGAAGTTGGTGCCGAAGTTGTAGGTATCGGTGCCAACACCGGCGGCCAGTGCCTCGGTGAGCATAGCGGTCCCGGTAACGTAAGCAGCCTTGTTGACCGGGCCGCCCATGTCAAAGGCGCACATGCAGCCGATGGCAAGACCCAGGACAACGGCGCCAGAGGCGGACAGGCCCTTGAGGAAGTCCATCATGGCGGTGTTGATGGCAGCCATGGGGCCGGAAATGCCGAGCATGACCAGGCCGACGATAGCCGTCGAGAACAGCGGGTACAGGAAGATAGCCTTGAGGCCGTCCAGGTTCTTGGGCAGACCGGCAAAGACCTTCTCGAGCAGCAGGATGACATAACCGGCGAGGAAGCCGCCGACGATGCCGCCCAGGAAGCCGAAGCCCACGCCGGCGCCACCGGCGTCGATCATGCCGGTCTCGGCGTTAACAGGCAGGCCCTGGATGGCGATCATACCGGCAACAAAGCCGGGGACGAGCGCCGGGCGCTTGCCGATGGACTCGGCGATGTAGGCGGAAAGCACCGGAACCATGAGGTTCATGGCGATGCCGCCGATTATCTTGAGCATCGCAGCAAAGCTGTTGTAGTCAGACGCCGTCGAATCGAAGGACGTAATGCCCCACAGGAACGAAACGGCGGTCAGAACACCACCAGCAACGACGAAGACCAGCATGTGGCTGACGCCGTTCATGAGGTGCTTGTAGATGATGTGGCCGATGGACTCCTTCTCCTCAACCTCGTCCTCGACATCGGCAGCGGCTGCAACCGTGCTTTCGCCCTTAGCGGCGAGCGCGCGGTCAATCAACTTACCGGCGGCCTCAACGGACAGGGCCTTGGAAACACCAACGGAAACCATGGGCTTGCCGGCGAAACGCTCGGCCTGGACATCCTTATCGGCTGCGACGACGACGGCCTTGGCGCCAGCGATCTCACTCTTGGTGAGCTCGTTCTCGACACCGACCTGGCCATGAGTCTCGACCTTAATGGTCAGACCGCGCTCGGCAGCTGCCTTCTCCAGCGCCTCCTTCGCCATGAAGGTGTGCGCAATGCCGGTCGGGCAACCGGTGGCGGCGATGATGTCAAACTTAGCCATGTGTCCCTCCTTCTTGAGTACAGCGCCCGCGGGCGCTCCCCTACACGCGCTTCGATGCGCGTTTTTCCACAACTGAAAGATACCAACCTACCGTCCGCGTGAGAAGAGCTAAGGTGCAAATCTCCGGTGAAAGGTTCTTTCATAACCGTAAACGGTAGGTGAAAGTTTACCATCAACACTTGAAACGGCAAGGTGTATCTTGTAATTGAAAATGCCCGTATACTATGGCATTGCAAATCAAGCTAGATTTTCATGCCAACCAGGAGCCATCCATGACCGATAGTAGCAAGAGCGCACTTTCCCTCATTAGCACCCATCAGGGATACAGCGAGTCCGAGCAGCGCATTGTCGACTATATATTGGAGCACCAGTCCGAGGCTCCACGCCTCACGGCGGCTCAGCTCTCACGCGCCGCTGCCACGTCCGAGGCGACCGTTTCGCGCTTCTGCCGCAAGCTTGGGTTTGGCAGCTTTCGCAGCTTTCAGTTTTCGTTGGCGAGGGATTTGGAAAGCCAGCGCAACGAGGGCCTGACCGACGAGGTCTCGCTCGACAATATGGAGCAGAGCCTCAAGAACATCCTGGCTGCCAAGGTGAGCGAGCTTAATGCGACTATCGACGGGATCGACCACGATACGCTGGCGGCTGTTGTGCATGCCCTTAAGCATGCAGGGGTTATTGAGTTTGCAGCTGTGGGCAATACGAACGCGGTCGCGCTCGATGCGACGTTTAAGTTTTCGCAGCTGGGCCTGCGCTGCATGGCGAGCACCATTAGCGAGACATCAATCGGCTTTGCGCTCACGTTACGCCCGCGTGACGTCATCGTGCTTATCTCAAACTCCGGCAAATCGCGCCGATTGAATCGCATGGCAAAAGCGGCTCGCAACTGCGGCGCAACCGTAGTCGTCATCAGCAGTGACAGCAAATCCCCACTCGCGCGCCTGGCAGACTACACTTTTAATACCGTCAACCACGAAGCGCTGCTGACGACAGGCGACTTTGCGTTCTCCAAGATCAGTGCCACGATGATCATCGAAGTCATCTACAACTTCCTGCTGCCCGAGATTGAAGACGCGCGTGAGCATATCAGCTACTACGAGGAGCTCATCCAGCCGGATAAGGTCGTTGAGTAAAACGCGTAGTGGGACAAAAATTTCAGTCTATTTTGTCCCACCAACCCCGCTGATACGACCTAACCTCGAGCTTCTTCGAGCATCTGCTTTGCGTGCGCCAGGCTTGCCTCGGACTGATCGCCGCTCAACATGCGGGCGATCTCGGCGGTACGCGCTTCGCCGGTTACCTCGTCCAAATGCGTCTGGGGAACATCGCCTGGTTCCTTGCTGACAACATAATGCTTGTCGGCCATGACGGCGACCTGCGCCAAGTGGGTTACGACAATCACCTGATGCGTAGAGGCGAGATCTGCCAGCACGCCCGCGAGTGCACGCGCCGTGGAGCCACCGACACCAGCATCGACCTCGTCAAACACCAGCGTATCGACACCGTCCGCGTTACCGAGGACAACCTTACTTGCCAGCATGACGCGGCTGAGCTCGCCGCCCGACGCAATGCGGCGCAGGGGACGTGGCGTCAAGCCGGCACCGCTGCGGTATAGCAGCTCGTAGCTCGAAGGACCAACGGGCGTCCACTCAGCACGGGGAAGATCGCGCGACTCCCAGACGAGCTCGGCACTACCCATCTCCAAGCGAGCCATCTGGCGGCCGACCTCGTGGCAGAAGCGCGGGGCCGCCGTATTGCGAGCACGCTTAAGTGCCTTGGCAGCGGCAAACAACTCGCGCTCGGCGCTCCCGAGTGCCTCACGCGCCTTTTTGATCTGCTCATCGCCATCATCGACCAGGGACAGCAGTTCTTGCGAGCGATCGCGCATGGCAAAAACATCGTCCATAGTGGGACCCCACTGACGCAACAGACCCTTGAGGTCGGAATACCGCTCACGCATGCGAGCGAGCTCGCGCGGGTCGAAGGCGACGCCATCGCGATAGGAACGAAGCTCGTTCGCGCAATCCTCAAGGGAGATACAGGCATCCGAAAGCGCATCGGCAATGTCGCCGAGTTTGCGATCGACGGTAGCCATGCGGGAAAGTTCTGCCACGGCGCTGTTCACGGCGTCGAGCGCTCCCCCTTCGGAGGCAAGCGATGCATGGGCATCGTTAGCTGTGGCAACCAGTACCTCGGAATGTTCGGAGCGCGGCAGCAGTTCCTCGAGTTCCTCATACTCGCCCGGTTTGGGGTCGACCTCGCCGATGCGCTCGAGGGCAAAGCGCGCCTCCTCGACGCGGCTCCCCTGCGCACGCGAGGCCTCTTCAACACGTCGAACCTCCTTGGCGGCAGCGCGCGATGCCTTAAAGCAGGCGCGGTACGCATCAAGCGCCTCGAGCGCAGAGCGTCCCGCCCACGCATCGACCATCGCAACGTGATGCACCGGATCGAGTAAGCGCTGGTGCTCGTGCTGGCCGCACAGATCCATCATCACGCCGACGCGCTCCGAAAGCTCGCGCACACTGGCGATGCGGCCGTCAATCTTCACGCGGCTGCGGCCCTCGGCAGAAAGGCTGCGCTGCACGGTAAAACCCTCCGTGTCGTGCGGCCCGTCGAAGAGTCGTGCCTCGACGCTCGCGAGCGCCTCGCCCTCGCGCACCGTCGACGAATCCGCGCGCTCGCCCAAAATAAGTTTGAGGGCCGAGAGCAGCGCGGTCTTGCCGGCACCGGTCTCGCCGGTCAGGACAGTCAGGCCGGCACTCGGCACCAACGTCGCCTCGCGAATGAGTGCAATGTTAGAAACCTGCAGCTCATCGATCATGACGCACTCCGTAGAACACACGGCTCACCGAGTTATAGAAGCTCTCGGGGCCGTAATCCAGCAGCAGCACATCACCGGGACCGCGACGCACAGCCACGCTCTCGACCGTGCCATCGCAGGTAATAAACTGTCCATCGATGGCGATCGCCGGCACGCTCGGGCGATCATCGGACATAAAGATTTCGACGACATCACTCGGCGAAGTCAAGAAGGCACGGGCCTGAATGGTGTGCGGCGCAATGGGTACGCAGACCATGCCCGTATAGTCGGGGCTCACGATGGGGCCACCGGCACTGAGCGCGTAACCCGTAGAACCAGTCGCCGTGGACACGACCACGCCGTCGCCACGCAGTCGATCGATATGGTGGCCCGACACCGTGATGTCAAACTCGACCATATCGGACAGGGGGCCGCGCGTAAGCGCCATGTCGTTGAGGGCGAAGGTGCGCACGACATCCTTCGTACCGTCTTCGCGCACGGACACGATATCCGCGGCGATGGTGGCGCGACGGCTCACGTGCAGCTCGCCGGAAAGGGCGTCGCTCACGACCTGCAGAATGTCGCGCTCCTCGGGGCTCGCAGCAGTTAAAAAGCCCAGGTGACCATAGGAAAGACCGAGGATAGGAATCTCGCGATGGTTGAGGATGCGGGCAGCGCGCAGCAACGTACCGTCACCGCCGAGCGTAATGACCAGATCGGAGCCGTCAATATCAGGCGTGCTTTGAATCTTCGATCGCTGGTCGGCAGCCCATGCGACCTCATAGCCCTGGCGCGTCAGCCAAAGCTCGAGCATCAGGCCGCTCTCGACCGCCTCTTGCTTGTAGTAATTGGGAACCAGAAAGACCTTCATAGCGTTGCAGCTTTCTCGCTCAAAACCGATACCTGGGATTGCAGTTCATCGTCGGTACGTCCGCCGGGGGCACACCTCATGCCGTACAGGAAAAACTCAACGTTGCCCTTGGCACCATGAATGGGTGACACGCACACATCGACCGGGAACAGCCCCTTGGCAGCAAAGAGCTCAACCGCCGCAACGAGTGTATCGCGGCGCACGGTGGGATCCGTCACGATACCGCCCTCGCCCACCAGCGCAGCCGGCGCCTCAAACTGCGGCTTCACGAGCGTGCAGAATGCACCCGTAGGCGCCAGGCACGCCAGTACCGCATCGATAATGTTCGCGATGCTGGTAAACGAGACATCACACACAGCCAGGTCGATGGCGCCGGCATAGCCAAGCTCAGGCAGCTGCGTCACGTTTGTGCGCTCATGCAGCGTCACGCGATCGTCCTGACGCAACGACCAATCGAACTGGGCGCGACCCACGTCCACAGAGACAACGGTCGCAGCTCCGCGCTTGAGCAGGCAATCGGTAAAACCCCCGGTAGAGCAGCCCACATCCAAACAGGCAAGGCCCGTCGGATTGATGCCAAACGCATCAAGCGCGCCTTCGAGCTTAAGACCGCCGCGGCCAACATAGGGAATGCGCCCCTTCACGTGTAGCGGCAGCCCCGGCATCACCTTAAGACCCGGCGAAGTCAAGCGCTCACCGCCACTCGAGACCAAGCCGGCCATAAGAGTGCGAAGGGCATCCGCGCGATCGGCGCAGATGCCCTGTGAAATCAGTTCGTCATCAAGACGCAGGCGTTTCATGAATGCCATCAACCATTCGTATCCGGAGATGCAGCCTAGCTATCCTGGGATTCGTTTGCCGCATCCTCATCATATTCCTGCTCGAGCTTGTCGGCCTCACGCGGCGTCAGCTCAAACTTGTCGACCATATCGACCGCGCGGGAGCCCAGCTCAATCGCTTCGTCAAACAAATCGAGCGAACGCTCCAAGGAGGTATCCTTGGAGCGAACGGTAGCGATAATCTGGTCCAAGCGGTCCGAGATCTCGTCGAAGTTGCGGACGGAACCCTCTGGCATAGCTACTCCTCGACGGAGTCGACAACAGCCTCGGCGGCGTCCGCATCCTCGGCCAGCACGCCAGCCTCAGCCTGAGCAACCGCAACCTTGGCGGCAGCCTCGGCAGCCTGTGCCTCCTCGCGAGCGCGATCTTCGGCCAGCAGCTCTTGGTACAGGTCCTCGCCTGGCAACTCCTCGCTGCGAGCGATCTTGCCCAGCACGCCGTTGACGAACGAAGCGGACTGGTCGGTGCCATAGGCCTTGGCAAGCTCGACAGCCTCGTTGATCACGATGGCGTCCGAGACCTCCTCGTCGGTGAGGAAACGCATCTCGTAAACGGCGATACGCAGCAGGTTGCGGTCGGCGCCGGGCATGCGCATAAGATCCCAGTTCTTGGCGACGGCGCGCAGAGCGCAGTCGATTCGATCGATATGCTCGTAGGCACCGCGGCAAAGCTCCAGCGCATAGGGATCGAGGGGACCCTTCGAGATCAGGAAATCACCCTCGAGGACGCGCTCGAGCGGGCTGTCCGTGGCCTCGGCCTGGAACAGCAGCTGCAGCGCCTGACTGCGGGCAAGCGTACGCCCGCGATAAACCTTAAGGCTCAAAGGTTACTCCTTGGGGAAAACGAGACCGTCGATGCAAACGTCAACGCGCTCGACCTCGACGCCCACCTGAGCATCGATGGCGGCGACCACGGCGGCGCGAACGGCCTCGGCGAGTTTCTTGAACGGATAGCCAAAGAACACCACGACACGCACGGTGAGTGCGAGCTTGTCGCCAACGACCTCGGCCTCGACCGCCGGCTCGGAAGCCGGGGCCTTGGACGAAAGCATCATGGAGACAAGGTTGGTGGCAAGGTCCTTGACGCCAACGGAGGCGATGCCCTCGACATCCGACACGGCGCGCGAGACGATGGCGGTCAGAACATCGGGCGAAATGCCGATGCCGTCAATCTTGATTTCCTGGGGCATGAGTCCTCCTAGAAGAGTTGGTTGCTAGACGCGGGAGACGAACTTGCCGTCGCGGGTGTCAACCTTGATGACCTCGCCCTCGTTGAGGTACATGGGGACCTGGATGACAGCGCCGGTGTCGATCGTGGCCGGCTTGGTGGAACCCTGGACGGTGTCGCCCTTAAAGCCCGGGTCGGTCTGGACGATGGTGGTCTCGATGAACATCGGCGGAGTCACGCCCATGAGCTCATCGTCGGCGAAGAGCAGCTGGCAAATGTCGTTCTCGCGCAGCCACTTGGAGTTCTCGCCCACCATGTCCTCGGGAACGGGAACCTGCTCATAGGTCTCGTTGTCCATGAAGATGTAGTCGGCGCCATCGTTGTAGAGATACTGGAACTCACGGGTGGTGAGCATGACGCTCTCGAACTTGGTGCCGGCGTTACAGGTGTTCTCGACGACACGCCCGCTCTTGATGTCGCGGGTCTTGTAGCGCACAAACGCGCCGCCCTTGCCCGGCTTGACATGCTGGAACTCGACGATGGTGTAGACCTTGTCCTTAATGCGGAGACCGAGGCCGTTCTTGAAGTCGGCGGTAGAAATGGTAGGCATAGCGACCTTTCTTGTTATGGGCAGAACGCACAAGCGTCCAAATTACATACGATAGAAATTATACACTTGCAGACCGCGCCTGCGGCGAGCGCATAAAAAGAGAACGCGGGGCGCCCGAATTGCTCCGGACGCCCCGCCCAAAAATCTATCGAAATGGGCTAGCAGTCGATGACGTGCAGGTCGTGCGGGGTCTTGGTGAAGGGCTCGTAGCCGTTCTCGGTGACGACGCCGTAGTCCTCCAGGCGCACGCCGCCCACACCGGGCAGGTAGACACCGGGCTCCATGGTAATAACCGAGCCGACCTCAATGATGTTCTTGCTACGGTTGAAGTTGGGCAGCTCGTGGATGTCGATACCAACGCCGTGGCCCAGGCCATGGTTGTAGTAATCGCCATAACCGGCATCGCCGATGATCTTCTTGGAAAGCTTGAAAATGTCGTTGCCCTCGACACCCGGATGGATGGCGGCGACGCACTCCTCGTGCGTACGGCGCACGAGCGCGTACAGGTCGAGCTGTTCCTGGGTAGGCTCGCCCATCACGACAGTGCGCGTCATGTCGGAACGATAATCGCAGTAGCCCGCGCCGTAATCCATGAGGACGAAGTCGCCCTTCTCGATGACACGGTCACTCGGCACGGCATGCGGGTTGGCGGTGTTGGGACCGCTCGCCACAATGGAGCCGAAGGCCAGGCTGTCGGCGCCGTTGGCGAACATAAAGTTCTCGAGCTCGTTGCGAACCTGCTTCTCGGTCATACCGGGTTTAATAAAGCCGAGCATATGCTGGAAGGCGGCATCGGTGATCGACTGCGCATGGCGCATGAGCTCGATCTCCTCGGTATCCTTGATGGCGCGCATCTTGCGGATGTCGTCGTGCATCAACGGCAGCATGCAGGCGACAGAGCGGTCCTCCAGGCCGCGCTGAATGCCCTGGTAGAAATTAATCTGCATATCGTCCTCGACAGCACAGACGCGGCACTTGTTAGCCACAATCTTGCCGGCGACCCAACCGGGGATGGTGCCTTCGTCCATGTCGTAGACCCAGGGGCTGCCGGCGGGCGTGTTCTCCTCAAAGCTGTTGAGGTAGCGCGAGTCGGTGTGGAACAGGCACTGGTCGACCGTAATAAACGCAGCGTGCGGGAACTCGAAGGTGTAGTCGAAGACGCCCTTCACGCCCGTAAGCCAACGAAGGTTGGCCTCGTCGCGCACCACGATGGCGTCGTAGCCACGCTCGGCCATCAGGGCACGGACACGCTCGATACGACCGGCAGGACCGGCAGCAAACTCAGACATGCAGATTCCTTTCTTGTTGTCTCTATATAGACGGGACGGGTCTCAATCGAACGACGGAATCGCATGCGATCCGCAACCGATTGAAAACCCGCCCCTCAACATGATACGAAAGACAATGGATGTCAATAAATCTTAGAGAAGTTCTTTGCGAGAAGCCAAGTAGGCATGAGCGTGGCGCTCAAGAACCTCGTCCTCGACGCTCGTTAAGCGAATGGCACCAAGTGCTGCGGGCAGCGGCAGCATGCTGCGATTCGAGCGAGCGAACTGCTGCTTGCGGAACTCCTCGATATATGCAGCAGGCTCCAGGTCGAAGGCAAGTTCCTCAATACCAAAGTCCTCCAGACAGTCATCGACCTCAAAGACGTAATCGATATCGAAGTCGCAGGCGTCGTGGGCAAGGCGTGCCTCAAAGCGCATGCCCTCGGACAACAGCTGGTAGGCAGGGACCTGCGAAGCGGCATCGCCCAAGCAAGCGCGCAAGGTACGCTCCCCCGTCTTGCCAAAATCGAGCGCATGGCGGGCGCTCGGGTTCGTGGCCATCAGTACGTCCTTACGGGCAGTCTGAGACCATTGAACGGCATTGACGAGCGCGACCTCCTCGCCCGCGAGAATCTCGGGGACGGTCTCAGTAAACTGATTCCAGCGGGACTTACTGCTCGAAAGCATGGTGCCAACAAGTACCACAAAGCCGAGCTTGAGGTCCTCGGGGTCCGCCTCACGAACAAGGTCGAGGTCACACACGACCAAGCCCGGTTCGGGACGGAACGCGATAGCGGGAAGCGCATTGGCCGACGAGGCGACGAGCGGCTTCATGGTCGTCGCGACCGTGAGCATGGCGTCGAAGGTCGTCGGCAACAGCGCGCACTCGGTTCGGCCGCACCACTGGTTGGCGCACCAGCTAACAACCGAGCAGGTTGCGGCATCGCCAACGGCGACAACCAGATCGTCGCAGGTAACGCCGTTGGCAGACAGGGCGCCAAAGATAGCATCAGCATCGGCCAGCGTGGCACCAGCAGGCGAAACCTCGAGGACTAGCGGCGACACGGCAAAACCGGCGTCGACCAGCGCATGCTCGACGACTTCACCAAAACGCTCGGATGTGGCGGTGTTCCAAACGACCATCGCGCGCTTAGGCTTGCCCACGGCCGAGGCAAACATACGCGACAGTTCATCGAACGCACCCAATCCGACACGGACATCGACGCTGCGGTTTTGGAAATTGATCAGTTGACGGCGAATCATAGCAGCCCACGCTCCAAAAGCATCTCGGCACAAAGGTAGGAAACGTCCTCGAAGGACTTGTTGCGAATATCAAGGGTAAGGTCGGCAGCCTGACGATACAGCGGACGGCGATGCTCAAACAGGCGCGCGGCATGCTCAGGCGAGCGGAAATCGGGACGCGTGTCGGACCGACGAATCTGGCGAATCGAATCCTCGAAGTCGCCCTCGAGGTACACGCACGTACCCATTTCGTGCATCAGTTCAATATTCACCGGCGTTTCGACGATACCGCCCCCGCACGAAACCAACAGGCTGCGCTCGCTTTGGAGCGAACGGAGCGCAGAGGTCTCGAGCTCGCGAAAACGACCCTCACCCTCGGTCTCAAAAATCTCGGTTACCGACTTGCCGCAACGGCGCACGACCAGGCGGTCGGTATCGATAAAACGCCGCTTGAACATAGTGCCGACGTTGCGCGCGAGCGTCGATTTGCCCGCGCCCAAAAAGCCGATAAAGAAGATATGGTCGCAGCCGTGTTTGGTGTGCTGGGACATGACGAGACCTATTCCTCGCAGGGAAGGTCGCGAAGGGCCCGACGCTCAAAGATACGGAAGATCTGCGTATACCACAGGTCCTGCGTCGCCTGCGGCTTAACCAAGATGGTATCGACGCCGGCGAAGTTGCCGCTCCACACGTCCGTGTAGAGCTGATCACCGATCAGCACCGCCTCGTCGGCCGTGGCGCCGAGGCGCTTAAGACCCGCCTTGAGGGCAAACGGCGCCGGCTTCATAGCGTGGCTGATGGCCTCGAGTCCCAGCTCGCGTGCAGAGCTCATGACCTGGTCGCGATGCCAGTTGTTGGACACCATGCACAGCTTAAAACCTTTGGCGCGGGCGGCGTCGAGCCAAGCAGAAACCGCGGCGGGAACCTGCTCGGTGTCGCGCGGCACCAGGGTGTTATCGCGATCGAGCAGAATGGCGCGTTTGCCATCGGCCCACAGGGTATCAAGGTCGATGCGATCGACCGAGGCAACGTATCGTTTGGGGCTAAAAATCCTCATGCTAATTCCAAGACTGTTGATGCTCTTCGTAGGTTTGTGAGAAGTACTCCTCGTCCTGCGTAATGTAGAAATACAGGTCCTCGGAGTCGGTCGGCTCAAGCGTGGCCTTGAGTGCCTCGAGCGACGGAGAGCAGATGGGCGTGGGCGGCAGACCCTCGTGTTTATAGGTGTTATACGGACTATCGCTCTGCAGGTCGTCGGCGGTAACCTCGCCACCGGTGACATACATCATGGTCGCATCGCTGTTGAGATAGCGCAGACCGTCGAGTTTGCCGGCAAGGCGGTTGTAGAAGACCGAGGCCACGTGCGCACGTTGATCGGCGTTGAGGCCCTCGCGCTCAACGATAGAGGCCAAGTTGACGATGTCGTAGTCGGACATCTCCACACCGTAGCGTTCCTTGATCTTGGCTTCGCAGCTCGCAAAGTCAAGCGACTTGTACTCGGTCTTAAACTGATCGAGCATAGCGCGAATCACGCCATCGGCCGTCGGCGAATCACCCAACGAATAGGTCTTGGGGAACAAGAAACCCTCGAGCGAGTCGTTGGCGGCGCCCTTAAGGAAGCTATAGTCGTCCACGTAGTTGGAGGCCTTGGCCTGGTTGAGGAAGTCTTCCTTAGAGATGCTGTCGTAGGCCTGGGCCACACGGTCGGCGACTTGATCGACCGTCAGGCCCTCAGGGATAGTCAGCGTATTGGAGCCCGCGTTGGGGCCTTCCATGAGCTGCTGAACAACCTTGGTCGCATCCATGAGTGTGGTGAACGAATAATCACCAGGCTTGAGCGACATATCGGCGTTGAGCTTTTTCACCGCCGCATAGTAATCCTTGGGATTTTCTACGATATGGTTCTCGGAGAGAATCGAAGCGATGCTGTCACCCGAGGCACCATCGGGAATCGTGATAGTAACCTGCTGGCCTGCAACGACTTTCGCACCCTCACCGCCAAAGAAGCCCTTGACGGCTGGCACGACAAAGAAAACGATCGCGACAAGCGCAAGCACGGCAACAACGCCACCGATAATCATAGGCACCGGGGAGCTTTTCTTTTGAGCACCGCGACGAGCATGCGTGTTGTAGCTCGAGCGGGTCGCCGGAGCAACGCCATGCGAACCACGAGCGTGATGCGAATGCGATTGGGGGGCCTGCGTTCGCTGGGTAGGTGCCTGCTGCTTAAAGCGGGTGCCGCCTGCAGGCTGGGCCGTACGAGCAGTGGGCTGCTGAGCCGCGTGAGAAGCCGAATGCTGAACCGAACGAGCAGAAGGCTGCTGACCCGTCCGTTGAACAGGTTGGGCCGAACGAGAGAAGGACTGCGCCGGGCGCGCGACAGGCTGAGCTGCGCGCTGCGTCGGCTGTGCCGGACGCTGGCCAGGCTGGGCAGGGCGCGACGCCGGCTGCTGTGTACGATTCGGCTGGCGCGGATCGGAAGCACTAGGCATGCGAAACCTCCTCGTTTTTACGATCGAGCCACGTCTGCAAAAACAGGCTGGCGGCAATCATGTCGATCTTGCCCCTCATCTGCTTTTCGTTGAGTCCCTGCTCGCGCAGGATACGCTTGGCCTCTTGCGAGGACAGACGCTCGTCCTCAAACTCCAACGGAAGATCGAGCTCGTCGGCAATCTTTTGCGCCACAGCGGCAACGCGCTCGGCCTGAGGGCCGGGCTCACCGGCCATGGTCAGGGGACGTCCGCTTACCAGGATGTCGGGCTCATAGTCCTCAACCAGGTAGCGGAACGTCTTGACCATACCGGTGACCTCGGCAGCCGGAAGCACCTTGACAGGCATCGCCATCTTGCCATCACGGCTCGAGACGGCGATGCCAATCCTGGT
>CABQLI010000019.1 GCA_902464965.1 uncultured Collinsella sp.
TCTTCTTGGTGGAGTCGGTCACGACCTCGCCCAGGAGCTCAGCGAACTTGGCGGCATGCTCGGCCTCCTCGTGGGCAGCCTTCTCCCAGTACAGGCCGATCTCGGGATAACCCTCGCGATGGGCGACGCGAGCCATGGCCAGGTACATACCGACCTCGGAGCACTCGCCCTCAAAGTTGGCGCGCAGGTCGGCAACGATGTCCTCGGAGACGCCCTCCATCTTGGCGACGCCCACGACGTGCTCGGCAGCCCACTCGAGCTGACCCTCCTCCTGCTTCAGGAATCGAGAACCGGGAACGCCGCACTGGGGGCACTTGAAGTCCTCGGGCAGCTGGTCGCCGTCGAACTCTTCCACATAACCGCAAACGGGGCAAACAAACTTCATGATTCGATCCTTTCGATCGATGGCGATGGGGCGCTTGTCCGGTCCCGTAAGGGCCCTCTCCGGACGTGCGTCTTGACGGGTTCTATTATCCATAAATGCAACCAAATGTGAAGCCTATTAGGAATGATTTTTAATAAAACAATTTTGAGATATGAAGATGTTGATTGATTAACGATTGGCAGGCCGCCTTTGACCGCCGCTGAGTACAATCGGTCGAGCAAATGTTGACCAATCAACAAATGAAGGAGTTTCCTTTATGCATCTAGCCCGTCGTGCCTGGTGCCGAACATATCAGACGGTTTTTCGCATTGCATTGCCGATCCTGCCTTATACCGAGCCGCGCATTTTGGAGCATGCCGAGGATGTGCCCGCGGTGCTTCAAAAGCGCTCGATCCAGAAGGTCCTTATCGTGACGGACCCTGGTATTGCACGTTTGGGGCTCACGGCATCACTCGAGCGTGCGCTTACGGCTCAGGGGGTTGGCGTTGCGGTCTATGCCGAAACGCGTGCGAACCCCACGGTCTCGAATGTGGAGGAGGCGGCGTCCCTGTATCGAGAGAGCGCCTGCCAGGCCATTATCGGTTTTGGCGGAGGATCGGCCATGGACTGCGCCAAGGGCGTGGGTGCACGCATCACGCAGCCAAACAAGCCCATCAACAAGATGCGCGGCCTGCTGCGGATTCATCGTCGCCTGCCGCTGCTCATCGCCGTTCCCACTACGGCAGGTACGGGAAGCGAAGTCACGCTCGCGGCGGTTATCACCGATGACGAGACGCACTACAAGTACCCCATTAACGACTTTGTGCTTATCCCGCGCTTTGCGGTGCACGACCCCGAGTTTACGCGCGGTCTGCCCGCCTCCATTACGGGGCAGACGGGTATGGACGCCCTGACGCATGCCGTCGAGGCCTTTATCGGGCGAAGCACCACGCCCTATACGCGTAAGATGGCGCGACAGGCGGTGCAGCTCATCCACGACAATTTGCTCGAGGCCTATGAGCATGGCGACGACATGCGTGCGCGTCGCAATATGCTTTCGGCGGCGTATAAGGCGGGCGTTGCGTTTACCCGCTCCTATGTTGGATACGTTCACGCCATCGCACACAGCTTGGGTGGGCGTTACGGGATTCCGCACGGCTTGGCCAACGCTATCATCCTGCCGCATATGCTTCGCGCCTATGGTGACGCCGCCGCCCCCAAGCTTGCCGATCTGGCTCGCATGGTGGGCATTGCGCCGGCTACCGCGCAGGACAGCCTGGCGGCCGAGGCCTTTATCGATTGGGTCGACCGTATGAACGGGGCCCTAGGAATCCCCAAATATGTCTCGGGTATTCGCCGCTCCGATATTCCGCAAATGGCGGCGCATGCCGATGCCGAGGCCAATCCCCTGTACCCCGTTCCACTTTTGATGGACCGCTTGGAGCTCGAGCGTATGTACGAGGTCGTCGCGGGTGGTATGTTTGAGGACGAGAACTAGGAAGGTCCATGAACACCGAGGAAATTGCGCGCATCGTCGGCGATCAGCGCGCCTACTTTAGGACACACGCCACGCTTGATGTCGATGCTCGACGTCGCGCGCTCGCGAGTTTACGTGATGCGGTGCGGGCCCACGAGGCCGATATTGCCCATGCGCTCAAGACCGATTTGGGAAAGTCGCATGACGAGGCCTATATGTGCGAGATCGGCACGTCGCTTTCCGAGATTCGTCATCAGATTGCGCATGTGGCTCGATGGAGTCGTCCGCGCCTGCGTCCGTGTGACCTTGCCAACGCCGTGAGTGTGTGCAAAGCGCAGGCCGTGCCCTATGGCGTCACGCTCATCATGGCTCCGTGGAACTACCCGTTTTTGCTGACGCTCGAGCCACTCGCCGGCGCCCTTGCCGCGGGCAATACCGTGGTCATCAAGCCGAGCGCATATGCTCCGGCATCGAGCGCGGTGCTCAAGCAAATCTGTGAAGAGGCATTTGATCCGTGCCTGGTGATGGTTGTCGAGGGCGGGCGCGCCGAAAACGAAGCGCTGCTCGACGAGTGCTGGGACAAGATCTTCTTTACCGGTAGCGTTCCGGTCGGCAAGCTCGTCATGGAGCGTGCAAGTAAAAACCTTACGCCCGTGACGCTTGAGCTGGGCGGAAAGAGTCCCTGCATCGTGGATGCAACGGCAAACCTGAAGGTCGCGGCGCGGCGTATCGCCTTTGGTAAATGGCTCAACGTGGGGCAAACCTGTGTAGCGCCCGACTACCTGCTGGTCGATGCGCGCGTGCACGACGAGCTGCTGGACCTTATCAAGGAGGAGGCCCGCCGTATGTTTGGCGAGCATCCGCTCGATAACGAGGATTACGGGCATATCGTCAACGCCAAGCATTTCGCGCGTGTGCGTGGGCTGATCGACCCCGATAAGGTTGTGCTGGGAGGCACGGCGCGCGAGTCGTCGCTCAAGATCGAACCGACGATTTTGGACGGCGTGACCCCCGATGACGCCGTGATGCAGGAGGAGATTTTCGGCCCCATTTTGCCGGTGCTGACGTTTGAGAGCCTAGACGAGGCCGAGACGTTTATTACGGATCGTCCGACGCCGCTGGCCCTGTATATCTTTAGTCAGGATCGCGCGGTTCAGCGGCGCTTTGTACGCTACGTGCCCTTTGGCGGCGGCTGCGTTAACGACACCATCATGCATCTGGCTACGAGCCATATGGGCTTTGGCGGCATGGGAGCGAGCGGTATGGGGCAGTACCATGGCCGCGAGAGCTTCGATACGTTTAGCCACAAGAAGAGCATCGTGAACAAGGCAACGTGGTTGGACGTGCCATTCCGCTATGCTCCTTACGCAAGCTGGAAGCACAAGTTCGTGCGCATGTTTGTGTATTAGAATCAGATGGTGTAGCGACAAACGGTCGAAAAGGCGCGGGTGGGGCGAATTTGTGTCCGCACGGGCCCGTAAGCTTCTCAGTAAGGTTAAGCGCCGATTTATCCGGCTGTTAGAGGAGTTGCTATGTACGAGCCTTCACGTGTTCTTCTGTCGTTTCACATCGCAGGATTTCAATATGCCGACGGTGCTTTGGTCCTAGGCGATCTTAAAGCGGGCGATAAACTGACGCTGTGTGCCGAGCGCGATAATCCCCATGATCCCGAGGCGGTTGCGATCTATTACGGCAACACCAAGCTTGGCTATGTTCCGGGAAACGAGGTCGGCCCGCTGTCCTTGATGATGTATTACGGCCATGAGGACGTATTTGAGGCCCGCGTACAACAGGTTGCTCCCGAGCGCAGCCCGTGGCATCAGGTGCGTGTTGGACTCTACGTGGTGGATGCTCGCTAGTCGGTAAGGGAGGCCGCCATGTTTGATGACGATGACCTGTTCGATCTGACAGACGATCCGTTTGAGTGGGATATGCTACTCGATGACGATGAGTTGGAGCAGGACCGCAAAAAGCAAAAGGATAAGAACACCCCGGGAAAAGATTCGAATAAAAAGGACAAGCGCCGCCGCGGGCTGTTCGGCGGGCTCTTTGGATAACCGCCGCATCGCTGCGTCTGTATACTTAGCACGAGTTGAACACGTTGCGAAATGAGGGCATAGACGATGATGTGGTTTACCGCCGACCTGCACCTGGGCGATACGAATATCTTGCACGACATGGATCGACCGTTTGATTCGGTCGAGGAGATGAACCGCAAGGTCATCGATGCCATCAATGGGTGCGTGGCTGTGGACGACCGCCTCTATATCTTGGGAGACTTTACCTATCGTTTGCCCCTAGCGGAGGCGGTGCGCCTGCGCGAGCGCATCGAATGCCAGAACGTGACGCTCATCCGTGGTAACCATGACGGCGACTGGGAAGATCCCGACGTGCCGCAGATTTGGGAAGATGTACGCGATTATCTGGAGGTCGCACCCGGTTACGCCAAGGGCCATCGTCTGGTGATGAGCCATTACCCCATGCTCAGCTGGAATGGCAAGGCGCGCGGTGCCATCATGCTGCACGGACATATCCACAGCAGGGGAGACCGCGCCAACGCGCGCAATCGCGATCGCGAGCGCCCCATTTACCGCTACGATGTCGGTCTCGATGCCAACGAGTACAAGCCCGTAAGCCGTGATCAGATTCTTAGCTTCTTTGGGTTATAGGGCGCCAGAGCCACCACAAAGGGGACAGGCACCTTTGTGGTGGCTCTGGCGTCGTTGCCATTATGGCAGCGGCGCCTTTTTTGTCCGTGCGGCGCGGTAGAGTGTAGGCGGTTGAAATTTGCGTCCATCGAGGAGCTGCTATGAACGAGATCAAGTGCCCGCATTGTGGCGAAGTTTTTAAGGTCGACGCGTCCGACTATGCGGATATCGTCAAGCAAGTGCGCAATGCCGAGTTTTCGCGCGACCTGGATGAGCGTGTGAAGGCAGTCCAGCGCGAGGGCGAGCAGGCGCTGGAGCTTGAGCGCTCGCGTTCGACGGCTGCCTTGCAAAAGGCAGAGTCTCAGCGCAATGCTCAGCTTGTCGAGCAGAAGAACGCCGCGGAGCAGAAGCTGGCACAAGAGGTTGCCAAGCGCGATGCTGAGCTTGCCGAGCTGCGCGCCAAGCTCGAGGGCGCTGCCGCGGAGCGCGAGAGTGCAAGTCAGCGCGCGGCGGTTGAGGCCCGTGCGGATGCGCAGAAGGAAAACGCAGAGCTCCAGCGCGAGATCGACAATCTACGTGCACAACTTGGTCGCAAGGATGACGAAACCAAACTCGCCGAGGCTGCGGCGCGCACTGCTGCTCAAAACGATTTAGCTGCACGTGATGCTCAGATTGCCGAGCTGCAGGCCAGGCTTGCCGCGGCGGACAAGGCCCAGGAGATGGCGCTTGCCGCTGCCGCGGCTGAGTCGCAGCGTGAGCTCGATGCCGCTCGCAGCGAGGCCGAGCGCGCACTTGCTGACTACCGCGCGACGGTACAGGAGAAGCTTTCCGCCGCAAAGGCTCAGTCCGAGCAAGAGGCTGAGGGCCTGCGTGCTCAACTGCGCGAGCAGGAACTGATGGCAAAAATGAACCTGTCAGAGGCGGTCGCCGCGGCGGAACGAGAGCGCGATGAGGCACGTGCCAAGCTGACGAGCGAGCTGGCGGTACGCGATTCTCGCGAGGAGCAAGCCAAGGCGGCACACGAGCTCGAGCTTGCGCAGGCCAAGCGCGCGAGCGATGACCTGATTCGCTACAAGGATGAAGAGATTGAGCGCCTTAAGGACATGAAGGTGCGCCTGTCCACCAAGATGGTGGGCGAGTCGCTCGAGCAGCATTGCGAGACCGAGTTTAACCGCCTACGCATGACAGCGTTTCCCAACGCGTACTTCGAGAAAGACAACGATGCGTCCGAGGGTACCAAGGGCGACTTTATCTTCCGCGAGTGCGATGCGAGCGGCAACGAGGTCATTTCGATTATGTTCGAGATGAAAAACGAGAACGACGAGACCGCGACCAAGCACAAAAACGAGGACTTCTTTAAGAAACTCGATCACGATCGTCGCCAGAAAGGCTGTGAGTACGCGGTGCTCTGCACGCTGCTCGAGCCCGAGAGCGAGCTCTATAACGCAGGGATAGTCGACGTGAGCTATCGCTACGAGAAGATGTACGTGATTCGTCCACAGTTTTTCATTCCCATGATCACGCTTCTTCGCAACGCCGCCATGGGTTCGCTGCACTATAAGCAGGAGCTAGCGGAGTACAAACAGCAGAATATCGACGTTACGAACTTCGAAGCCAAGATGGAAAAGTTCAAGAATGATTTCGGCCGCAACTACGAGATTGCGAGTCGCAAGTTCCAAACGGCAATCGATGAGATCGACAAGACGATTAGCCATCTGCAGAAAACCAAGGAGGCGTTGCTGTCCTCCGAGAACAACCTGCGCCTAGCCAACAAGAAAGCCGACGATCTTACCATTCGCAAGCTCACGTGGGGCAACAAGACCATGAAGGCGGCGTTTGACGAGGCGCGCGGGGCTGCGTCAGAGACAAACGATGAGCCAGCCGAGGCGGATTCGTATGAGATCGAGGATGCCGAGTAAGGTATAGCGGATAATGCAAAAGCGGGGCCGCTGGCGATGTTGCCAGCGGCCCCGCTTCGTTTCGTTCCAGTATGTTCGGCTAGTCCTCGAGCAGGTCCTCGATAAAGCCGACGCGGTAGTTTTTGAAGATGACCTCGCCGCCGTCTTGCGTGGCGTCCAGATCGACATCGCCCATGATGCCAAAATCGTGGTCGCCATCCTCGTCGGCAAAGATCTGGTGCACGTGCCATACGTGCGCGGTCTTCTCGTCGGACTCGTCAATGGAAAACATCGCGGCGCTGCGGGCATCTCCGTCGGTGAGGATTTCCTCGTGCTGCTCGTGGTAAGCGTCGAGTGCTTTTTGCCAGCGGATCTCGCTCATGCCCCAGTCGTCGTCGAGCTCGCCCAGGTCGCGAACATGCTCGCGGGCGGCAAGGGCCACGCGGCGGAAGAGTGCGTTGCGCACCAGCAGCGTGCAGCCGCGGCGGTCCGCCACGACTTCGTCGATGCCCTGCGGCGGTGCAGCGTCGAGGGCTGCCGGGTTGCCGGCGTTCTCCCACTCGTCCACCAGGCTCGAGTCCACCGAACGCACCACAAAGCCCAGCCACGAGATGATGTCGCGCAGGCGCTCGTCGCGCTTCTCGATCGGTACGGTGCGATCGAGGGAACGGTAGGCCTCTGCCAGGTAGCGCAGTAAAATGCCCTCGGAGCGGGCGATGCCGAGCTTTTGAATGTAGCCCTTAAAATCGCTCGCGCTTTCCAGCATATCGCGCAGAACGCTCTTGGGAGAGAGCTGATAGTCGTTGGCCCAGGGCACTTCCTGGCAGTACTTGTCAAAAGCGGCGTCGAGCAAATCCTCGAGCGGCTTTTCGTACGTGACGTTTTGAATGCGCTCCAAGCGCTCCTCATATTCGACGCCGTCAGCCTTCATTTCTGCCATCGCGCGGTCGCGCGCGGCGCGCTCCTGTGCGCGCAGCACCTGCTTGGGATCCTCGAGCGTTGCCTCGACCATTGAGATTAAATCCATGGTATAGGTCTCGCTCTCGGGATCGAGCAGCTCCAACGCGGCAAGCAGGAACGGCGAGAGCGGCTGATCGAGCGCGAAGTCCTCGGGCAGATCGACCGTCAGCGCATAGTCGATGTCTGGTGCGGCGTCAGTCGGGGCGTCGGGTGCGGGCGGCACCTCGGTTCGAACGACGACGCCGGAATCGATGAGCGTGGCGAAGATTTCGTCGGCACGAACCTCGAGCTTGGCCTTTTCCTCGGGCGTTTGCAGGCTTGTCTCGATGAGGTCATGCACGCGGGCGCGGGCGTCGCCGCCCTGCTCGACCACGCTAATCACCATGGAGTGTGTGATGCGCAGGCGCGGCTTGAGCGTCTCGGGCTGCGTCTCGATCAGGCGCTCAAAGGTCTGCTTGTTCCAGGTGACAAAGCCCTCGGGGGCCTTCTTCTTTTTAATCTTGCGGAGCTTCTTGGGGTCGTCGCCCGCCTTGGCCATGAGCTTGGCGTTCTCGATCTCGTGCTCCGGGGCCTCGGCGATGACCATGCCCTCGGTGTCAAAGCCCGAGCGACCGGCACGACCAGCGATCTGATGGAACTCACGGGCGCGCAGGCGACGCATCTTGTAGCCGTCGAACTTGGTGAGCGCGGTGAGGACCACGGTGTGGATGGGCACGTTGATGCCGACGCCGAGTGTGTCGGTGCCGCAAATGACAGGTAGTAGGCCCTGCTGCGCCAGACGCTCGACCAGCAGGCGATAGCGCGGCAACATGCCAGCATGGTGCACGCCGACGCCGCATCCAAGCAGGCGCTTGAGAATCTTGCCAAAGGCCGTGGAGAAGCTCGTGCCTTTGGCGGCTTCCTTAATAGCCTCGCGCTGCTCCTTGCTGGCGATGCCAAAATTGGCGAGTGACTGTGCCGTCGCAAGTGCGGCATCCTGGCTAAAGTGCACGATATAGAGCGGGGCTTCGCCGCGGCGCATAGCGAGCTCGACCGTGCCCTCGAGGGAGGTCGTCGCATAGTCGTAGCTCAGCGGAACAGGACGCGGGGCGTCGACAACCAGGTCGCAAGCGGCGCCGGTGTGCTCCTCGAGCGAGGCGGCGATGGCGGTGACATCGCCGAGCGTGGCACTCATGAGCATAAACTGCGTGTGGGGCAGGGTGAGCAGCGGCACCTGCCATGCCCAGCCGCGGTCGGGGTCGGCAAAGTAGTGGAACTCGTCCATGGCTACGCAGCCCACATCGGCGTCCTCGCCCTCGCGCAGTGCGTCGTTGGCAAGGATTTCGGCCGTGCAGCAGATGACGGGTGCCTTGGTGTTGATATGCGTGTCGCCGGTGATCATGCCGACGTTATCGCGGCCGAGCACCTGCACAAGGTCGAAGAACTTTTCGCTGACCAGGGCCTTGATGGGGGCCGTGTAATAACAGCGCTTACCCTGCGCCATGCCCATAAAGAGCATGCCTAGCGCGACGAGCGATTTACCCGATCCGGTCGGCGTGCCCAAAATGACGTGATCGCCGGCGGCCAGGTCCATGAGGGCCTCTTCTTGGTGATCCCACAGCTCAATGCCGCGGTCGCTCGTCCATTCAAAGAAGCGTTCGAAGGCCTGATCGGGCGTGAGCCATGGTTCGGGCTCACTGCCGTCCTCGGGCTCCCACCAGGTGGGGGAGAGCGCGCCGAGCGAGCCGAACTCGGCTTCGGTTCCCGTGCCGCCCGAGAATGAGCTGGCGGCGCCGGCGCCGGAGACGGTGCTGGCGGCGGTATCTGTCGTGGTCTGCGCCATGTGGTTACTTTCTCTCGCCGTTTGTTCGCCAACTATTATGGCGTAGCGACGGCGCGGGGTGCCAGCGCGCGAGAAAATGCAGGAAATGGGCGTTCTGCCCAGCCGTTTGGTGCAGTCGCCAGCTAAGTGAGTAGGCTTTTTGAGATATCGCGAGTACATGGTTTTTGTGCAAGGGTTCTACCTGCGGTTTTAGTTTTCGCTATGCGGGTTGTGCTTGGCTATTGCAAAAAAGTCTACTCACTTAGGTTTGAGGACCGTTCGCTGGCGCCTATTTGCGCTTGTCTGCCGATGCCGCGACCATCAGAAGCCCCTAGGACTCCTGCGGTAAGCGCTTCTTGCCCTTGCGGGCGCGGTTTCTAAAGTTCTCGACGGCTTCTTCCATGCCCAGAGGCACATAGGTGAGCTCATCGAGGTTATCGGGCAGGTAGCAGGCGAGGCTCTGCTCCTGTGCCCGGCCCGTCGCGAGCTGTTCATCGGTGGGTTGCGCGCCGGGTGTGGCGCAAATGCCATAGACGACGGCACCCATCTCGCGCGTGCGGCATTCATATTCGGTCTCGGGATGCTCGGGATGGTCGCGGCGGACGTTGTCGCTTACCCAAAGCGTGTCGTAGCCGGCCGCGGCAAACTGCCCCAGGGCGTAGTCGCGCAATGGCTTGCTGTCGGTGCGCAGCGTGACGGTGGCGCTGGCTGCAAAGAGCGGGCGGTAGAGCATCAGATGGTCGACATGGACGAGTCGTTTTTTGGCGTACTTGGCCTTGGGCTGCGGCGTGGGAAAGTTGATGGTGATGGCATCGAGCTCGCCTGCGGCAAACAGCTGCGGCAGCGATGCGGCGCCTCGGGGCAGGACGAGTGCGTTGGACAGCTCCTGCTCGCAGATTTTCTGCGCGGCATAGGCGATGCAGATGGGCTCCTGGTCCATACCGATAAAGAGGGTGTTTGGTTCGTGGGCCGCGCGCTCTACAAGGTACGTTCCCTTGCCACAGCCAAGATCTAGGTGAAGGTGTTCGAAGGGCTTGCTGCCAACTGGCGCACAGGCCTCGCGCCAATCTCCGGCATAGATTTCGGGGTTCGTCTCAATCGCATCGGCGTAGCGCTCCAGGCGCTCCTCGAGCACAAAGTTCTTAGGCGTGCGAACGTGGACGGCTCCCATGAGGCTCCTTGGTCATAAGTATGGAACGCATAGCTGCGCGTTCCGTCAATGGGTTGAAAAAGGGGTGGGCATAGTTTGCCCGAAAGACGCGGTGCGGCTCGACGGCGAGTCGTCGGTGCCTACAGGCGCTTGAGAATCACATAGCGGTTGAGCTCGCCGCTGCGACCGTCGGCATGGAAACGCTCAAGCTCGCGCACGGGGACCTCGCCACTCTTGTAGAACGTACGGACGCCGCGCACCAGGTCGGTGATCTGCTGATCGTCAAAGTGATGACAATAGCGGTAGGCGTGGCGGTCGTTTTGCCAGCCGATGAGGTGGTCGCCGGCTTCAAACTGCGCGGAATCGTAACCCTCAAACGGCGGGGTGAGCTCGGCGCGGGCCTCGGCGCGAACAGCCTTGCGCGCCATGCGCTCGTCGTTCATAAACTCCCAAAAGCTGATGGCGATGATGCCGCCCGGGCGCGTCTGGCGCACCAGAGCGTCGAGCACGCGTACACGGTACTCGCACGACGGCACATGGTGCATAAAGCCAAAGCAGACCGAGATGTCGGCGAGCGGGGCGTCGAAAAGCACGTCGGGCGTCTCGGCGGGGTTGAGCTTCATAAGGGCGTCGAGCACGTCGAGTTCCTGGAAGTGCAGGTTGGGAATGCGCAGCGCGTGGCCATGTGCATCGATGGCCAGGTCTTGGCACGAGTCGACACCATAGAACTCAAACGGGCAGCTGGCATCTGCTGAGGGGTTTGCGCCATCGACGCCCTTGGCGGCAAGTGCGCCGCCGGCGGCAAAGTTCTCGAATCGCATATTGCCACAGGCAAGATCGAAGACGCGGACGGGATGCTCGATCGTGGCGACGTCGAGCTGTTCGAGCGCGATATCCATGGTGCGTACCCAGCCGGGCCACGGGGCCTGGCGCGTATCGGAAAAGGAAGCGGAGTGCTCGCGATAGAACGTGTTGTTGAGCTGGATGAGCGATGAGGCGAAATCGCGGTTCACGGCGCGGAACTCCCTCCGTTGGCGGTGCGGAATAAACAGTACGACCATACTACCGTTAACGCCGCAACGGGGACAACCGAGCTGCGGGTCATTGCTTTGTTTGGACACATTTCCGCAGCTCATATGTGCCCGCAACCGCCGGTTGTCAAAAATCTCACTAGAATAGGTGGCATGCTTTTGGCAGTGGCGGATAGATTTTTAACTGTGCAAGGCGCCTTAAGAACAAAAACGGTCCGGCGGCACGGCTGGCATCACATAGGAGGAACCATGAATGTAGAAACTGCGCAGCGGCTCGCCGACCTTCGCCGCAGCAAGGGCTTTAGCCAAGAAGGGCTGGCGCGAAAGCTGGGGCTGTCGCGCCAGGCGGTTAGTAAATGGGAGCGTGCGGAGAGCTCGCCCGATACCGAGAACCTGATCTCGCTCGCCAAGCTCTATGGTGTGAGTCTGGACGAGCTGCTCAATCCGAGCGATGAGATTGAGGACGATATCGAGTTTGAGAACGAGGACCGCGCTCGTCAGCGCGAGGCCGAGGCGGCAGAGCGCGCCCGCACCCATGAGGCGGCGGCGCGCGCCACCGAGGCGGCAACGCAGGCAAGTGACGCGGCAGCCAAGGCGGCGCAGGCGGCAAGCTGGAGTGCGCAGGCTGCCAATGCGGCGACGGCTCAGGTGACGGGTACCGGTGCGGCTGGTCCGACTCCGGTGAAGGGTCCGTTCCAGTCATTCCCGTATTGGGCCGTGTGCTGGCTGCTGTTCTTTTTACTGATGTTCCTGTTTGGTGCCGGCCCCTTTGCTGCGCTGATCTTCTTCACGATTCCCATCTATCACTGGGTGGCGCGTGCACTCGATGGCGATTGGGCGCGCGGGGATATTCAGGTTGGTCCGGCACCGGTGGCGGTCAGGGCCCAGGGGAAGGATACTTCTGCGGAACCTGATGCTGACGTGGCTACCGCGGCCACCGCTGAGCCATGTGCCAAAGAAGGTGACGAATGATGAAGCTTTCGCATGAATCCAAGCTGCGCCTGGGCGTCGGCATCGGAGCGTTTGTACTGATTATCGGGCTTGTTTTTGGCGTTTCGCGGACTTTGATTCATTTTGATGGCCCGTGGGATCTCGACGATGTTATACCCGGCTTGTCCGGTATGGACGATGTGGTTGATGACGACGATTTTATGAACGATGGCGGTAACTATTCCGCTCGGACTCAGCAGCTTTCGTGTACGACCTTTGATGCCGATGAGTTTCGCTACCTCGATTTCGATATCGATGCGGCTACGGTGGACGTCAAGGTTATTGATGGTAACAAGGCTCGCGTTATCGAGCGGGGACGCGTTGCCAATGGTATGGATGCCTCCAAGGCCGCGACGCAGAACATCGCATCCGTCGAGGACTCGACGCTCAAGGTTTCCCAGTTTGGAAGTGATGACGGTAAGGCAATCGATCGCTCAGTTACGGTCGAGCTGCCGCGCCGTGTTGCCGAACATCTGAAGGGAGTCAACGCGCACGTGGGCTCGGGTGATCTGCAGATTGCCGGTGTCACCTGTGATGGTTTCGACCTTTTCCTGGGTGCGGGAGATGTAGAGTTTGCGGGCAGCGTGACTGATGCGCTCAGTGCTGAGGTCGGTTCGGGCGATGTGACGTTCGAGCTCTACCAGGCCCCCGCGAAGTCGATGGACGTGAGTGTGGGCTCGGGCGATGTGGAGATGATGGTTCCGAACTCGACGGGCTTTAAGGCGAGCCTTACCTTGGGCAGCGGCGACTTCGAGAGTGATTTCCTTCCGCTTGGCTACGACGGCGAGACCATTTTGAATCTTGAATTCGATAACGGCGATAAGTCTGCTACGTATCGTTTTGAGGTCGGTTCGGGCGACATGTCATTTGATTCAGAGTGACGGGCGGTTATCGAAGACTTATATACCATAGCTGCGCTGTTTGATGGAGGCGCCGGAGCCGTGACGGGCTCCGGCGCCTTTGCCTTTACAATGGGGTCATGGAACAGATTATCTTGAACATACTCGAGGCTCTGCGTCGCGGCGAGACCGTGGACGACAAAGCGCTCGTCAAACTGATACATGCCGAGGCGCGCCGTGAGGGTGCCGACAAACGCGATTTGGCCAAGCGCCGTCTGCTGCCGTTCTACCAGCGGGTAAAACGTGAGGAGCCGGCTCGTTGGGCTGGGTGGAATGTCGATGCCGAGCTGGAACGTCGACTGCTGCAGGTGCTGCGTATGAAGCCTCGTCGCACGGCTTCGGGCGTGGCGACCATTACCGTTATCACCAAGCCCTGGCCATGCTCGGGCGATTGCCTGTTTTGTCCCAACGATCTGCGCATGCCCAAAAGCTACCTGCACGCCGAGCCGGCGTGCGCCCGTGCGGAGCAAAATTGCTTTGACCCGTATCTGCAGGTGAGCGCTCGTCTGACCGCGCTTTCGCAGATGGGGCACGCAACCGATAAGATTGAGCTCATCGTGCTCGGTGGCACCTGGAGCGACTATCCGCAAGGGTATCAGACGTGGTTTATGTCGGAGCTTTTCCGTGCGCTCAATGACGATGCCGTCGCCGGCGTGGCGGCCAACCCCATGCTGGCGCGTCCGGGCATCAGCCGTGCCGAGGCGGGGCGCCTGCTCGATGACGCTCCCGCCGATGCGCTGCCGCCGGTGGTAACAGAGCGCCGCGAGCGCTATCGGGTTGCCGGCATTGCGACAGACGAGGCTGAGCTTGCTGCTGGCGTTGCCGACGAGCAGGAGCGTGTGGATGCTGCCGTGGGCGGCTACAACCGCGCGGTGCGTCGTCTGTACGGCCCTGGTACGCCGTGGGGCGAGGTTGCCAAGTGGCAGACGGCAACGATGGAGGAACTTGAGCGTCAGCAGCGCATCAACGAGACGGCGAAGCATCGCGTGGTGGGGCTCGTTATCGAGACGCGCCCCGATGCCGTAACGCCGCAGGCGCTTACGCTCATCCGCCGCCTGGGCTGCACCAAGATCCAGATGGGTATTCAGAGTCTCGACCAACATTTGCTCGATATCAACGAGCGTCGTATTTCGGTGGCGCAGATCGAGCGGGCGTTTTCGCTTGCACGCCTGTTTGGCTTTAAGATCCACGCGCATTTTATGCTTAACTTGCTGGGCGCCACGCCCGAGGGGGACAAGCGCGACTACGAACGCTTTATGACCGAAGGGGCCTTTATGCCCGACGAGGTCAAGGTTTACCCGTGTGCGCTCATCGAGGGCTCGCGTCTGGTGGGCTGCTACGAGCGCGGCGAGTGGCGTCCCTATACCGAGGAAGAGCTGCTCGATGTGCTGGCCGACGACATCGTGGTGACGCCGGCGTTCTGCCGCATCAGTCGCATGATCCGCGACTTTAGTTCCGACGACATCATGGTGGGCAACAAGAAACCCAACCTGCGTCAGCTCATCGAAAACCGCTTGGCCGCTCGGGGTGACGGTGCGACGGTGCGCGAGATTCGCTATCGCGAGATCAGCACGGCGGGTGCCGACTTGGATGAGCTATCTCTTGATGAGGAGGTGGCGTACGAGACGCCGGTGACGCACGAGTGCTTTTTGCAGTGGGTGACGCCGCAGGGCAAGATCGCGGGCTTTTTGCGGTTGTCGCTGCCCGACCATTCGTTTGTTGCCGCGCATGCGGACGAGTTGCCGACGTCGCCGGACGAGGCGATGATTCGCGAGGTGCACGTGTATGGCATGGCGGCACGCGTGGGCGACCAGGGCCAGGCGCCGCAGCATCACGGGTTGGGGCGTTTGCTCGTAGAGCGTGCGTGCGAGATTGCCCGGGATGCCGGCTATGCGCGCATCAACGTGATCAGCGCGATCGGTACGCGCGAGTACTATCGCCATCTTGGATTTTATGACCATGGTCTTTATCTGCAAAAGGAGCTCTAGATGAACAAGCCGAGTGTTTCTGCCGGCGTCGTTGCCGGCGTTGCTCTGGGAGCCGCGGCGCTTGGTGCGGCCGCTGTCGCTGTTCGTGCTGCCTGTCTGCAGGTTGCGCGAACCCGCAATGGGTTGGCGCGTGTGAAACGCGTGCACGACGAGGGCGGCGACGAAGTCCGCGTATTGGTGCAAGGCGGCGTCTACCAAAGCGCGAGTTACGTTGGCGAGCGCTGGGCAGAGCCCGTCTTTGCGTACTATCGCGCGTTTGACGACGTGTTTGAGGCCGAGGATGCGATGCGCGACGCTTATGGTCACGGTATCGACCGCATGCTGATGCTGGGCGGCGGCGGGTTTGCCTATCCTAAATTCGCCCTGATGTCGCACGAGGGCTTGCGCATGGACGTCATCGAGTATGACGGAGAGATTACGCGCCTGGCGCGCCGCTGGTTTTACCTAGACGAGCTGGAGCGCGCGGCGGGCGATCGCCTGCGGGTGATAACCGCTGAGGCTCGCTCGTATCTGGGTGTGACGAGCGTGGGCCATCGTCGCTACGACGTGGTCGTGAGCGATTGCTTTGGCGGTGCCGAGCCCGTGCGCGAGCTGGCGACCGTTGAAGCGCTGCGCCTGGTGCGGGGCGGCCTGAACCCCGGGGGTATCTACGTGGCCAATATCGTGAGCGCAAACGAGGGGAGCGATGTGACGTTCCTGCGCGACTGCGCTGCCACGGCACTCGAGGTATTCGTCCACGCCTGGGTGGTCCCATGTGGCGATGCGAAGTTTGGCGGCGAGGAAAACTACCTGCTCATCGCCAGCGACGGCAACTACGCCTTTGCCGAAGCCGTGCCCTTCGACACCGACTTCCTCGGCACCGTTCTTCACGACAAATAGGTCTCCCCGTCCCAAAAAGACTGGTTTTAGGCGTGGTCGCGCCAGCCGAGAACGCGCTGCTTCATGCCTTCGATGTCGAGCACGCCTTCGGCAAAGCCCTTGCGCACGAGCTCTTCGGGAACAAACTCGTCGTAGCGGTCAAAGTAAGGCACCTCGCCAGGATAGACGAGCTCGATGGGATCGAAGTCTTTCTCGGCCTCGGCGGCGAGTACCTCAAAGAACGTCTCCTCGTCGGCCTTCATCTTAAACTGCATAAAGTACGGGCGTGACGGGTCGAGTCCGCGAAGGCCCAGCTCAGCTGCGCATTTGATTTTAAGCATACGCTCGAGCGCCAGAAAGGCGTAGCTTCCCAACCAGGGGAAGAGCGCCCAGGTGTCGCCGCCCAGGTTAATGAGCGGCCTAGTTCCCGCACCCGAAATCTCAGCCGTATGGCGAGCCTGCGCCAAGCGGGCCCGCGCGTTACCCATAAGATACGGATACGTGGCATGTTCGTTGAGCGCCTTGCGCATGCGCTCGAGTACGTGTGTATTGATGTCTCCGGGGCAATCGCCAAAGTATGCCGGCACACGGCCCTTGACCTGCGTGGCAAAGACGGTGTGGCGCTTCCAGTCCACTTCCTCGACAATCCAGCAGTGTCCGGCGATGGCGATGCGCTCACCGGGCGGAGGGGGGTTGACGATCGTGCCCAACTCGGCCGACTCGCTGCGAACGGTGAACTCCTCGTTTTCCTGGAACACGGCGTAGAACTTAAAGTTGTTGATGATGCGCTCGCCCGCGAGGCCCACGATGAGCCCATCGCCCTCGGTGACCTGGATGTGGTCGATCTTGATGAGGTGACGCAGCAGCACGCGATAGTCATCGGCCGAGACGCGATGGAAATAGCTGAGCGTGAGCACGCGCTGGGCAAGTTCCGCCGGTGTGAGCTCTCCGGTGCTGGCGAGGGTCGACATGGTCTGGTGATAGAGCAGACTGTAGGGGAGTCGATCGAGCTCAGGCGGCTCGACCCACTTTTCCTCGCGATAGAGTTGTACGAGCGCGATGCCCTGGAGGAGTTTCCAAGGTATCGTTTCAGGCATCATCGTGCGCGGCTCGGGCTCTTCCTCGCGCATGACAAACCACATCTCAGGCGGAAGATCGCGGCGCCCCGTGCGGCCCATTCGCTGCAAAAAGGAGCTGACGGTAAACGGCGCATCGATCTGAAACGCACGCTCCAGACGGCCGATATCGATGCCGAGTTCCAGCGTAGAGGTGGTAACGGTCGTCTGTGCCTGTTCCTCGTCGCGCATAAGCTCTTCTGCCGTCTCACGCAACGATGCCGAAAGATTGCCGTGATGGATGAGGAAACGGTCGGGCTCGTGTCGACTTTCGCAGTAGCTGCGCAGCATGGAGCATACGGCCTCCGCCTCTTCGCGCGAGTTGGCAAAGACCAGGCACTTGCGGCCGCGGGTGTGTTCGAAGATATAGCCCATGCCGGGGTCGGCGTTGTCTGGTGCTGTGTCGGTGGGGTTGAGTAATGCCTGTTCGGGTGCTCGGGGAATGTCGACTTCGCCCTCGGGGGCCGAGGAAGCGCGACTGTCCTTGGGGGCAGCCTTGCCCCGTGCCTGCTCGCGACGTTGGCGGCGTTCCTCCTGTGTGAGTTGTCCGCTATGGCGCATGTCTTGGGTGCTGACGGGCAGTGCCGCGGGTGCCGCTGCCTCAATGCGCTCGCATGCAAGCACTTCGGCCTCTTGAGGACCCATGCTCTTGAATCCCCGCTGCTGCGCCTGGGGACCCGAGTTGTAGAAGTACTCCATGGAGATACGCCACACGCGGCGCGGTTCCTCAAAACGAGGGATAACGCAGTCGCGTCCCGTTCCCTGCGAGAGAAAGGCACCCGTGCGCTCGGGGTCGCCGATGGTAGCCGAAAGGCCAATGCGGCGGGGTTGTACGCCGGCCATGCGCGACAGGCGCTCAATAAGGCAGAGCGTCTGCCCGCCTCGATCGCCGCGCATAAGCGAATGGACCTCGTCGATGACGACGTAGCGCAGATCGCAGAACATGCGCGGAATCGCCATGTGCTTATGGATCAAGAGCGCCTCGAGCGACTCGGGCGTAATCTGCAAGATACCGCTCGGCTTTTTGATGAGCTTTGCCTTGTGCGACTGCGAAACGTCGCCATGCCAGTGCCAGACGGGGATGTCGGCTTCTTCGCAGAGGTCGTTGAGGCGGACGAACTGATCGTTGATGAGCGCCTTGAGGGGGCCAATGTAGAGGGCGCCCACGCTTGCGGGCGGGTTCTCCCAAAACTCGGTCAGGATGGGAAAGAAGGCCGCTTCGGTTTTGCCGGAAGCTGTGGATGCCGTTAGGAGCACATTGTCTTGTGTGTTAAAGATGGCATCTGCTGCCGCAACCTGGATAGAGCGCAGACTCTCCCAATCGTGGGAGTAGATGAAGTCTTGGATAAACGGGGCGTAGCGGTCAAAGGCGTTCACGGGGCCTCCTCTCAAAAACGAATCTCTCAGCGCGGCTGGCAACGGCTTGCTGCATGACTGCCTCAACGTTTTCCCAGATAAAACCTGCCAAAATAAACCTGTCCCTTTTTGGCAGGTTAGATGGTGAATTCGGCGAAGTTACGGTCGCCGCCTGCGGTATCGGTGTCACCTGTTGCGGCTGCCGTCGCCAGCGCGTCGCCGCCGACGCTTTGCAGCAGCTCGGCCACGTTGGCGTCGGGGTTTTGGCATAGGATGTCGAGCAGCTCGATAAAGTCACGAATGACTTCACGCGGCGTCAGATGCGTGTCGGCTCCCACGCGACCGAACTCGATCTTGAGGAAGTCCACCAAGTCGTTCTCGGTAAGCGTGGGCGTCCAGCCAAAGTAGCCGGCGTGAATTTGCATGAGTTTTTCGATCAGCACCAGCAGCTCCTCGTAGGTGAGTGGCTGCAGACGGATGATGGGCGCGAGCATGTCCTTAAGGTCCTCGCGCGCAAAGTGACCCTGAGCGAGTCGGCTGCGCAGAGCCTCGTAGGAGAACACGCCGCGGCGGCGGTCTTCGATGGAGGTTGGCGTGCCGCCCATAATCATGCCCAGGTACTGCGCCTTGCCCTGAAGTGTGTCGTTGTACATGGTCAGGATCTTCTCGTAGTTGTACTGGCGCGTGATGGCGTTGGGAATCTTATACAGATTCACGAGTTCGTCGATGAGCACCAGCATGCCCTTGTAGCCGCTGCAAACCAAAAAACGCGCGATGAGTTTGACGTAGTCGTACCAGTCGTCATCGCTGATGATGGTTGAGGACCCCAGTTCGGCGCGGGCCTCGCTCTTGGTGCGGTATTCGCCGCGGATCCATTTGGTCACGCGGCTCATGGCTTCTTCGTCGCCCTCGGATACGGCCGTGCGATAGCGGCGGAGCATGCGGGTGAAGTCGAAGCCGTGGACCATCTCCTCGAGCGGGGCCAGTTGGGCATTGACGACCGACTCGTCGACGTCGGCGCACGAGGCGACCCAGCGATCCAGAATAAGGTTGAGCGCACCGCCCTCAGGGCGCGTCTTGGTCGATATGTTGCGGATGAGCTCGCGGTAGGTGGCAAGGCCCTGTCCCTGACCGCCCTGCAGGCGGCGCTCAGGGGAAAGGTCGGCATCAGCGACGACGAATCCCTCGCCCATGGCATGCGTTCGGATGGTCTGAAGCAAGAAGCTCTTGCCGGCGCCGTAGCGACCGACTAAGAAGCGGAAGCTCGCGCCGCCATCGGCGATGAGACTCAAATCGGTGAGCAGGGCGCGAATCTCGACCTCGCGACCCACGGTGATATAGGGAAGGCCGATGCGCGGGACCACGCCGCCCTTGAGCGAGTTAAGGATAACGGCGGCGACGCGTTTGGGTACACGGGGCGCTGCGGATGCGGTATCACTCATGGTCTAGGTATCCTCTCACGTCTGCTTCGTAGTCCTCGATAATCTGCGGCCCTGCCGCGCTAAATTCAATTACGGTGTCGCCCACCAGGTCAAAGAGCGCCTCGTTGATGCTGTCGACGAGCATGTCCTCGCTCTGCCCCGATTGCACTACCGCCGATTCCGCCTGTACTGCGTTGTGCTCGAGCAGCGCGCGGAGATAGGCGTCTGCGGCAGGCGTGAGTTCGTTCGTGGCGTCAGCGGGCGCAACAGCTGCGAACGCGGGCGTCGGCGCGAGAAGCGGTGCCACGACACCAAACTGTTCGGTGGATATGGTTGGCTCGTCGGTCTCGTCCTGCCGAATGGGTGCCGCGACCGCCTCGACAATCGCGTCGGCTACGGGCTCGGCTTCCGGTTGCTCTGAGTCCGCTGCCTCGGCTTCCACAGGTGCGCCGTCCTCGCGCTCTTCGTCGATTAAAAGTGCTTCGCGCGTTTGCGCAGCGGCGCTCCGAATGTGCCCCAGCTGAGTCAGGTCGATATCGATCTTGACGGGCTGGTGTGCGGCGTCCCACGAAAGCCATGCCACAATCTCGTCATCGATAATCTTGGCCATATATTTGGGGACCTTTTCTTCCTTAAGGGGATGGGCGGGGTCCAGCGCCAGGCGCAGGCGTTGGTCGCAGGCGCGCATCATTTCACCGAGCTTGCTGCTCTTTTGCCTACTACCATGGATACGCATACATTCCCAAAAGCCGTTTTGGCAACGGTAGATGTGGATGGGATCCAGGCGGTATTCGCAGTCCTCGTGGCGCTCGGGCGCAAAGAATACGGCCGAGGCAAACATGGTGTAGGGCATGGCCGTCTCCTCCCCAAACAAGCTCGCTACGATGCCGGTCTTTCGGTGCGTGTCATAGTAGCGCGCCATGCGGACATACACGGCGCATGCCACGTGGCGCAGATCGCGGTGGTGGCTGCGGTCGAGCCGCGAGTTACTTAGGTTGTACGTGGAGAGGGCGTTGATGGCGGTCATGAGTCGCTCCTCGCGCACCTCATCGGGCGGAAGGGGGAGCGTGGGCTCGGAGGTTTTGCGACGCTTGGGGGTCTGGCCGGACGGTGCCGGTGCTGGTGCAAGGTCTCGTGCCGCGCGCCGCAGCTCGATAAGGGCGTTGTCGAACATGACGGTTTTAGAATCACGAAGCAGCTTGGGGTCGAGCCCGTGGAACACGGCGTAGTCCTGCAACCACACGCGTGCAAACCGGTCGATGCCGGGCTCAAAGGCGCGGTAGGCATCCCAAAAGGCCTTGATCTTGTTAAAACCATCGAGCGGATTATCTACGCCGATGCCGCAAATCAGCTCATAGAGATACAGAAAGGCAAAGGACGTAGACGTTTCCTCGACGGTCCCGCGGCGCACTTGGGCGCGCCAGGTAAAGTAGCCGCGCAGCTGTCGGTCGCTCATGGCGTTGTAGGTGGGAAAGTACGACTTAAAGGTGCCGTTGTAGGGACGGTCGTCCTCAAAGTCGGCCATCAGCAGGCCCTGGCGGTAAAAAAGCTCGGCTTCCGAAAGCCAGCGGCCCGCACCGCCCTTGGGGTCATCCTGCCAGCGCGATATCTCGCGCATTTTACGGTACTGGTCGGGGAGGAAATTCTGCATCTGTCGGCCGGTTTTGAGAATCGGCTCGTCTGCGTAGATTTCGTTTGAGAAGCGGGTGGACTGATGGGTCCGGGCCTCGGCCATAATGCGCTCGATGAGCATCTTGATGTCCTGGTCGGCCACCGCTTCTCCTCTCCTAACGCAGCTACGGTGACCTCATATCATAGCACAGCATCAAACAGATGTTCGAGATACCGCTGCGTTGATAGATTTAGAACAGGAGGGCGTAGATGACGGCGATGACGACGGAGGGGAGCATATTGGCCGTGCGGAAGGTCTGAGGACGGATGAGGTTGACGCCGACGCAGAAGATGAGCATGGAGCCTACGAGCGAAAGGCTGTCGAGGGCTGCCGTGGTCATGATGGGGGAGAGCGCGCCGGCAAACAACGTGATCGTCCCCTGGAACACGGCGACGGGCAGGGCGGAGAAAATGCAGCCGCGGCCAAGCGACGCCGTCATGGTGCAGACGATGATGCAGTCCAATGCGCCTTTCAAGGCAAGCGTTGACCAGTCACCGAGCAGACCGTCCTGAATCGAGCCCACGATGGCCATGGCGCCGATGCACACCGTGAGCGATGTCGAGACAAAGGCGTTGGTGAACTCGTTGTCACCCTCGCTGCCGGTTTTTCGCTTGAGCCATTCGCCAAGGTTCTCGATGGCGGCCTCCAAGTTGATGGCCTCGCCGATGAGCGAACCGAGCGCAAATGAGACGATGAGCATGGTGGTACCGGTGGTCGCTAGCGCCTTTCCATCGATGATGAGCATCTTTTGCATGGTGCCGCCCAGGCCGATAAACAGGACGCACAGCCCCGATGCTTTCATGAGCGTGTCTTGGATGCGCGGTGTAATGAAGCGGCCGCCCGCTAATCCCAAAAGACCGCCCGCAACTAAAAGCACAACGTTGATGATTGTTCCCAAGCCCGGCATGAGCCCTCCTGTATTGATGCCAACGTGGCAATCGTAGCAGAACGAAATGCGAGGCACATCGCGACTCATCTAATACGTTATATAAGTGGTGTTAGGAATGATGCGCAGCATTTAAGCCTCAGGTGGTTGTCGGGACATAGGGATAGTATTCAAAGCGCAGTGTCATAAGCCGCTGCGGGAATTCAATAGCCGCGGCGATGATATTGGCATCGCGGGCACGATCAAACCCTTCGAGTTCGATCTGATACGAGACGTCTTGCATAATGTCCAGACGCCGCCAGGCTAGGAGTGTGTCGCCATCGAATTCCAAGGTCTTGCCTCCATCTGGAGCAACGGCATATAGACGCAGCTTGGCGGTGGTTGCAGGGTCGACAACCGTGACCTTTTTAATTTCGTTTCGAGTATTCTTGGCGCCCAACAAGGTGAGCAGTGTTGGGGCCACGACCTCGCCCGATGGCAAAAAGACGACTTCGATGGATTCGGGAAATGCGATGATAGCCGACTTGCGGACGGGCTGATTGGCGGCGGCAACTTCGATGTTCGCAGCGTCGATGACCTCTGTGTGGTCGAGTGCGGCAAGCACGCAACAGTTACCTTCATCGATCTCTTGAGGATCAGCAAGCCCCAGACTGTCCGCGAACTCGGGATCGTTTGGATCGGCAGCGGGCTCATTCGGCGCTTCGAAAGAAGCTGGGACGCTGTTTGTCGGCGACGGCGTGTCGCCCGCACCTGCTTCTTTGTCCGCGCTCTCTTCTTGTATGGTTGCGTTGATGGGTTCGTCGTTTGGGGGGAGCGTCTTGGCGTCAAACGCGGAGGGGAGAATTCCGATGGCTCCGGATCCGTTCCACTCCATTTCGAGAAGCGCCGGGTCGGCAAGAATGCGTTGCCTGCTTTGCGCGCGGGCATCGATTTCAATAGGGCCTGCCTCTATCCCTCGTGTAAGGCTGAGTGATCCGGATGGCTTCTCGAAATGAGCGTCTGTGTCTTTGGTACTGACGGCGTAGAACAGCAGGGACGCTTCTCCCGCCGCGATGGCATCGGTACCGGCTTTGGTCAGCCGCAACGATGCCGTGAATGAGAGGGTGGGCTGCGTATCGTCTGCATTCGCGGCGGCGCAGCCCAGACATATACCGCCTCCTTTCTCAAAAAACGTACCGTCGAAGGCGACCTTCGCTCCGTTCGCCGAGTCATCGACCGAAGCGATGCCGATGCGCAGCTCTAAATTGCATGGATCGCCATCTGCATCGAGCACAACCGAGCGCCACGTGCAGACGGCGCACCCCGCCTGGGAGCCGTTTGCCTTGTTCGAACGATTGATATCCACGACTATCGAGCCGTCCGTATTACGACGAAGGCATCCCGAGGTTGAGATTGCGGCCTGTGCGATCGAAAAACGCTTGCACGCAATGGCGCTCGACGGATTTGGTGCGGAGCTTAGGGCCGCTGGTAAGGAGTCTGCCATGACAGGAGTCGCCCAAGCGGCGACAGGCGTTCCGGTTGCGAGCGCGCCGCAGAGTGCGACGACGGGCAAAAGGTTCTTCGATGCCATGGGGTCTCCTTAGCTAATTTAGTGCGGCCTGTTCATGTTTTGTTTCTGGCTGTGTTTGATGTGCAGACCGAGGCCGGCGGTTCCCGCGCCTGCTGCTGCGGCGCCTGCTGCCAAGAGCCATCGTTTGTCGCCTGTCTGCGCCAACGGTTCCTCGCGGTCGCTGCGGTCGAGCTCCGAGAGGTCGACCGTCACTTGCGTGGCGGCCTGCGCCTGTTCTTGCTGGGCAAAGGCCATGGCTGGCCCAAACGCTAGGATGCTGACGGCGGCGGCCAGGGCGACGGCCTTATGCCGTGTGCGCACCGGGCTCGACCGTCCAGGTGATCGTTGCAACCTGATCGCCTTCGCCGGTTACGCGGAAGATGTCGCGCGTGACGCGGGCGACGTTTCCGCTTGTCTTGAGCTTAATTTTGTCCGTGCCACCGGCAATGCCCTGGTAGCCCATGTCGAAGGCTGCATTCTTGGAAAGATCGAGGCCCGTTCCCTGCATTGCGGCGCTGGCGTTCTGGAGCGCGCCGTCGGGGCCGACCTTAAAGTCGATGGAGTTCTGCGCGGTTCCGGCCTTGGCGTCGGCAGCAATGGTCCAGGTGTTCATGGCGTCGATCTTCATGTTGGTGACATGGATGCCGTAGGCCGAATGATTGTCGATGGTGGTCGCGTCTTCTGAGGGGCCCTGAAGCGTGCCGTCGGCCTTGGCGACGAAGGGAATAACCGTCGGAACTTTGAACTCAACGTTGTCGATCTCGGTCCTGACCATTACTTTCGTGGTTCCAACGCGCCCGGCCGCCATAGCTGGCGTCGGGGCGGCGCCCATTGCGAGCGCGAGCGCGAGCCCCGCGCCCACGACGAGCGCTCTGGCTCCGTTCATGTTCCTGGTGATGTCCATGGTCGTTCCTTTCTATTCGCCGCGGGCCGTCCCCGCGATGATTGGACGAATGCTGGTGAATTGCGTGCGGTGCCGCGTCGGCCGGAAAAGCTAGTTCTCGGCTTGCTCAACCCGTACCTTGACACGTGTCGGATTGCCGTGGCTGTCGAGGGTCTTGGCATCGAGTGCCTGGATCTCGATGTACGCCTCGCCTTCTTTGATGTCGCCGGCGGGGCACGTCTCGATTGTCTTGCCGGTCTCGACCACACCGGATTCGTACATGGTCTCGTCGTTTTGGATGACGCGGAATCGCTGGGGAAATTTATTGTCTTGGACGTTTTGCACGTTGACGCGCAGCTTGCCGTCCTCCTGCAGCTGAGCGACCGGTGCGACCGAAATCGTCATCATGTTGTCGCGGACGATGGCGTCGAGCTCATCTTGGATTTCCTGACGCGTTTTGCCCTCGACCGTCGTAACCGAAGCGCCCGCCTCGGGTACGGGCTGCGATTGCCAAGCGTATAGTCCTACGGCGACAAGGGCACAGACGATGGCCAAGCAGGCAACGATGAGCTTCTTGCGACGACCCAGGTCCGCAAAGCGGGGCGGCTTCTTCGCGCTCATGCGGCATCCTTGGCGGCATAGATGCGCGCAAAGGTGGACGGGTCCGCTCCAAAGAGCATGTGAAGCATCAGGCGGCGCGAGTAGACGAGTTCTTCGAAGTCGGGAGGGAGCTCGATGTCGTGGATATGCGCGATGTGGTGGGCGAGCGCCGAGAACGACTCGGGGTCGCAGATCACATCGGTGGTAACGTGGTAGACCGTCGTATCGGGGAATGCCTCTTCGTCAAAAGGCAGGAGATGGGGATCGTCGTCGACTTCGATGGCGATGCCGTACTGGGGCCAGTAATATGCCATGGGAACCTCCCTGCTTCTGGGCCAAAACTACTATCGGTTTTGGCTGTCGATGCCGACCGTATCAGCCGTTACTTGACCAATTGCTGACCAAATGCTTGACGGATTGGCGTCTCCGCAGGTAAAAGGCGGCAAAAAATACTCCAACTTTTTTCGAGCGACAATCGCGCGGTCGGCGACGGCGGGGCCATATGTGTCAAAAGCATCGTCTGCCGAGGATATCAAGCCGCTCGCCGAATTGCACGAACGTAAAAATCGCCAATTATGGAGACGGTCTCGAACACGTCGACGAAACGATGCGGTAACATCTCCCTGCAAACACTGTAGTTAGCTAAAGGGGGAGTTCGCGTGTCTGCAACCATCAAACCCTTCACCGACGAGTTCGAAGAGTATGGTCGCGATGAGTCTCGCGCATCGGGCGAGGCGTCGAGCATCTCGTTTCCGACAACGGAAGACGAGGTCCGTGCCATTTTGGGAAAGCTCCATGCCGAGTGTGTCCCGGTAACGGTTCAGGGCGCCCGAACCGGCCTTGCCGCCGGCGCCGTGCCCCACGGCGGGCATATCCTCAATACTTCCCGTATGAATCGCTACTTGGGCCTTCGCCGCGATGAACAAGGCCAATTTTTGCTGCGCGTGGAGCCGGGCGTTGTGCTCTCGGAGCTGCGCAAGCAGCTGAGCAAGAAAGTGCTGCCGACCGCTGGCTGGGACCAGGCATCGCTTAAGGCCTACGATGAGTTTCAAGAGGCCCCCGAGCAGTTTTTTCCCACCGATCCCACCGAGGCATCTGCCTGTCTGGGCGGCATGGCGGCATGTAACGCCTCTGGTGCCCGCAGCTACGCCTACGGCCCCATGCGCCCACATATCACGGGACTCCACGTCGCGCTGGCTGATGGCGATTTGCTTGAGCTTCAGCGCGGCGAGGCTTTTGCCCAGGGCCGCCACCTGTCGCTTGTGACGGCAGCGGGCCGTGCTCTCGAGCTCGACCTTCCCGACTACACCATGCCCAAGACCAAAAATGCTTCGGGCTATTTCGTTGCTGACGATATGGATGCCATCGATTTGTTTATCGGTGCGTGTGGCACAATCGGCGTCATCACCGAGCTCGAGATTGTCCTGCAGGCGGCGCCTGCGGTCGTTTGGGGCGTGAGCTGCTTCTTTGACAGCGAAGACAAGGCCGTGTCCTTCACCGATTCTGTGCGTCCCGTCCTGTCCCACGCGGCTGCCATCGAATATTTCGATGCGGGCGCCCTGGATATCCTGCGTCGTCAGCGTGAGCAGTCGACCGCGTTCGCCTCGCTGCCGTCGCTCGACAAAGAGGCCAAGGTCTGTGTCTACGTGGAGCTCGACTGCGATGACGAAGTTCAGGCGACTGAGGAGCTGTATCACTTGGGGTGGGTACTGGAGCTTGCGGGCGGCAGCGACGATGCGACATGGGTCGCGCGCACCGAGGTCGATCGCGAGTGCCAGCGGTTCTTCCGCCACGCGGTGCCCGAGAGCGTCAACATGCTTATCGACGAGCGTCGCCGCATGGATCCTACCATCACCAAGCTGGGCTCGGACATGTCGGTGCCCAATGCACGCTTGGCCGATGTCGTCGCCCTCTATCGCCGCACACTGGCGGAAAGCGGACTTGAGTCTGCTGCCTGGGGACACATTGGCAACAACCATCTGCATGTGAACATTCTGCCGCGCGATGCGCAGGATTACCGCCGTGGCGGAGAACTCTTTGCCCAGTGGGCTTCCGAGGTCACGGCCATGGGCGGCGCCGTCTCTGCCGAGCACGGCGTCGGCAAGATCAAAGCGGGCTTCTTGGAGACGATGTACGGTCACGAGGCCATGGTCGAGTCGGCGCGGCTCAAGCTCCAGCTCGATCCCGACGGGCAGCTGGGTCGCGGTAACCTGTTTTCGGAGAAGCTCTTGAATGAGCTCGTCCAGAAAGGGGGCGCGTGAAGATGAGCGATTTCCATATGGTGGTGTGCGTCAAGGCGGTGCCGGGCAGCACCGAGGTCAAGATGGACCCCAAGACCAATACCATCGTGCGCGATGGCAAACAGGCGGTCATTAATCCCTTTGACGCGAGCGCTTTGGAATGCGCGCTGGCGCTGAAGGACGACTTTATCGGCTTTGGCATGGACGTGCGCGTAACGGTGGTGTCGATGGGCATCCCCGCGACCGAATCGCTATTGCGCGACTGCATCGCCCGAGGCGCCGACGACGCGCTGCTGCTGACCGATCGCGCCTTTGCAGGTGCCGATACCCTGGCGACCACCTATGCTCTCAAATGCGGCATCGAGGCGCTCGACGAGGACTTCGACCTGCTCATCTGCGGCAAGATGGCGGTGGATGGCGATACGGCCCAGATTGGTCCCGAGCTTGCCGGTGCCTTTGAGATTCCCTGCGTGACCGACGTGAGTTGCGTGCAGAGCGCGGGCTTTACGACCTGTGGCTCGCTGGCGCTCGTTCACGGATGCGATGCCGGCGAGGAGACGGTGTACCTTGAGATGCCGTGCGCGATGACGACTGCCAAGGAGATTGGCCAGTTGCGTATGCCGAGTATTGCCGGTATTCGCGCGGCAGAGGAGGCGGACGTGCGCGTGGTCAGTGCCGCCGACGTGAACGCCGACCCCGCGCGTTGCGGCCTTGCCGGGTCGCCGACACAGGTCGTGCGCTCGTTTGTGCCCGACCGTGACCAAACGTGCGAGACCGTTGAGGGGACGGCGTCCGAGCAGGCGGCAAAGCTTGCCAAGATTATCGAGGGGATGGCATAGATGAGCGGACTGATTATCGATAGCGAAGCCTGTATCGGCTGCGGTCGCTGCGTTCGCGCCTGTGCCTCGGGCGGCATCGTAGTGGAAGGCGAG
>CABQLI010000020.1 GCA_902464965.1 uncultured Collinsella sp.
GGCTTGTGGCCGCGATAGATCATGCCCTTGTCGAACATGGCCTTGAAGACCTCAATGTCGGCGGCGTCATGCTGGTGATAGAGCGTCAGATACGGGTTGTCCCAGTCGCCAAGCACGCCCAGGCGACGGAAGCCAGCCTTCTGGAGCTCGATGTTCTCGACAGCGAACTTGTTGCAAAGCTCGCGGATCTTAGCCGTGGAGGTCTGGTTGAACTTCTCGGTGCCGAGCTTCTCCTCGACCTTATGCTCGATCGGCTGACCGTGGCAGTCCCAACCGGGGACATAGGGAACCTCATAGCCCTGCATCATCCAGTAACGGTTGATCATGTCCTTGGAGATCTTGTTCATGGCGTGGCCGATGTGGATCGGGCCGTTGGCGTACGGAGGGCCGTCGTGCAGCACGAACTTCTTGTGACCCTCGTTCTTCTTTAGAACTTGCTCGTAGACCTTGTTGTCCTGCCAGTCCTTGAGTCGCTTGGGCTCGGACTTGGAAAGACCGGCACGCATGGGAAAACCGGTCTTGGGCAGATTCATCGTCTGCTTGTACTCGTTTGCCACGGTACCCCTTTCATGTCGTGGGCGCGCACGCCCTCTGGGCACCAAAAAAGCGCCCGTCCCTGCAAGCTGGGACGAAGCGCCACAAAACGGGCTGTGCGCCCGCAAAAGCTCTTCGCTTAACCACCCAGCTTAGATGCCCTCGCCCGCGTATTCGCGCGCTCGCATCCGTTACTCGGCTGGCCTGTATCGACGACCATCTCGGCGATGTCTACTAAGACGTGCCTATGCGGCTCGTCCGTTGGGACCGCAGCTCCGGGGTGATTTTCATCGGTCGCATGCACGGGCTCTCAGCGCTCCCCGCTCTCTGTAGCATGCGGACGGCCGACTACTCGTCCCCATCAACGCTTATGCGGTGTATGCTAGCACGTTCCGCGCCGGCGAAAAACCCTCAACACTGGTTTTATACGTTCGAAATTTCTCGCTATTACAGCCCTGCTCTAGGAGCAAAATACCTGAAAGCACTCTATCGAACGAAAGAAGGTTGCTATGCGCACGATTGGAATGAGCGACTACACCGTTGGCGAGGATTGCTTTGACGAGCTGCCCGCCGCACTGGCGGAGTACGGCGCGACAAAGGTCGCGATCATCGGTGGCAAGCGGGCACTGGCCGCAGCACTTCCCGGTATCGAAGCTGCGCTGGCAGGTACCGACGTCGAGATTCTGGAGACGCGCGTCTACGGTACCAACAGTACGCGTGCCAATATCGCCAAGGTCGTGAACTCCCCTGCCTGCCAGGAAGCCGACGTGCTCATTGCCTGTGGCGGCGGCAAGGCGCTCGATACCGTGAAGACGGCGGCCATCGAGCTCAAGAAGATCGTCTTCACGGTCCCGACGATCTGTTCCAACTGCTCCGCCGCGACCGCCATTGCCGTTGTCTACAATGACGACGGCTCGCTCGAGGGCTATTCGTACCCCAACCGCCCCGCGCACATCTTCATCAACCCCAAGATCATCGCCGAGGCTCCGGCGGAGTACTTCTGGGCCGGCGTGGGCGATGCCCTGTCCAAGCAGCCCGAGGTCGAGTACGCCACGAGCGCCGGCAACCTGGAGCACACCGCCGGGCTTGGCCTGGCACTCGCCCACACCTGCTCCGAGCCACTATTTACCTATGGTGTCCAGGGTCTTGAGGACGTGCGGCAGAACCTGTCGAGCGAGGCCGTCAAGCAGATCGCGCTCGATATCGTGGTCAACACGGGCTATGTCTCCAACCTGACCAACCAAAACGATTACTACTACAACTCGAGCGTGGCGCATGCGTTCTACAACGCCACGTGCAGCATTCCGCGCGAGGGCTCCTACCTGCATGGCGAGGTCGTGAGCCTGGGCGTGCTGGTGCTGTTTGCCTATACGGGAGACACCGAGAACCTTGAGCGCTACGCTGCCTTTAACAAGCAGATGGGGCTGCCCGTGACGCTTGAGCAGGTCGGGCTTTTCGAGTCCGATATCCCAGCCCTGTGCGAGTACGCGCATGCCACCAACGAGTGGAAGCAGGGCAACCCTGAGCCCTTCACCGACGAGAAGTTCGCCGCCGCCATCAAGGCCGCCAACGCCTACGGCCACACGCTCTAGGCCAAGCCCAAAACCACCACAAAGGGGACAGGCACCTTTGTGGTGGTTTTTTATTGCTCAAGTATTTTGGGGTCGAACTCGCTAGCCGGAATGACGCGGTAGCCGTGACGCAGCAACAGATCGACGAAAACGCCGTTGCCCGCGGTGAGCGCACCGCTAAAGGTGCCGTCGTAGATGCGACCCGCGCCGCACGAGGGGCTGCGGTCCTGCAAGATGCACACAGCAATCTCAGAAGGGCCGCCCGCCTGCTCGCACATGTCGAGCGCACGTTGAGCGCCCAGGCGGAATTCCCGGTCAACGGACACGCCCTCGCAGGTACGGACTTCGCCGTTCACAATCTCGGACGGGTCGCGCGGCGCGGGCAGGCCGCCAAAGACCTCAGGGCACACCAAGAGGACCTCGGTCCCTGTACGCTCGCAGGCCTCGACCAACGCGCGATGATAGTTGTCGAGCCCGTTATACTTGCAGTTCTCGCCCATCAAACAAGCACTCACCATGATCTTCATACATATCCCCCCACGCAAAACGCCCCATTTGAGATAGGCACTCAAATGGGGCGTCGATATTTACTGTCCCGAACGCAACGCTACTGCTGCTTAGGCATCAGCGGATTCTCGCGCGTGAGGAGATTCATAAACTCCTCGCCCGTGATCGTCTCCTTCTTGTACAGATAACGAGCCAGCTCATGGAGCTTAAACTTGTTCTCCTTCAGAATCTGCAGGGCGCGGTCGTGCGCATCCTCGATCAGCTTGGCGACAATTGCGTCCACGCGCTCGGCCGTACCGGGGGCGCAGGTGAGCGACGTATCCTGGTTGAGGTACGCATTTTGGACAGTACCGAGCGCCATCATGCCAAACTCATCGGACATACCAAAGCGCGTCACCATGTTGCGGGCGAGTTTGGTGGCCTGTTCGATATCGTTGGCGGCACCGGTCGTCATCTCGCCAAAGATGAGCTCCTCGGCGGCACGTCCGCCGCAGTAGACAGCGAGCTTGTCCAGCACCTCCTGGCGCGTGGTCAGGAAGCGCTCATCCTCCTCGACCTGCATGGTGTAGCCCAGAGCACCGCTCGTGCGCGGCACGATGGTGATCTTGGTGACCGGCGCAGAGCCCTTCTGGCGGGCTGCGACGATAGCATGGCCGATCTCGTGGTAGGAAACGACCTGCTTCTCGTGGTCGGACAGCACCGTGGACTTACGCTGCTGACCAGCAATGACGACCTCCACCGACTCCTCAAAGTCGTCCTGGGTCGCTCGCTTGCGACCTTCGCGGACCGCGCGCAGGGCGCCCTCATTGATGATGTTGGCCAGGTCGGCACCCGAGGCGCCGGGCGTGGCGCGGGCAATCGCGGTCAGGTCAATCGGCGGCTCCGTCTTCACGCTCTTGGCATGCAGCTCAAGAATGTTCTTGCGGCCGGTCAGATCGGGCAGCTCAACGGGGATGCGGCGATCAAAACGACCGGGGCGCAGCAGGGCGGGATCGAGGCTGTCGGGACGATTGGTGGCAGCGAGGACGACGATACCCTTGTGGTTATCGAAGCCGTCCATCTCGGTCAGCAGCTGGTTGAGCGTCTGCTCGCGCTCGTCGTTGCCGCTAAAGCCGCCGCCATCGCGCTTTTTGCCGATGGTATCGATCTCGTCGATAAAGACGATGCACGGGGCCTTTTCCTTGGCCTGCTTAAACAGATCGCGGACCTTGGCGGCGCCACGGCCGACGAACATCTCGACGAACTCAGAACCCGAAATGCTAAAGAACGGCACGCCCGCCTCGCCGGCAACAGCCTTGGCGAGCAGGGTTTTACCGGTACCCGGAGGGCCAACAAGGAGAGCACCGCGCGGCAGCTTGGCGCCAATTTCCTCGTAGCGCTGCGGCTTCTCCAGAAAGTCGACGACCTCCTTGAGGGATTCCTTGGCCTCTTCCTGGCCAGCGACATCCTTAAAGGTCACGCCCACATCCTTGGAGGCGATAACGCGAGCGCCGGACTTACCCAGTCCACCGCCGCCAAAGCCACCGCCGCCAAAGTTCATCGACGGGCCGTCATCGCCCATAGCCTTCTTCATACGGCGGTTGAGCCACCAACCGATCAGGAAGAAGATGGCCATGGGAAGAATAAGCGTAAGCAGGTAGTAGGTCATCAGACCCGAGTTTTTATCGGGAACGACCGACTCCAGGGAGGCACCGGATTCAAGCACACGATCGGTAAAGCCCGCGTCATTCGGCACACCAGTCGTCTTGTAGGCGATGTTCTCGTCCTCGCCCTTCTTGGTGTAATAAATGGTGTAATCGTCGGTATTGTACTCGACCTTGTCGACACTCTTCTTATCGAGCGCTTTGACAAACGTCGAGTAATCGGTCTTCGTAATCTGCTGCGTGTGACCGATGTTGGGGAACAGAACGGTCGAGAGCACGAGGTAGACGACGAAGGCGATGAGCACGTAGAGGATCATATTCCGTCTACGTTTGTTGTCATCCATCTCCATCTGCTTGAACTCCATCTACTGGGGTTGATAATGCTATCTAGAATACCCAACCCGGACGGCGATAAACCGACGCCGGGCACGAAAGGACAGAGATGGCATCACTGGAAGTCGGCAAGGTTCAGATCTACACGGGCGACGGCAAGGGCAAAACCACGGCTGCGCTGGGACTGGCGATGCGCGCCACGGGTTATGGGCTCGATGTGCTCATGCTGCAGTTTGCCAAGAAGCTGCACTGCGCCGAACACGATGCCGCGCCGCGCCTGGGACTGCGCATTATACAGGCCGATCGCGACACACCCGAGGCTTGCGCCGAGCAGATCATGGAACTTGCACGCGAACAGATCTCGCAGGTCGACGTGCTCATTTTGGACGAACTCGGCGAGGCCATGCGCCGCGGCTTTGTGACGCACGAGGATGTCGAAGCGCTGATCGCGATAAAGCCCGCCACTACGGAGCTCGTGCTCACCGGCCGGGGCCTGCTGCCCCTCGCAGACCTCGCGGACCTGGTCACCGAAATGCGCCCCGTCAAACACTACTTCGACGAAGGCCTCCTAGCCCGCCAAGGCATCGAATACTAATTGATCCAAAGGGGACGGAGGAAAACGGATCATTTCGCCTTATCGCCGGGCCAATGATCCGTTTTCCTCCGTCCCCTACGGGTCATTAGGCAGTGGCGCGGCCTAACCAGTTGCCGCTGTGGTGGTAGATGGTAAACATCGTGGCCGTGATGAGCCAGGTTACGGGGTAAACCAGCAGCAGGTGCTCAAGCGACGGATCGAACGGCATAATCGCAAACACCCAGATCACCCTGAGCACGACAGTGCCAAAAATCGTGAGCAGCATGGGCTGAAGGCTCACGCCGGCGCCGCGGATAGAGCCCGACGCGTTCTCGATAATCGAGAAGATTGCGTAGAACGGCGCGATGAAATGAAGAATCGTCGTGGTGTACGCCGCAATCGAAGCATCGTCGACAAACAGACGCGACAGAGGACCCGAGAACACCAGCAGCACGGCAGACAGGCCACCAATGAGCATAAACGACAGCACGAGCGACGTATGGTAGCCCTTGCGCATGCGCTCGTAGTTGCGCGCGCCAAAGTTCTGTGCCGAGAACGTGGTGATCGACACGCCAAGCGCCTCGGTAACCATCCAGACAATGCCATCCAAACGGCCCGAAAGACCCCACGCCGTGGTGACATCGGCGCCAAACGAGTTGACCGACACCTGAATCAAAACGTTGGAAATCGAATACGCAGCAGACTGAAAGCCAAGCGGCAGACCACACGAGATCATGCTCTTACAAATGCCAGGATCAATGCCGAGTTTGGACAGCGAAAGCCGCCACGCACCCGGTGCGTGCATCATGCGAATCACGATCATCGTGGCGTTGGAGCAAATGGTCAGCGCCACTGCGATGCCGCAGCCCAGAGCCTCCATATGAAGCACGGCAACGAAGATGACATCCAGCACCGCATTAACAAGGCAGCCGGAAGCGATGATCACAGCAGGTCCGCGCGTGTCGCCCACGGCGCGCAGCAGTGCTGTTCCCATATTGAGCAGCAGCGCCGCAACCATAGCGGCAAAATAGCAACGAGCATAGGCCACACCCTCGGCCAATAATTCATGCGGTGTGTTCATAAGCACCAGCATGGGCTCAACGAACACTATGCCAAGAATCGAGAAAACGATACCGCCCACCAGCGCGAGGGTCATGGCCGTATGGACCGAACGACTCAGTCGCTCATCATCGTGCTGGCCAAAATACTGACCGGTAATGACCGCGCAGCCGGCGCCGACGCCAACGCAAAAGCCAATGCAGAGCTCGGTGAGCACCATCGTGGCCTGAATGCCACCCAGTGCAAGCTTGCCGCCAAACTGGCCGACGATATAGGTACCGATAAGCGTGTAGGCCTGTTGAAAAAACGAACTAAAAAAGATGGGAACGCACAGCGAAAGCAGCTGCTGCCAAATAACACCCTGCGTTACATCGATAGCCGTAGATTTCTTAGCCACACGCCCTCCCCACCAGCATACGTCAAACAACAAAACGGCAATTTAAGGCCAAAACCAATAGCAGCTTAGCACCGACCGGCGTCGACCGAAACACCCCGAGTCAGAACCCGGTGCGAACTATCTGCCTAGTGATACAAACCCGGCTGGTAGTGATACTCATTGCTCACATGCGGGCACAGCTGCCAAAAGGCGACGGCACTCGCCGCAGCCACGTTGAGCGAATCGACCCCGTGCGCCATCGGAATGCGCACGGCCCGGTCGCAGCCCGCGATGGTCTTGGCGCCCAGGCCGGCACCCTCGGTGCCCATAAAAATTGCCAGGCGGTCAATCTCCTGTAGCGCGGGATCGTCCAACGACGCCGAATCATCCGTCAACGCCATGGCGGCACACGAAAAGCCGGCATCGTGCAGCGCCGCCAGCCCATCATGCGGCCATACGCGCGCCTCGCTGCCAATGCGCGTCCAGGGCACCTGGAAAACCGTGCCCATGCTCACGCGGGCCGAGCGACGGTACAGCGGGTCACAGCAAGTGGGGCTCACCAAAATGCCATCGACATTGAGCGCGGCGGCCGAGCGGAAAATCGCGCCGACGTTGGTGTGGTCGACAATACCCTCGAGCACGCACACGCGCACCGGGCGCTCCCCCGCAGCTTTTATGACGCCATCGAGAAACTCATCGACTGGAATCTGTCGGGGGCGACGAAACGCCGCGAGCGCGCCGCGCGTCACGTTAAAGCCCGTCAACTGCTCCATGAGCTCCATGGAGGCAACGAACACAGGAACCGGACCTGCGCCCTCGCGCACAACCAGGCGCTCAAACAGCGGCAACATCTGATCGAGCCAGCGCTCACCCAAAAGAAAGCTCACCGGCTCGTATCCGGCACGCACCGCGCGCTCAATAACCTTGGCGCTCTCGGCGATAAAGATGCCCTTTTGCGGCTCTAGCACGCAGCGCAGCTCGCGCTCGGTCAGTCGCACGTAGGCATCGAGCCGCTCGTCCTCGAGCGAATCAATTCGCAGCACCTCAACGGCATCAGTCATAGCAGCCTGCCCGTACCCTTCTTTACAGCACATATATACCAAACGAGGCGACGCTATGCGCCGCCCCATGCATTCAATCAACCTGATAATACCGTTCACGACAGGCGATTTACGCCTCAGCGCGACGATACGTCACGAACTCATAATCGAGGCCTTCGTCACCCTCGCCCGCGGCAATCGTGGCAACCCCTTCGCGCCGCGCAACTTCCCACGCGGGATCGGCGTCCAAATTGGGAAAATACGTGTCCACGGGATGGACGCAGTGGTTATGCGTGACCTCGGCCTCCACGCAGTACGGCAAAAACTGCCGATAGACATCGCCACCACCGATCACCCAGGCAACGGGCTCATCGGCAACCGCGGCGAGCGCCTCGTCGATACTATGCACCACGTCGACGCCCTCGGGAGCAAAGCTCTCGTCGCGGGTGAGCACGATATTGCGACGGTTCTTGAGCGGACGCCCGCCGGGAAAACTCAGCAGGGTCTTGCGCCCCATAATAACCGGGCAACCTTTGGTGCACGCCACAAAATGGCGCATGTCGGCGCGATTGGACACCACCATGTCGCCCTCGCACCCAATGCCCCAGTCGTCACACACGGCGACGATAGCAGATAGCTTACACGTCATGAGCGCCACCTACACTGCAATGGGAATGTTCTTGACCTGCGGGCCGTGCTCGTAGCCCTCGACGATCAGGTCGTCAGTCGTAAACGCGTAGAAATCGTGCACGTCGGGATTAAGCGTTACCTTGGGCGCAGCAAACTGCGGACGCTCGATAAGCTCGCGGACGATATCGACATGACGATCGTAAATGTGGGCATCGGCAATCACATGCAGCAGCTCGCCGGGAATCATATCGACCGACTGCGCGACCATCATCAGCAAGATGGCGTACTGACACACGTTCCAGTTGTTCGCGGCCAAAATGTCCTGGCTGCGCTGGTTGAGAATCATGTTGAGTGTGGGCTTGTCGTCCTGCGGGCGCTGCGTGACGTTATAGGTCACGCTGTACGCGCACGGATACAGGTGCATTTCGGACAGGTCGCTAAACACGTACGTGTTGGTCATGATGCGGCGGCTGTACGGCGTATGCTTGAGGTCGTACAGCACACGGTCCATCTGGTCAAAGTCACCCTCGGCATAATGGCTCTTCTGGCCAATCTGGTACCCGTATGCCTTGCCGATGGAGCCGGTCTCGTCGGCCCACTCGTCCCAAATATGGCTGTTGAGGTCATGGACGTTATTGGACTTCTTTTGATAGATCCACAGGATCTCGTCCATGGCAGACTTAAGCGCCGTGCGACGCAGGGTGAGCGCGGGGAACTCCTCGCGCAGGTCGTAGCGTGCCGTAACGCCAAAGTTTTTAATGGTATAGGCAGGGGTGCCGTCCTCCCACACCGGTCGGACCTTTTGACCCTCGGTGGTGGTGCCATGGTCCAGAATATCGCGACACATGGCTACAAACTGCTGATCAGCTTTGCTCATTGACCCTCCTGTCAGTCGCCTATAAGCGATTTTTATTGTAGCCCAGGCGTGCAGTGTCGGATTGGACACTTGGACGGGCACACGCAATGCACGGCAGCACGGCCCGCATTCACAAGCGGAACACCTTTTCCTTTTTCTGACATATGCCAGAAATGCCTTGCACGGTTCCGCTGCCGCGCTATCCTATTACTGACATATGTCAGATTTGGAGAGTGTATGGTAGGAAGACGCGAAAAATTGCGCCGCGTTGGGATCATCCCCGAATATCGCGGCTTTACCCCCGACGGCCTTGCCAGCGGCGACGCTATCGACATGACGGTCGACGAACTCGAGGTTCTGCGCCTCTGCGACCTGGAAGGCCTCAATCAGGAGGAAGTCGCCCAGCACATGGGCATCGCCCGCGCCACGGTGGCGGCCATCTGCAGCCGCGCGCATCGCAAGGTGGCAAACGCGCTGGTCAACGGGCGGGCGCTCAGTATCGAGGGCGGCAATATCGCATACTCCCCCATCACCACGACGACGGCCGCATGGCCAACAAAGGAGGTCGGCACCATGAGGGTGGCAACGACGTACGACAACGGCAACATCTTTATGCACTTTGGCCGCAGCGAGCAGTTCAAGATCTACGACATTCAGGACGGCAAGGTGCTCAACGAGCAGGTCGTAGGCACCGGCGGCACTGTTCACGGTGCATTGGCGGGTCTGCTTGCCAACGGTGGCGTCGACACGCTCATCTGCAGCGGTATCGGCGGCGGCGCCATCAACGCGCTCACCCAGGCTGGCATCACGGTCTATGCGGGCGCCCAGGGCAGCTGCGACGCCTGCATCGAGGCCCTCATTGACGGCACGCTCGTTCAGACCGGCGAGGCCACCTGCGACTGCCATGGCCACGACCACGAGCACGCCCACGAGCATGGCAAGTCCTGCGGCTGCCACGGCCATCACGACCACGACAGGCACGAGAGCTGCGGCTGCCACTAGCGGCACGTGCCCTGGCGCAAGCACGCTTCCACGTGTGTGACAACCTGCGAACAAACGGCGAAGGCCGCCTGGAGTACCATCCAGGCGGCCTTCGCCATACACGACTCAACCAGTCGCTATTTCTTATTGCGCATCTGAGCTTCCATCTGGCGCAGCAGATCCATATCGGACTTAGGACCGCCCGTTCCCAGGCCACCCATGCCGCCCAGGCCCATGGCATCCAGACCGGGAATATTGGGCATGCGCATCTTTTTGCCCTTCTTACCCTTTTTGCCCTTCTTGCCGCCGGCCTGCGCCTGATTGGCCATCGTGCGCATGCGGCCCATCATCTTGTTCATCTCGCCCCACTGCTTCATAAGGCTGTTGACCTCGGTGGGAGTCACGCCGGCGCCCTTGGCGATGCGGGCACGACGCTGACCGTTGATGATAGACGGACGCAGGCGCTCCTCCTTGGTCATCGACATGATAATGGCCTCATTCTTATCGAAGATACCCTCATCCAGGTTGCCACCCATCTGGTTGAGCGCACGCTGGCCACCGGGGAGCATGCCCAGGATGCCCTTCATGCCGCCCATCTTCTTGACGGCCTTCATCTGGTCGAGCATATCGTTCATGGTAAAGCCTTCGCGCAGCATGCGCTCGGCGGCCTCGAGCTGCTCGGCATCGGCGGCCTCCTGGGCCTTCTCGATGATGCCGACAACATCGCCCATGCCCAAGATTCGCTTGGCCATACGGTCGGGATAGAACGGCTCCAGCGAATCAGGCTTCTCGCCCATGCTCACGAACTTGATGGGCTTGCCGGTCACCTGGCGGACGGAAAGCGCGCCGCCGCCACGGGCGTCACCGTCGAGCTTGGAGATGATCACGCCGTCAAAGTCGGTGCGCTCGGCAAAGGTCGAGACGACGTTGACGATATCCTGGCCGGTCATGGCATCGACGACCATCAGCACCTGATCGGGCTTGACGGCCTTCTTGATATCCACGGCCTCCTGCATCATCTGCTCGTCGATCTGCAAACGACCGGCGGTATCGACGATGACCACATCGCGCAGGTGGTCGACGGCCTCCTGAATGGCGCCCTTGGCGATATCGACCGGATGCTCGCCGTCACCGCGAAAGACCGGCACGCCGATCTCGCCGCCAAGCGTGGCCAGCTGGTCGGCAGCGGCGGGACGATAGACGTCGCACGCGGCGAGCAGCGGCGAGCGGCCCTGCTTCTTGAGCAGGTAGGCCAGCTTTACGGCAGCCGTGGTCTTACCGGAGCCCTGCAGGCCCACGAGCATGATGACATTGGGAATGCGGTTGCTAAAGACGAGCTTGCTCTCGGTGGAGCCGAGCATCTCGGTGAGCTCGTCGAGCACGATCTTGACGACGTTTTGCGCCGGCGACAGCGACTCCATGACCTCGGCGGTCATGCAGCGCTCCTTGGTCTTGGCGACGAACTCCTTGACGACCTTGAAGTTGACGTCGGCCTCGAGCAGCGCCATGCGAATGTCGCGCATGGCCGAGGTGATATCGGCCTCGGTCAATTTACCCTTGCCGCGCAGGCGGTCAAATGTGTCGTTGAGGCGATCGCTCAGAGAATCAAACACTAGTCACTCCTTAATTGGACTCGCCCACCAGGGCGCGGCAGAAATCTTTGGCATTGAACTCCTGCAGGTCATCGACCTGCTCGCCCACGCCCACGCGCAGGATCGGAAGCTTGAGCTTCTCGGCCACGGCCATGGCGATACCGCCCTTAGCCGTTCCGTCGAGCTTTGTCATGATAATACCGTCCAGACCCAACGCCTCGTTAAACTCGAGCGCCTGGTTCAGACCGTTTTGGCCCGTCGCGGCATCTATCACGAGGACAACCGAGACGGGCATGGGGCCGGCGGCCATATTGGCGGCGCGCTTACGCGTCACGTTGACCACCTTGGCGAGCTCGCGCATGAGCTCGGGGCTCGTGTGCAGACGGCCGGCGGTGTCGATAAGCACCAGGTCGCTGCCGCGCTTATCGGCCTCGTCGAGCACGTCATAGCAAACGCTTGCCGGGTCGGAGCCGCGGTCGCGCTTGATGACGGGGACGCCGGCGCGCTGGCCCCACACATCGAGCTGCTCGATGGCGGCGGCGCGGAAGGTATCGGCCGAGCCGATCACGACATTTTTACCGCGGGCAGCCATGGCACTCGCGATCTTGCCGACCGTCGTGGTCTTGCCGGCACCGTTAATGCCCACAAACAGCACGCAGCTCGGCGTGTCGGCGAACGGATCGCGCTCAACGGGCACAAAATGCTGCTCGAGCTGCTCGGCCAGGGCGCGACGGAGTTGCGGGGCGGTCTTGAGGTTCTTCTTGGCCGCGGCATCGCGCAGGTCATCGGACACCTTAATCGCGACCACCCATGTCACCCATGACGAGAGTGTCCTCTAGGTCCTCCCAAAAATCCTCGTCGACCTCGCCGCCAAAATAAAAGACCTCGTTGAGGGCCTCGCGGCTGCGCTCAAGTCCGCGCGAGAGAGCATCGAAGAATCCCATTATGCATTCACGACCTTTCCGGTTTCGCGATCGAGTTTTTGCGAGACGACGCGACTGACGCCGTCGGCTTGCATCGAGACGCCGTAGAGGACGTCAGCGTCCTCCATAGTACGGCGCTGATGCGAGATAACCAAGAGCTGCGTATCGGAACGCAACACGTCGAGCGCGCCGATGAGCTTGGACAGGTTGGCGTCATCGAGTGCCGCCTCGACCTCGTCCAGCACATAGAACGGCACCGTACGCGTGCGATACACGGCAAAGAGCAGGGCGAGCGCCGTCAGGCTCTTCTCGCCGCCCGACATGAGCATCATCTTGGTGATGCGCTTGCCGCGCGGCTGCGCCACGACCTCGATGCCCGTCTCGGCCGGATGCTCGGGGTCGGTCATCTCCAGATGTGCCTGGCCCCCCGGGAACAGCATGGCGAAGATCTCGCGGAAGTTCGCATCGACCTTCTCAAAGGTCACCAGGAAGGCTTTACGCATCTTGCGGTCGATGGCCACCGTGATCTTGGTGAGCGCCTTGCGTGCGCTCTCAAGATCGGCCAGCTGCTCCTCGATGTAATCGGCGCGGCGCTTGAGCTGCTCGTACTCTTCCATGGCAACCTGGTTCACAGGGCCCAGGTTGTTGATCTGGCGCACGAGCTGATTGAGCTCGCGCTCGGCGGCGTCGCGGTCGGTAGGCGCAGGAAGCATGAGCGCTTCCTCGAGCACCGTGGTGCCATCGGCGGTAATGGCCTTGATGGCCGCCTCCACCTGCACCTCGAGCTTGCCGCGTGCGACCTTGAACTCGTTTTGCGTCGCCGTGGCGGCATCAACCCGCTCCTTGGCACGAGCAACCTCGGCCTTGGCGTCTTCGATGGTCTTTTTAAGCGAGGCCGAGTCCGCCTCCTCGAGCGAAGCCTGGTCACGCAGACGCGCGGCCCAATCCGACGCGCGCTCCAGAAGGGCCGAATAGCGCTCGTGCATGGGGTCGACGCGCAGACGCAGCAACTCGAGCGAGCGCGAAGCCTGGCGTGTTCCGCGGATACGGCGGTCGATGCCCTCCAGGCGATGCTCCAGGTCGGGCACGCGGCCCTTCAGCGAACGCAGACGCTCGCTCGTCTGAGCCAGGCGGACCTTGGCATCGGCGAGCTTACCGGCTGCCTCGGAATCGTCACGACGCACGCGATCGAGCTCGTCGTTGGCTTCGGCAATCTGGAGACCCAGGTCGCTTGCCTGCGCGCGGGCCTCGTCACGAGAACGGGTGAGCTCGTCCACGCGCGGGCGCGCAGCGCGAACGGCCTCGGCGGCCTGCTCGCGGCGCTTGGAGATGCGCACGCGCTCGACCTCGGCGTTGTTGGCGCTTTGCTCCAGGCGGCCGATCTCGGAGAGCAGCGAGCGGCGCTCGCCCTCAAGACGGGCGATCTCGCCGGCGGCATCGCCCTCGGCGGCACGCGCCTCCTCGACGGCCGCATTGGCCTCGACGACCTGATCCGACACATGCTCAAACACGGCAGCCAAATCGGGCTCAAGGCCCTCCAGCTCGCGAATGCGACGCTTGCGCTCCAGGGCACCCGAAGCCTCGCCGGCATCGAGTCCCACGCGCACCAGGCCGCCACAGCTCACGCGGGCGCCATCGGGCGTCACATAGGTCACACCGTCAACGACTGGTGCCGCCAGCGCGGCAGCCAAGTCATCGACCACGTAATAGCCGCCGAGCAGGGCCTCGACAACCGGGCCATACCCGGAACGCACGGACAGACGGTCGACCAAACGAGAACCGGCGGCGCCCTTGGCAGCAGCAGAGCCGCTCACGCCGCGACCCACCAGCAGCGCCTCGCCCGAGGCCTTCTTTTGGTCCAGAGCCGCACGACCGGCGCGCTCAAGCGTAGCGGCGTCATCAAACAGCAAGGCATCGATATCGCCAGCAAGCAGCTGCTCGACCAGGCCCTCGAGCTCACGAGGAGCCTCGAGCACGTCGCCCAGACGACCCGAGACATCATCGCCCATCGCGCCCATCAGACGGCTCACCAGCGGCGAGCTGTCGGCCATGCGGGCATCGAGCTTCTTTTGGCTGGCAAGCTCCGAGCGCACCTCGGAAAGTTTGTTGCGCGCCTCACTCTCACGATTACGCAAGTCCTTCAGCGCCGCACGGGCGACCTCGGTGGCCTCGCGAGCATCAATCTGGGCCTGGCGGGCCTGATCGAGCGCACCGTCAAGTTCCTCAGCGCGGTCGCGACGGCTCTCGAGCGAGGCCGTTACCTCCTCGAGCTGCTCGTCGATCTGCTCCAGGCGCGAGGCGTACATGTTGTCCTCGACCTCGGCGTTGCTCAGCGAGTCCTTCACCTTGGCGAGCTCGAGCGCGGCGTTATCGGTCACACGCTGCACATCGCGCTGCTCGCGCGTGAGCTGCGAAATCTGATTGTCGAGCGCCACGCGACGCTCGTGGAGCTGGGCGGCGGCAGGACCGGCGGCGTCAACGTCGTCCTGGGCCTGCATGCGCGCACCGGTCACTTCCTCAAGCTGGGCACGCGCATCCTCGAGCTCCTCGACCACGCGACGACGCTGATGCTCGGAGCTCGAAATCTGGCCGCGCATGTCAGACAGGCGCGACACCATGTTGTGGCCCTTTTCCTCAAGCAGACGCATGTCGGAGTTAATGCGGCCGACCACATCTTGCATATGACGACGCTGCTCGCCCAGATCGCCCACAAACAGGCCCTTTTCCTCGAGCATAACCTGAAGCTTCTCGAGCTCGCGTTCTTTTTCGCCCAAGCGGTACTGCGCAAGCTCCAGCTCGGCAGCGCCCTCTTTGGAGCGGCTCTCCAGGTCGTTCCACTGCGACTGCAGCGAACGCAGCTCGTCGACGGCCAGCATCTGCGTAAGCTCGTTCGCGCGCGAGGACAGCTCTTTGTACTTGCGCGCACGATCGACCTGACGCTCCAGCGGTCGCAGCTGACGGGCGATTTCCTTATTGATGTCGCGGGCACGCATCAGGTGCTCGTCCATCGACTTAATCTTTTTGAGCGCACGCTCCTTGCGGCGCTTGTGCTTGGATATGCCGGCGGCCTCCTCGATGAGGGCGCGGCGCTCCTCGGGGCGGCTCTGCAAAATGACGTCGAGCTTGCCCTGGCTGATGATGGAATGCGTATCCTTGCCCAGGCCCGAATCGTGCAGGATATCCTGAATGTCCATCAGGCGGCACGGACTCGAGTTGATGAGGTACTCGCTTTCGCCCGAGCGATACATGCGACGAGTGATAGCGACCTCGTCAAAATCGACGGGCAACATATGGTCCGAGTTATCGAGCACCAGTGTGACCTCAGCGACACCCACCGGCTTGCGCGCTGACGAGCCCGAGAAGATGACATCCTCCATGGCCTGGCCGCGCAACTGCTTGGCGCTCTGCTCGCCCAGGACCCACAGGATGGAGTCGGAGATGTTCGATTTTCCCGAGCCGTTGGGACCGACGATGACGGTCAGGCCCGGCTCAAACGTCATATGGGCGCGGTCGGCAAACGACTTGAACCCCTTGAGCGTAAGGGACTTGAGATACACGGTTCCTCGCTTACACGTGCTTCTTGTTCAGAATCACGCCGTTGGTGGTGTAACCCATGCGGTCGAGCGCTTCAAGCGCGGCAGCTCCCTCGGCTTCCTTCTTTGAGGAGCCGGAGCCGCGACCCTGGCGAATACCATCGATCAAAACCACAGCGGTAAAGGTGGGCGCATGCGCCGGGCCCTCGGAGCCAACGAGCTTGTACGCCGGGGGCTCGTGACCGTCGGCTTGCACGCACTCCTGCAAAAACGACTTGGGGTTCGCAGGATGCTCGGCACGCTCGGAAGCCAAATGCGGCTTAAGCGTACGGTGAATGAACTCCGCCGCAACGTCCCAGCCGGCATCCAGGTACAGCGCGCCCACGAGCGACTCATAGACGTTCTCGAGGGCCGAATGCAGGCCGCGCGCACCGGTACCGGTCTCGGAGGCACCAAAGATAATGATGTCGTCGATGCCCAACTCGTGAGAAACCTCGGATAGCGTGGCGCCCGAGACGAGCGACACCTTCAAGCGAGTGAGCTTGCCCTCGTCAAACTCGGGATAGGACTCAAACAGGGAGCGTGCGACCACAGCGCCCAAAATGGAATCGCCCAAGAACTCAAGGCGCTCATAGCTGGCAGAAACCGGCTGGCCCTCGACTGCCGAGGGATGCGTAAGGGCCGCGCGCAGCAGCACCTTATTGTTGAACTCGTGGCCCAGGATTTCCTGGGCGCGCGTAAGTCGTTCGGATAAAGCCAAGACTTAGGCCTCCTTGGCAGCTTCGATAGCGTCGACGGCGTCGGCGACAGAGTTGAGCGAGAGCAGGGTCTCGTCATCGATCTCGAGGTTGAACTCGTCCTCGATAGCCGTAACCAGCTGCAGGCGCTCGAGCGAGTTGGCATCGAGGTCGTCAAAGGTGGTCTCCTCGCTAATTTCGGCAACATCGACGCCCAGAACGTCAGCAGCGACCTCGGCGATCTTGTCGAAGATTTCGGAGCGGTCCATAGCGCTTCCTCTCATAGTACATGAATACCAAAAGAATGGTACCGCCCGGGCGGTACCAAGACACGGTTCTGATTCTACCCCACGACGTGCGCCGCGAAGCACATAACAGCGCTCTAACTCGCTCTTACAAAACGATACTGTCCATAGAGTTGGCGACATTCTCGACCAGCCCGGCGCGCACGGCTTCGGCCGCCGCGAGCGTACCGTTTTTGACAGCCTCGACCGAGGTGGCGCCATGGCCGATCAGGACCACGCCGCGCAGGCCCAGAAGAATCGCGCCGCCCTTGGCGTCGCCAGAGAGCTTGGCCTTAATCTCGCGCATCTGCTTTTTGATGAGCAGCGCGGCGATCTTGGTGCCGAGCGAGGCCATAAAGGCGCCCTTGAGCTCCTGCAGCAAAAACTTGGCAGCGCCCTCGGTAGCTTTGAGAGCGATATTACCCGACATGCCATCGGCAACGACGACATCGAAGTTACCTGAGGTGAGGTCGGTGCCCTCGCAGTTACCAACAAAGCCGGGAACGGCGGCCTTCATAGCAGGGAAACAGGCCTTGGTAAAGTTGGAGCCCTTCTCATCCTCGGTGCCATTGGCAAGCAGGCCCACGCGAGGATGCTCGATGCCCAGGACGACGCGGGCATAGGCGCTACCCATCTGGGCAAAACGCACCATGTCATCGACCTCCACATCGGGGTTGGCACCCATGTCGCACAGCACCGTCAGACCGCCGGCGCGATTGGGCAGCGCATTGGTCAGACAGGGGCGCACCGGCTGCTTCTTGCCTTCGGCCTGATACCTAAACGGCGTCACATAGGCGGTGGCGGCGGCGGTCATGGCACCGGTGGAGCCGGCGGAGAAGAACGCATCCGCGTTGCCCTTCTTAATGGCGCGGCAAGAAAGCACGATCGACGACTTACGCTTGGTCATCACGGCGCGAATGGGATCGTCATCCATGGCGATAACGTCAGGCGCCTCAAGGGCCTCAACACGTGCATGGGAAGCTGCAAAGGGATTGACGATTTCGGCGGGACCAGCTGCCAAGACCTCGATATCGGGATCGGCGGCAAGCGCAGCTTCGATACCATCGAGAACAACCTGAGGTTTCTCGTCTCCGCCCACAACGTCTACACAAACGCGAACGTTACTCATATACATGCTCCTTATACAAAAATGGCCGACTCATTGAGCCGGCCATTGTGGTTCCATTTGGAACGGCATCGCATCCAGAGTATACCGTTACTCGGTAACGATAACCTCGCGGTCCTTGTAGAAACCGCAGCTGGGGCACACGTGGTGCGGAAGCTTGACAGCGCCGCAACGGGGGCACGTGGACTGAGCCGCAGACGAGATCTTCATGTTGGCGGAACGACGGGTGTGAGTGCGGATACGACCCTGCTTTTGTTTAGGTACGGGCATAGTGACCTTCCTTATGAACTATCCAGTGTGGCGATTACGCGCAAGTAGCGATACTACCACAGTTTTACTCATCAAGCTTGAGATTCTTCAATGCTGCAAATGGATTTTCCGTGGCAGCGGCCCATTCTGCCTCTGCCTGGGCGGCGCAATCGCATTGCTCGACGTTGAGATTGCAACCGCATGTGGGGCACAGACCGCGGCAATCGGGCTTGCAGAGCACCACAAACGGCGTGTCCATGACGACCGCGTCGTTGATGGGCTCACCCAGATCGACGATGCGGTCCTCACACAGGAGCTCGTAGCCGTCCTCGTAGGCCTCGGGATCCTCGGGCTCCTCAAAGAGGTAGAACTCCTCGATCTCGCCGGCGATATCAAACGAGGCGGGCTCCAGGCAACGGTCGCACTCGCCGGTGGCGTGCGCGCGGACCATGCCCGTGAGCAAGACACCGGTACCGGCATTGGTAAAGACAACGTCGTAGTCGATGCCGTCCTGAAGCTGGTACTCCTTCTCGCCCACCGTGTAGGTGGCGACATCGACCTTACCGGTCAGCGGATACGAATCTCCAGGAAACTCGAGCTGCTCGGAAAGATCGACGGTAACGCTCGGAAACTCAGCCATTACCACTGACCATTCTGTTGGGCGGCACCCTCGTTGAGCTGCTGACGGCAACGGGTAACGGTGCCAGTCAGGCTCTTGAGGTTCTCCTCCAGGTGCGTAAAGACCTGCTCCGCGTAGTCCTCGGCAGCATAACGCGTCTCGCGCTCGTACTGCTGGGCACGATCGCGGATGTCGTCGGCCTGCTGCTGCGCAAGGCGGACGATCTCCTGCTCACCGGCAATGGTGAGGGCCTGCTGCTGAGCGTCGGCGATGATGGAATCAGCCTGAGCGGCGGCGGAAGCCATAAGCTCCTCGCGCTCCTTAAGGATACGGCGGGACTTCTGCCACTCCTCGGGATAGCTCATGCGGATCTCGTCGAGAATATTGAAGAACACGTCGGCGTCGATGACCTTGAACTGAGCGTTCTTGCCGAAAGGCGGCTTGGCTTCCTCGATCAGCCCTTCGAGCTCATCGACCAAGCTGACGATCCTATCGCCAGGAAAATTCTCGCCCGGCATCCGGTCTCCTTTCATAGGTAACATATCATCGTGCTAGTTTACCACATGCCACCAGGCAATAAAAAACGTCACGAAAAGCGATGTCTGAGCGCTTCGACCACGTTGGACGGGACAAACGTCGATACATCGCTGCCGAGCGAGGCAATCTGGCGAACGACCGAGCTCGAGATGTAACCGTACTGCGGAGCACTCATGACAAAGATGGACTCCAGCTCGCTATCCAAGCGATAATTGAGGTCGGCCTGCTGCAGCTCATACTCAAAGTCGGTCATCGCGCGCAGGCCCTTGACCACGGCCCCCGCCCCCTGCTCACGAGCGAAGTCGACCAAGAGGCCGGTAAAGGGCAGGACTTCGACGCCGTCGATATTACCGAGCGCCTCGCGGGCCAGCGCCACGCGCTCATCGAGCATAAACGTGGTGCCCACACCGTTTTTACCCTGCGACTCTGCAACAGCGACGATCACACTGGGAAAGATGCGGCGGGCGCGGCGGATCACATCGATATGGCCAAACGTGATGGGATCGAAGGTGCCCGGGACGATCACGCGGTTGATGGTGTCATTCATGGGCGTCCTCCTGAAACGTCGTGGCATCGTTGTTATCGGCATCGGTGACGGCACTATCGTCCTCACCGTCGTCATCGCCGACCCAACGAAGCAGGTCGACCGAGGTAATGCCGTAGCGCTTCTCACGTACAGTCTCAAAGCCTGCCGGATGCGCGCCCGCATCGGCGGAGGCATGCTCAAACAGGGCATAAGCGCCAGGCGCAAGCAGACCCTGCTGAGCCAGGTTCTGCAGCATTTCCTCGACCGGCTCGGCACCAAAAGCATAGGGCGGGTCGAGCAGGACCAAATCAAAGGGGCCGCCCGGTACACGACCGCGCGAGGCACTTGCCAGCATGTCGCCCGTGACCACACGCCAACGCGCACGGTCACGGCAGAGCGACTCGATATTCTTGGTAATGAGCCGCGCGGCGTTGCGATCGATCTCAAACGTCGTGAGCGAGCGGGCCCCACGAGAGAGCATCTCTAACCCTAAGGCACCGGAGCCGCCAAAGGCGTCCAGCACACGAACCTCGTCCAAATCGAAATCGAATGCCGACATGACCATAGATGCGCACGCCTCGCGCACGCGATCAGTCGTGGGGCGGGTGACATCGCGACCACGGGGCTCCTCGATCTTACGACCGCGCCATTCGCCGCCGATGATTCTCATCCTCCGCTGACCTCCTTAAAGATATGTCGATAACGCATGGCGACCGCCTCGCGCAAGGGACGCGTCGCCACAGAGTCAAGGTTGCAAGCATACCGCAAGAGCTCGACCGCGTCCAAATGGGCCCATTCGATAAGGTCCTCATCGGCATCCAGGTCCACAAAGCGCAAGGTCACGCCACCGTGCTGACGGTACCCCAGGATTTCGCCCTCGTGACGCAGACGCAGGTCCATCTGGGCAAGCGTAAAACCATCCGAGGTCTTTTCGAGCGACTGGAGACGGTCTTGTGCCGCCGAGGCGCCGCCATTGCCCTTGGAGTGCGTCATGACCAGGCACGTGCCCGACACGCTGCCGCGGCCCACGCGACCGCGTAGCTGATGCAGCGCCGCCAAGCCAAACCGCTCACCGTTCTCGATGACCATGACGGTGGCGTTGGGCACGTCGACGCCCACCTCGACCACCGTAGTCGAGACGAGCACGTCAATCTCGCCACGCTTGAAGGCGTCGATCACGCGATCCTTCTCCCCCGCTGGCATACGGCCGTGAAGGCGCTCGATGGCAAGACCCGGCAACGCCAGACGCAGGCGATCGAGCTCGGTCGCCGTATCGTGCAGCGGCACAGGCACGGTCACGCGGCCCTCGTCGTCGCGGGCGATACCGGGCACGTCTTCAAGCTCATCGGCCGAGTCACTCGGCTCCACGAGCGGGCAAATCACGTAGGCCTGCTGACCCTTTTCATGCGCCTCGCGGATGGCGCCATAGGCGAGGTCGCGGCTCGACTCGGTGAGCACGCGTGTCGTCACGCCAGCGCCAGGGACGGGCCGATGGCGAATGATGCTCGTGTCCAGATCGCCGTAGACCGAAAGCGCCAGCGTACGCGGGATCGGTGTCGCCGTCATAACGAGCAGGTCCGCACCGGGGCCCTTCGCGCGTAGGGCGTTGCGTTGGCCGACGCCAAAGCGGTGCTGTTCATCGATGACCACGAGCGACAGATGCTTGAACGTAACGTCATCCGAAAGCACCGCGTGGGTTCCAAAGAGGACGTCGAGCTCGCCCGATTCAAGCTGGGCATGGATCTGCTCGCGCTCTGAGGCCGGCGTGGCACCCGTCAGAAGCGCCCAGGACATGCCCGCCTGCGAGAGCAGAGGGCCGGTCTTATCGGCATATTGGCGCGCCAACACGCCCGTGGGCGCCATAACGCAGGCCTGCGTACCGCTATCGGCAGCCACAGCCAGAGCGCAGGCGGCAACGGCGGTCTTACCGGTACCGACATCGCCCAGCAGCAGGCGGTTCATCACGCGCCCACCATCGCACATATCGCGCAGGATATCTTGGAACGCGGTCTCCTGCTCGTCGCTCAGCGAAAACGGCAGGGCTTGCTTAAGCGCGGCCAGGTGCTCGCCCGCGGTGTGGGCATAGGGAACCACATCGACCAGGCCGCCGACGTTGCGCAGGCGCAGCGCCAGCTGCAGGTAGAGGCACTCCTCGTAGGCAAGCCGTGCGCGCGCGATATCGCGCTCTGCCATACTCGATGGAAAGTGGATCGAACGCAACGCGCGGGCATTGCTCATGAGCTTCCGCTTTGCGCGCAGCGGCGCGGGAATCGGATCGAACGGATTGCCGACGACCTCGAGCGCGCCGCTTACGATGCGGCGCATCCACGCCTGGCTCACGCCATCGCTCACGTAATGGACCGGCAGGATGGTACCCGCAGCACGCCCGTCATCGAGCTTTTCAAAGTGCGGCGAGGCCATCTGCTTAAAACCGTAGGCAAACTCGACCTTGCCCATCACGGCTAGGCGGTCGCCCTGTTTAAGCTGCTGGGCAATCCAGGGCTGGCGGAAAAAGGCGACCTGCAACACGCCCGTCTCGTCCACCAGCGATACCTCGGTCACCTGCATGCGCGGACGCGGCTGCTTTTGGACGATGCGGTCGACCGTGGCGATGATGGTGCACACGGTACCGATGGGCGCCATCTCGATGGACCACGAACGGGTAAAGTCGAGGTATCGATGAGGGATATGGAGAAGGAGGTCCCCCACCGTCCTAATTCCCAGACGGCGAAGGGCCTCCTCACGTTTACCCGAAACATATTTGAGTCGCGCGATATCCTCGTCGAGCGCATTGCTCTGGGCAAAGCGCTCCGAGACGCGCGGCACGGAGCAGAGCTCGGACATGGGCAGATGCCTACTCGATCGAGAAGATCACGGGATAGAGCGGCTGCTCGCCACGATGGGCGTCAATCTCCAAGTCGGGCTGAGCTTCCTCGATGGCGTCGACGATCTCCTGGAAGGCCTCATCGGACAGCTCCTCGCCGGCCAGAATCGTCAGCGCGTCGCCCTCCTCTTCCTCCTGCATGCGGTTGATGCAGTCGAGCGTGACCTGCTTCACGTCGGAGCCGACCACGTCGATGGAGCCGGCGATGATACCCATGACGTCACCGGAGTGAATCGGAGAACCGTCAGAGGCACTGGAGTCGCGCACGGCGCGGGTGACCTCACCATCGCGGACCTCACTGATGGCGTCGACCATGGCGGCGACGGCATCCTCGAGCTCGGAATCGGGCAGGACTGCGAACAGCGCGGAGAAGGCCTGCGGGACGGTCTTGGTGGGAACGACGGCGACCTTCTTGTCGGTGCAGGCTGAGGCAGCAGCCTCAGCGGCCATGCGGATGTTGCCGTTGTTGGGCAAGATGATGACCGAGGTCGCGTTGACCTGGTCCACCGCGCCCAGCAGGTCGGCGGTCGAGGGATTCATAGTCTGGCCACCGGAGACGACCACGTCGACGCCAAGGGACTTGAGGATGTCGGCCTCGCCGGAACCGGCGGCAACGGCGACAAAGCCCAGCGCCTTGGCGGGCTCGGCGGCCTTTTCCTGATCCTCGTGGATCTTAGCGGTACGGTCGTGGGCCTCCATCTCCATGTTGTGGATAAAGACCTCATAGATCTGACCGAGCTGCAGCATGTGCTCGAGCACCAGGTTGGGGGTATTGGAGTGCACATGGATCTTGTAGTCGGGATAGGCGCCCACGAGCAGCTCACAGTCGCCCATGGAGCCTAGGAACTTAAGGCATTCGTCCTCGTCAAACGGGGCGTCGGCCTTAAAGAGAAACTCGTTGCAGTAGCGGAACTCCGAGCCCTCCCAGTCGTCGTTAGCCTCGATCTCAACGCGGCCAAGAGCGGCATCGCGGGCAGAGCCGGCGGAGTCAAACGTAGCGGAGAAATCCTCGACCACGGTGCTGCGACCAAGCGCGGCGGCAACAAAGTTCTCCAGGAAGATAGCAAAGCCGAAGGCGCCGGAGTCGACCACGCCGTTCTCCTTCAGAACGGGCAACAGGTCGGGTGTGCGGGCGACGGACTGGTACGCCTCGACGACGATAGCATCGAGCGCATCCTCGGCCGAGAACTTCTTCTTCTCGCACTCATCGGCCTTGGTCGAGACATCGCGCAGGACCGTGAGGATCGTGCCCTCGATGGGCTTGCGGACAGCCTGGAAGGCGACCTTGACGGCACGACGGAAGGCGAAGGCAATGTTGGCGGACGTAATAGGCTCGTCGGCAGAGACAAGGCCCTCGGCCACGCCGCGAAGAATCTGCGAGGTAATAACGCCGGAGTTACCGCGAGCGCCCATGAGAGAGCCGTGGGTGATGGCACCGGCGATGGCCTCCATATCGGCATCGGCGGGAAGGGCAGAGAGCTCCTTGGTCACCGAGGCGAGCGTGAGCGACATGTTGGTGCCGGTATCGCCATCGGGTACGGGGAAGACGTTGAGCTTGTTGATCTCCTCGGCCTTGTCGGAAACGGCAGCCGCAGCGATCGGAAAACAGGTGCGAATGGTCTTTGCAATCATGGGTATTTGAATCTCCGTTTTCGGATGCTAGTTCAGACGGCTCTTGAGCGCGTCGATATGGATGCCGATCTTAAGGCTGGCGGGATCGATCTGGGCGATCTCCTGCAGAGTGAAGGCAACGGAGCTCGAAAGATTGTGGCAGACGGACTTCATGTTGACGCCGTTCTCGAGCACGACGTGAAGATCGACCGTAAGGCCGTTCTCGTCGGCGGAGACAAGCACGCCCTTGCGGAGGCGCTGACCGGCAAGCAGGCGCACGCTCTCGGCGCCCTGGAGCTGCTCAGCCATACCGACAACGCCATAGCACGTCATCGCGGCATAACCGGCAATATCGGCAATAACGTCGTTCGAGACGCTCAGGCTGCCGTTAATGGTCTCAGACACAAGAATCTCCTTTTCTTGGTGCTCGCGGCACCATGTCGTGGGAGCAATCATTGCAATATTCTACAACGACCGCGGCATGTTGAGGTGGCGGGCCTCGGGATTACATCCTCGACACGAAATGTTGATACGGTAACGTTCGCGAACGGCGATCGCGGCATGAAAAAACCCGCCGCATAAGCGACGGGTTTTACAACCTGGCTCCCCGGGTAGGACTCGAACCTACAACAGCGCGGTTAACAGCCGCGTGCTCTACCATTGAGCTACCGAGGAATTTAAAGCCCAACAGAAAGGGCTGGAAAATTCTGGCTCCCCGGGTAGGACTCGAACCTACAACAGCGCGGTTAACAGCCGCGTGCTCTACCATTGAGCTACCGAGGAATAGGTGCGTGCTCTCAAGCAACGAAGTTTATTATACGGACGAATCAGCTCAGGGCAAGAACTTTTTTAAGAAATTTTCCGACCTAATCATTGGGGACGTTCTTAAACGACTAGTCATTCAAGAACGTCCCCAACGACTACATGAAAGCGCCCCCAAGCGGATGTGCTTGAGGGCGCCTCTTGCTTGACTAGCTTTCGATATAGTCCTTAAGCTTGCTGCTGCGGCTCGGGTGGCGGAGCTTGGCCAGGGTCTTGGACTCGATCTGGCGGATGCGCTCGCGCGTGACGCCAAACTCGCGGCCGACTTCCTCGAGCGTACGGGGATGTCCGTCGACAAGGCCAAAGCGCAGCTCGATAACCTTGCGCTCACGATCGGCAAGCGAATCGAGCACCTGGGTGAGCTGCTCCTGCAGCATGGAGAAGCTGGCCGCATCGGGCGGAACGATGGCCTGGGAGTCCTCGATGAAGTCGCCCAGCTGGGAATCCTCTTCCTCGCCGATGGGGGTCTCGAGCGACACGGGCTCCTGCGAGATCTTCTGGATCTCGCGGACGCGGTCGGCGCTCATGTCCATCTCGGCACCGATCTCCTCGGGGGTCGGGTCGCGGCCCAGGTCCTGAAGGAGCTGACGCTGCACGCGGACGAGCTTGTTGATGGTCTCGACCATGTGCACGGGAATACGGATGGTACGGGCCTGGTCGGCGATAGCACGCGTGATGGCCTGACGGATCCACCACGTGGCGTACGTGGAGAACTTAAAGCCCTTCTGGTAGTCGAACTTCTCGACGGCGCGGATCAGACCGAGGTTGCCCTCCTGGATCAGGTCCAGGAACAGCATGCCGCGACCAACATAGCGCTTGGCGATGGAGACGACCAGACGCAGGTTTGCACTGATGAGCGCCTGCTTGGCTTCGAGGCCCACGTTCTCAATGCGCGTAAGACGACGCATCTCGGCACGCGTGAGTTCGAGCTCACCAGCATCGGCAGCCTCGAGCTTCTCGGTGGCCTCAAGACCGGCCTCAATCTTCATAGCCAGATCGACCTCTTCGGAGGCGGTCAGCAGGTCGACCTTGCCGATCTCCTTGAGGTACATACGGACCGGATCGCCGGTCAGCATCACCGTGGAGGCATCGATGCCGCGCACGCGCGAACGCGAACGGGACGTCCGCACGGTGCGCTTCTTCTTGCTCTTGGAAGAACCCATCTCGGCGTCGGCCTGGCGGGCCATCTTGAGCTCGTGATCGTCGAGCGAGCCGGAATCGTGCTCGTCGTCGTCATCGAAATCGTCGGTATCAGAATCGGTATTGTCATCGTCGACGTCCATGGGGGCGTCGTCGTTACCGCTCGCGGAGATAATCTGGATGCCGCTGTTGCGCAGCGCGGAATACACCGCGGTGAGCTGCTCGTCAGAAACATCGATATCCTTCAGGGCGACCTGAATCTCGTCCTCGGTTACCGAAGTCCTGTTTGAGCCGTTGCCCATGAGCTTTGCAACGTAGGATTCCAGCCCAGTACCCGTGCTCTCAGTCTTTTTTGGCACAGATTCTCCCTTCATAGTCCACAGGACTCAATACTTTAGCACACACATTGACGTCTATACCCAAAAAGAGGACTGGATATAGGCGAGAATACGCTGGTTGACCACAACATCTAGGCTTGTTCGGTGCCTGCGGCCTCCAGGCCGATCAAACGGAACGGATCCGCCACGCCGCCGATCGACTTTTGCAGTTCGCGTTGACGCTGCGAATCCTGCGCGGCCTGCACGGTCAGCGCGCGACGGGCCCCATCATCGAGCGAACGGTCCTGGCGCAGCTTGGCCTGCGCGGCACGCATGCGGCGCTTGATGGTGTAGAGCTCAAGCGTATCGAGCATAAACACGATGTTCGTCTCGGTGGGGTGCTTGCTCGTCGCCGAGATGCGCCCGGCACTCACAAGCGTTGCCGCATCGGGACACACCGAGCGCGCCGCATCCATGCAGGCTGCCGGATCGGTTCCCGGCGGCGTTGCCAGCACGGCCCATGCGATGGACTCGTGGCGCGGATCCACCCACTCGATGGAGCAGATGCGGTCGGCATACGTGCGGAACAGGTCGGGGTAGCTCGTAAGCATGGTCAGCAGCTCGCGCTCCCCTGCCAAGGACTTGCGC